>CAMYNJ010000127.1 GCA_947259795.1 uncultured Alphaproteobacteria bacterium | reverse complement strand
AGAGGGCTCACGCCACGTTGCAATATATGAGCCCGCTGGACTATGAAAGCAGGAGCAATGGTGCTCAATTGAACTGTCCGGAAAACCCGGGTTAGCTCACCATGTCCCCCGATTTGAAATATTATCATTTCTGCGTGTTAACCTCGGATATCTTGGACCGAATCGCTTGGGCGCGGGCTTCCATCTTGACGGCCTCGTCGATACGCCCCGTTTCCCGCAGAAAGGCGGCGTAACTTTGGAGACCTGCGGTCAGGTGAGGGTGTTCGGAGCCGAAGGCTTTCTCTCGAATTGTCAGCGCGCGCATGTATAGCGGTTCCGCCTCTGCATATCGGCCTTGTGTGCGGTATAGCTCAGCAAGATTGTTTACATTATGGGCAATCTCGTCCGGCCTGTTGTTCTTCTCCCAGATTACAAGGGAACTCTTGAGGAGGGACTCTGCCTGAGCGTAATCTCCTTGAGCCTGATAAAGCTTCCCCAAGCCTGTGAGGCTGAAGGCTACCCACGGGTTATCTGACCAAAAATCTCTTTCCGCAATCTTTAGCGCTCGCTTGTGGAGAGCCTCGGCTTCGTCGTACTTGCCCTGAACACGGTAAATTTTCCCCAGGTCGTTCAGTGTTTCGGTCATCAACAACTGCTCAGGGCCCGGCGCTTCCTCCCAGATCGCCAGAGATTGCCTGTAGTAGGTTTCAGCTTTTACGTAGCGCCTCTGGTCGAGGAAAATGTTGCCAAGGTTGGCAAGGGCCAAGGCCACATGGACGTCCTTCGGTCCCAGAGCTTTCTCGGTAATGGCCAGCGACCGCCGCAAGAGAGGTTCTGCCTCTGCATATCTGCCCTCAAGCCGGTATTGCGCCCCCAAATTGTTGAGAATTCGGGCAGTATCCGGATGCTCCGCTCCCAATGCCTTCTCCGCGATCGCCAGCGCCGACTTGCGAAGGGGCTCGGCCTCGGCGTATCTGCCTTGGTTGTGGTAGAGTGCTGATAGGTTGTTGAGAATTGGCACCAAGTCCGGATGCGCCGGCCCCACGATCTTTTCGCTTATTGTCAGCGCCTTCTTGTATAGCGGCTCGGCCTCGGCATAGTGGCCCTGGTCACTGTAAATCGCAGCCAGGAAGGATAGCAAGGTCGCGGTGTTCGGATGGTTGGGGCCGAACTCCTGCTCTATCAGTCGTAGCGCCTTCTCGGCGAACGGGATAGCTTCCTGATACTGTCCCTGGTCATATAGCTGGAAAAATCGGTTGTAAGCACTCCTGAGTTCCAGAGACTGCGCATGCGCCAGAGCGGGCCATGCCATCAAATATATCAGACCTGCTAATAAACATCTCTCCATGTTGCTCAACACGGCCTTGACCTTCCGAATCCACGGCGGATACTGCTCCGCCGGTTTAGCTTATCATAAGTTGTATATTGCGACACCCCGAAACCACTGAATACAAAGCAGGATTTCGGGGGACAGTACACTAATTAAAGAAAAATAACGTAATATCAACACGTTAAAGACTCGCTAAGCACTCCATCCTGCGCAGGCTGCCGCGACCTTCGACGATCTCGGCCAGAAGCTGAAATCCCACCACGCCCTATCCGGCCCTGCGGCAGGACAATCCCCGCACCACCTGCCAGTTCGAGGACACAGCCTTCCGCGCCGGGCTGACCGGAATCACCGACGAGACCGTCCGGTAAACCCGGGTTAGCTCAGACCCGAATTATTGTATTATGTGACGGGGTCTACCATCGGACTTTGATGGAACAGGCTTTTGTTGTGGATGCGCTGTGGGGATGTACAGCAGTTTCGGCAGTTTCGGAGACAGTATTGGACTGGACCCCTTAGGTGAGACAATAAATCAGGGACAGGTTGCGTCTGGAGCCATGGGGCGCCGCGCACCTCCGCGGTCCTCCGCGTCCTCCGCGGTTAATCCCTTCCCCCCTCCATCACGAACCGGCTCATCGCCGGCCCCGTCGCGCGCTCTCGCGCGCTTGCCTACGGGGGCGTCTCTTCGCCCTCGCCGACGGGCTCGGCGCCGGTGAAGAGCCGGTTAAAGACGTCCTGGGGGGCCGCGTAATCTGCATGTAGACCGGTGCTTCGTTTCGCAGGATATCGATGAAGCCGTTCAGGTCGGCGCGGCGGATCGCGATGAAGCCGACGTCGCCGGCGGCGGCGGTTACGGTCGCGCCGCCGTGCAGGGGCTCGTCATCCGGCGCGACCTTAATGACGTTCAATCCGGTTTCACTGTAAGATAGGTTTCGCCAACCTTAGCCTCGCCAGGACCGGTGGATACATAGATCGAGACTTTCCACTTGCCCGGCTGGTTCAGCTTGGTGAAATTTATCCGCTGCCAGGTATTCCAGCGCGGCGATTCCGGCGCATGGAAAATCGAGCGGTTGGTCACCAGCCTGTCGGCCGCATCGAACACCTCGCAGCGGACGATGAACTGTTTCACGACGGAAAGGTTCAGTTCCCATTTCACATGGATGTGGAAGGATCCCTCTGAGAAACTGATGGCAGTCACATCGTCCACGGGCAGGGCGTCCTGTACGACGGTGGCAAACGTGACCTTCCGGACGGTGACGCCAGCGATGCCCGCTACCGGGCCCGGCCAGATGCCCGGCGCCCGCTCCCCCGGACTCGCTTCCCTCTGATATTGCTCGAGCACCCCAGCGATCTGCGATCTCTCCATGCCGGATACGTCGATATCGCCCACAAAACGTAACGAACACGGTGCTCTTTCCACCTGTTTTTCTTGCTCCTTTCTGCAGATATTCAAGGCCAAATCGACAGCTGCCTGTGGGGATGGCTGTCCGTATGCTCTGGCACAGCCAACCATAGTGGTCCCTCTCACGCAGGCCATGGCCCGATAATGAGGCTGAGTCTGATATTTCTCGTAGATATGCCACAGTCCAACCGGCAGGTTCGGGCCGGGCTCGGCGCAACCTGTTACGATGACCAAGAATATTCCTACCAGGAAAATGCGAAGAGGATAGTCAGCCAAGTTAGCCTCCTATTTTCTTCGATCGGCAATCAGTACCGGCCATTGGTAGTGCGCTTCATTATTGCACCGCTATGATCTATCTCAAACGATGGGTGCAATATCTTGGCCAACTGCTGCCAGATTTTGGTTCAGTTCATATGAAGGAAACCGGTGCGGTTTTACGGCCAGCAGAATCGGTTGACCGACAGAATATGCCGGGTCGTGTTCGACAGGCCGGACGACCGCTCGGTGCGCACTCGCGCGTGCCGGCCCTCAGGCGCCGGGCGCGGGCCCGGCCGGAGCGTCCTTCGCCAGGCTCTGGATGAGGCCAGCCCCAAGCCTGGGGGCCGGTTTGTTTTTTTGTGCTCCTTAGCTACTCCTATCCTGTTCCCCGCATACTCTTATCCTACCCCTCGCATACACCGCGCATACACTGAACCTTTATCTTTCCTGCCTGTTTTCGCCGCCGGGGCGAGATTCGCCCGATTGCAGGCCCGGATCGCGGCCGAATCGCCCCTCGCGGCGGCAGGGGAACCTACCTAAATCTACATCACCCCGAACGGTGCCGCTCTTGCCTCGGCGGCGGGTTGGCGCTATCCCATCGGCAGCGATCGGAAACATAGAGACGGAGCGATCCTGGAATGAGTGGACCCGAAAAAATGTCCGGCGTGCTGTCGCCGGTGATCACGCCGTTCAAGGCCGACCTGTCGGTCGATGCCGAGCGGCTGGTGCGGCAATGCCGCTGGCTGATGGCGCGCGATTGCGGGCTGGCCGTGTTCGGCACCAACAGCGAGGCCAACTCGCTGTCGGTCGAGGAGAAGATCGAGCTGCTGGATGCCCTGACCGGGGCCGGGCTGGACCCCGCGCGGATGATGCCGGGCACCGGCGCCTGCGCCATTCCCGATACGGTGCGGCTGACGGCCCATGCGGTGAAGCTCGGCTGTTCCGGCGTGCTGATGCTGCCGCCCTTCTATTACAAGGGGGTTAGCGACGAGGGGCTGTTCCGCAGCTATTCCGAGGTCATCCAGCGGGTCGGCGACGAGCGCCTCAAGATCTATCTCTATCATTTCCCGGCGGTCTCGCAGGTGCCGATCACGCTGACCCTGATTGAGCGGCTCTTGAAGGCCTATCCGGATACCGTGGTGGGCATCAAGGACAGCTCCGGCGACTGGGGCAACATGGCGGCAATGCTCAAGCAGTTCCCCGGTTTCGCCATGTTCCCGGGCAACGAAACCCTGTTGCTGAAGAGCATGCAAAACGGCGGCGCGGGCTGCATCTCGGCCACCGCCAACATCAACCCGGCGGCGATCGCCGATCTGGCGGCCAACTGGCAGGCGCCCGACGCGCAAGAGCGGCAGGACGACATGAACGGGCTGCGCACGATCTTCCAGGCGCTGCCGCTGATCCCGGCGATGAAGGCGGCGGTCGCGCATTATTCCGGCGACGCGGCGTGGGAGCGGGTGCGCCCGCCGCTGGTCGAACTGTCGGCGGCGGAAAAAGCCGGCCTGCTGGACCAGCTGGAAGAGCTGGGTTTCGACATGCCCGGCCTGGCGGAGACGCAGGCCGCCTGACGCCGTTCGAGCCCTATTCCGGCAGCACCAGAATGGCGCGGAAATCGTTGACGTTGGTCAGGGTCGGGCCGGTGACGACGAGGTCATCGAGGGCGGCGAAGAAACCGTAGCCGTCATTGTCGGCCAGCCTTGCCTTGGCGCCGACGCCCTTCGCCTCGGCCCGTGCGATACTGTCGGGGAACAGCAGCGCGCCGGCATTGTCCTCGGTGCCGTCGATGCCGTCGGTGTCGCCGGCGAAGGCGTAGATGCCCGGCTGGCCGTCAAGCGCCACCGCCAGTGCCAGCAGGAATTCCGCATTGCGCCCGCCGCGGCCCTTGCCGCGCAGGGTCACCGTGGTCTCGCCGCCCGACAGCAGGACGCAGGGCGGCGCCGCCGGCTGGCCGTGGCGCACCGCCTGCAGCGCCATGCCGGTCATGACCTTCGCCACCTCGCGCGCCTCGCCCTCGATGGCGTCGCCCAGGATCAGGGGTGTGATGCCGGCGGCGCGCGCGGCCTCGGCCGCCGCCTCCAGCGAGGCCTGCGGGGCCGAGATCATCTCGATGGTCGAGGTGGCAAGCCGCGGGTCGCCCGGCTTCGGCGATTCCGACTCCGGCTTTTCCAGGTGGCTGGCGATCGCCGGCGGCGGGGTGATGCCGTATTTCGCCAGCACCGCCCTGGCGTCGGCCAGGCTGGTGGGGTCCGGCACGGTCGGGCCGGAGGCGATGGTCGCCGGGTCGTCGCCCGGCACGTCGGAAATCAGCAGGCTGACGACGCGTGCCGGGTGCGCCGCCGCGGCCAGCCGCCCGCCCTTGATGGCCGAGAGATGCTTGCGCAGGCAGTTCATCTCGGAAATATCGGCGCCCGAGCGCAGCAATTCCTTCGAGATCGCCTGCTTGTCCTCCAGCGCCAGCCCTTCCGCCGGCAGCGCCAGCAGCGCCGAGCCGCCGCCCGAAATCAGGCAGAGCAGCATGTCGTCGGGGCCGAGCCCGGAGGCCAGCGTCAGGATCCGCCCGGCGGCCTCGCGCCCGGCCGCGTCGGGCACGGGATGCGCGGCTTCGATGACCTCGATGCGCTCGCAGGGCACGGCATGGCCCCTCAACCGCATTCGCCATCGAGGCCGCGGCCTTGCCCGCGCCGACCACGATTGTGCGGCCCTTCGGCGGCGCCGGCAGGAAGCCCGGCAGTACTTTGGCCGGGTCGGCGGCGGCAAGGGCGGCCTGGAAGAGATCGAGAAGGATAGCCCTGGGTTCGGTCATGATGGCCCCGATGTTCGCGAAAAAAAGGAGCGGCAGATACAATGATCGACCGCCCCTCAGGGAATACAGCGTTGCAGGCCTCTTGTCAGCGCTAGCGTGATGGTTCCGATGTTGGTCACATTCAATGTGTCGAACCTCGGAAGCTGAATCACACTAGATTCAACAGATTAGTGTTCCGTATCTGGAACACTAGGCAACCTCGTGGTCGGCCATCATTTCCAGTGCGCGCACCATTGCCGAATGGTCCCAGCCGGCCCCGCCATGGGCGCGGCAGCTGTTGAACAGCTCCTGCGCGGTGGCGGTGTTGGGCAGGCTGACGCCCAGCGCTTTGGCGCCTTGCAGGGCCAAATTCAGGTCCTTCTGGTGCAATTCGATCCGGAAACCCGGATTGAAGGTGCGCTTGATCATGCGCTCGCCATGCACCTCGAGGATCTTGGAACTCGCGAAACCGCCCATCAGCGCCTCGCGCACCTTGGCGGGGTCGGCGCCGGCCTTGGAGGCGAACAGCAGCGCCTCGCTGACCGCCTCGATATTCAGCGCCACGATGATCTGGTTGGCGACCTTGGTGGTCTGGCCCGAGCCGTTGCCGCCGACCAGTGTGATATTCTTGCCCATCAGGTCGAACAGCGGCTTGGCCCGCGCGAAGGCGGCGTCCGGGCCGCCGATCATGATGGTCAGGCTGCCGGCCTTGGCGCCGACCTCGCCGCCGGAAACCGGCGCATCGAGATAATCGCAGCCCAGCTCGTTGATACGCGCGGCGAAATCCTTGGTTTCGATCGGCCCGATCGAGCTCATGTCGATGACCAGCTTGCCTGCCGACAGCCCCTCGGCGACGCCGTCCTCGCCGAACAGCACCTTTTCCACGTCCGGCGTGTCCGGCACCATGGTCATGATCACATCGGCCGCCTCGGCGACGGCGCGCGCGGTATCGCAGGCCTTGGCGTCCTTGTCGAGCAGTTCCTGCGGCACGCCGCTGCGCGACGTCAGGAACGCCTCATGGCCGCCGTCGATGAGATGCCCGGCCATGGGGCTGCCCATGATGCCGAGGCCGATGAATCCGACTTTCATTTCTTGTCCTCCTTAAAGATAAGGCTTCAGCCAGCCGAGGCCGTCTTCGGTCCTGCCCGCCGGCTTGTATTCGCAGCCGATCCAGCCCTGGTAGCCGAGCCGGTCGATATGGCCGAACAGGAAAGGATAGTTGATCTCGCCGGTGCCCGGCTCGTGCCGGCCCGGCGTGTCGGCGAGCTGCATATGCGGGATCTGGCCGAGATAGGCCTCGATCGTCGGGGCCAGGTCGCCCTCCATGATCTGCATGTGATAGATGTCGTACTGGATGAACAGATTGTCCGATCCGGTCTCGGCGATGATGTCCGCCGCCTGCTTCGTATGGTTCAGGTAAAAGCCGGGGACATCGCGGGTGTTGATCGCCTCGATCAGCAGCTTGATGCCCTCGGCTTTCAGCTTGTCCGCGGCCCAGGCCAGGTTTTCTACGAAAGTATCCCGTAGTTTTGCGGGATCGGCATTCCCGGGGACCAACCCCGCCAGGCAGTTCAGCTGGGGTACGCCCAGCTTGCTGGCGTAGGCGATGGCCTTGTCGACGCTGGCGCGGAATTCGTCCTTGCGGTCGGCGAGGATGGCGATGCCGCGCTCGCCGGCGTCCCAGTCGCCTGCCGGCAAGTTGTGAAGCACCTGGGTCAGGCCGTTGTCCTTAAGGCGCGCGGCCAGCTCGTCGGCCTCGAAGGCGTAGGGGAAGAGATATTCAACCCCCTTGAAGCCGGCCGCACCGGCTGCGGCGAAGCGGTCGAGGAAATCGACCTCGTTGAACATCATGGTCAAATTGGCGGCGAATTTGGGCATTGGTTCAGGTATCTCCCTGTGCGAAGGTCAGCTTGCCATCATGTCGAGCGCGGTCGGGGCGTGTTCCGGCGTCTCCGCCAGTTCCTCGAACTCGACGACGTTGTCGATCTCGGTTCCCATTGCGATATTGGTCACGCGCTCGAGCAATATTTCGACCACCACCGGCACGCGGTATTCCTTCATCCAGGCGCGGGCCTGTTCGAAGGCGTCGGCCAACTCGTCCGGCTTGGTCACGCGGATTGCCTTGCAGCCCAGCCCCTCGACCACGGCCACATGGTCGACGCCATAACCCTGCATACCCTGCGAATTGATATTTTCGAACGAGAGCTGCACCTGATAGTCCATTTCGAAGCCGCGTTGCGCCTGGCGAATCAACCCGAGATAGGAATTGTTTACCAGCACGTGCAGATAGGGCAGGTTGAACTGCGCGCCGACCGCCAACTCCTCCATCATGAACTGGAAGTCGTAATCGCCCGACAGCGCGACCACTTCCGCGTCCGGGTCCGCGGCGACGACGCCCAGCGCCGCCGGCGCCGTCCAGCCCAGCGGCCCGGCCTGGCCGCAGTTGATCCAGTGGCGGGGGTTGTAGACATGCAGGAACTGCGCCCCGGCGATTTGCGACAGGCCGATCGTCGTGACGTATTTCGTGTCGCGGCCGAACGCCTTGTTCATCTCCTCATAGACCCGTTGCGGCTTTACAGGCACATCGTCGAAATGGGTCTTTCGATGCATCGTGCGCTTGCGGTGCAGGCATTCCGCCGCCCATTTAAGCCGATTAGGCAACTTGCCGTCAGCCTTCCACTCCTTCGCCACCTCGACCAGCATGTCGAGCGCGGCGCCGGCGTCCGACACGATACCGTAATCGGGGCTGAACACGCGGCCGATCTGGGTCGGTTCGATGTCGATATGGATGAATTTGCGGCCCTTCGTGTAGACCTCGACCGAGCCGGTATGGCGGTTGGCCCAGCGATTGCCGATGCCGAGCACGAAGTCCGAGGCCAGCATCGTCGCGTTACCGTATCGGTGCGACGTCTGCAGCCCGACCATGCCGGCCATCAACTTGTGGTCGTCGGGGATCGAGCCCCAGCCCATCAGCGTCGGCACCACGGGGATGCCGGTGATCTCGGCGAACTCGACCAGGCGGGCGGACGCGTTGGCGTTGATTACGCCGCCGCCGGCCACGATCAGCGGGTGTTCCGCCTCGTTCAGCATGGCCAGCGCCTTCTCGATCTGCTTGCGGCTGGCCGCCGGCTTGTAGGCCGGCAGCGGTTCGTAGGCGTCGATATCGAATTCGATCTCGGTCATCTGCACGTCGATCGGCAAGTCGATCAGCACCGGGCCGGGCCGTCCCGAGCGCATCAGATGGAAGGCCTGCTGGAAGGCGTACGGCACCTGGGCCGGTTCGCGCACCATAAAGGCCCATTTGGTGACCGGCTTGGCGATCGATTCGATATCGACGGCCTGGAAATCTTCCTTATGCAGCCTGGCACGCGGCGCCTGGCCGGTGATGCAGAGAATCGGGATCGAATCGGCGGAAGCCGAGTACAGGCCGGTGATCATGTCTGTGCCGGCCGGACCGGACGTGCCGATGCAGACGCCGATATTACCGGGCTTGGTGCGAGTGTAGCCCTCTGCCATATGCGAGGCGCCCTCGACATGTCGGGCGAGGATATGCTTCAGCGTCCCACGCTTCTTTATCGCGGCGTACAGCGGATTGATCGCCGCCCCCGGCACCCCGAAGGTCTGGGTAATGCCTTCTTTTTCCAAGACCAATACGGCCGCTTCCGTCGCCAGCATTCTCGCCATTGCCCGAACTCCCAAAAACTATTGAATTTCCACAATGCGAAAATAGTTTCCATTCTCGTGAGAGTCAACTAAAATGAAAAAATGTTCCACGATGTGGAAAAGGCGGCCGCGGTAAATTCGAACCGGGCCATATGAACCGGATAGCAAGGGCGAGCGCAACCTCGTATGGTCATACCAATGGATGCTAGGACTTCAGATCGCGATGTGGCGGCCTCGGCGGCGAAGCCGGCCCGGTCCCGCGGGCGCCCACCCAGCGGCAAGGCGGCGCAACCTTCGTCGGTGCAGGCGCTCGACCGCGCGCTTCATATCTTGCAGATCGTCGCCGAGGCCGACGGGCTGACTCTGACCGAAATCGCCAATCTGGCGGAGATCGCGCCCTCGACGGCGCATCGCCTGTTGATGACGCTGCAGGGGCGCGGCTTCGTGAAGATCGATGACGAGCTGGGCAATTGGGTCGTCGGCGTCGGGGCGTTCGGGGTCGGCATGTCCTTCCTGCGCAGCCGCAAGCTGGTGACCATGGGACGCGGCGTCATGCACGAACTGATGGAAAGCTCCGGCGAGACCGCCAATCTGGGCGTCGAGGACGAAGGCGAGGTGGTGTTCATCTCGCAGGTCGAAACCCACGAGGCGATGCGCGCATTCTTCCGCCCCGGCCGGCGCGGGGCCATTCATGCCTCGGGGATCGGCAAGGCGCTATTGGCGGCTATGTCCGACGAACGCGTACGGGCGCTGGTCGGGGCCAGGGGCTTGAAAGCCTTTACTGCCAATACGCTGACCGGCATCAAATCGCTGCGCGCGGACCTGCGCGAGATCCGCGCGCGCGGCTGGTCGCTGGATAACGAGGAACATACGCTCGGCATGCGCTGCATCGCCTCGGTCGTCTACAATGAATATGGCGAGGCGATCGCCGGCGTGTCGATCTCCGGCCCGACCGTGCGCATCACCGACGCGCGCCTTGCCGAACTTGGCGAACAGGTCAGGAAGGCCTCGCTGGACATTACCGCGGCGATCGGCGGCGTGTTGCCGGACGCGGGCGGGAAGGGCTGATCGCCGGCGACGGGATGGTCAGCGCCGCGCCACCATATATAGGTGGAAGCGGTCGCCGTCCCTTCGATGAAAATAGACCTTATCCCCGTCGGGCGTGATCGTCGGACCCTCGACGAAACCGGTTATGGAGGTTATCGGGCGCGGTTTTCCAAAAGGCTGGCCGCTGGCGTTACGGCGGGCGACCATGATGCTGGTCTGCGCCAGCGAGAGCTTGCCGCCGGAAAAAGTGAAGCGCGCGCGGGTGAAAAACAGTTCCCGCTCGTCTGCCGACAGGGCCGGCGCATATTCCAGATCCTTCGAGTTCACGGCGTGGAAAATGGCGGCGGAGTTCGCAAGCGTCTCGAATCGCCCGCCGGACAAGCGCGCAACCTGGATATCCGACGTGCGGGGCAGGTTATGGTCCGTATTCCACTCGTTGACGCAGTAGTACAGCGTCCTGCCGTCGGCGCTGATCTCGGCATCCATGTTCAGCATGCCGGGCTTGCCGGGCGCGACGTCGCCGTCGACCAGGCGCGGCGGGTCGATGGCGCCGCCGTTGAACCGTGCGCTGTATATGGTGGCCAGAGTCTTGCCGTAATCGCGTGGCGAGATGAAATACAGACGGTTGCCTCGATCCATCGAAGGGGCGCCGTCGACCGCGTCGGAATTCGCCCTATCGACCGGCCCGCGGTAACGGAAGGTCAGATCGTCGACCCGCTCGGCGTAGTGCAGGTCGGGCGGCGTTCCGCCGCGGTGCTGGCTGTTGAACAGAAGTAACCGCCCATCCCGGCTGATGAAGGGTTCCATGGCTCCCTGGGCCTCGTCGTAGCCTTCGATCGTCACCCGGCGGGGCGGACCGAATTCGCCGTTCTCCGGCGCTCGCGCCATGTTTCCGCGACCGGCTTCCAGGTCGCGGGTGACCGCATCCATGATCGCCTCGCCCTGGGCGACCTCGCCCCGCTTGAAATGGGTGCCGGCCTGTTCCATGCGCGCTACGTAGGACGATACATCCTCATCGGCCGAGGCGCGCTCCACCAGCATCGCCTTCACATGGTCGCGCTTGGCTTCCAGCCGCTCGACGGTCGCCCTGTTATCCTTGCATCCCGTCAGAACCAGGATCGTCAGGGCCATGAGCATGGACAGGCGGAACAGAAATCTGTGCATGCCGCCACTATATCCTGAATTCGTGAAAATTAGGTTTTCGCCGATAGCTGCTTGAAGCAGCAGGCCCACCCTGCTTTTGTGGCGGTCATGAACGCGAACCGCCGCCGCTTCGAAGCCACCGGCCTTCCCGTTGAGGAAGCATTGCCGCGTCTGCGCGGCGCATTGCGGATTGGAACATGCGCCGTTCTTGAGGCGCCGCCCGGGGCGGGCAAGACGACGCTGGTGCCGCTGGCGCTGCTGGGCGAGGACTGGCTGGGCAAGGGCAATATCCTGGTACTGGAGCCCCGGCGGCTGGCCGCGCGCATGGCGGCGCGGCGGATGGCGGACCTGCTGGGCGAGGATGTGGGCGAAACCGTCGGCTACCGGGTGCGCATGGACAGCCGGGTCGGGCCGGCCACCCGTATTGAGGTGATCACCGAAGGCATTCTGACGCGCCGCCTGATCGACGATCCGGAACTGGCCGGTGTCGGTGCGGTGATTTTCGACGAGTTCCACGAGCGCAGCATCCATACCGAACTGGGCATGGCGCTCTGCCTGGAGGCGCAGGAGGCGCTGCGTGGGGATTTGCGGATTCTGGCGATGTCGGCGACGCTGGATGGCGCTGCCGTGGCAGGATTGATGGGTAATGCGCCGGTCATCGCCAGCGAGGGCCAGGCCTTTCCCGTCGAGACCCGCTATCTGGACCGGCCGGCGCCGCGCGGGCTGGACCGCGCTGTGGCGGCGGCGATCCGCCGGGCGCTGGGCGAGGAGGAGGGCAGCATCCTGGCCTTCCTGCCCGGCGAGGGTGAGATAAGACGCCTACAGGCGTTGCTGGACGAAGCGGAATTCGGCCCCGATATTCTCGTTGCGCCCCTTTATGGTGCGCTATCCCGCAAGGCCCAGGATGCAGCCGTACGTCCTTCCATGCAAGGCGTACGCAAGGTGGTTCTGGCCACCGATATCGCCGAGACCAGCCTGACCATCGAGGGCATACGAATCGTGGTCGATGGTGGCTACCGGCGCAAACCGCGCTTCGATGCGCGGAGCGGCATGACGCGGCTGGAAACCCGGCGGATCTCGCGCGCCGGGGCCGACCAGCGGCGCGGCCGCGCGGGCCGGCTGGGCCCCGGAATTTGCTACCAGCTATGGCCGGAGGCGGAAAATGCGGCGCTGAACCGGTTCGAGACGCCGGAGATCATGGAGGCGGATCTGGCGCCGCTGGCGCTGGACCTGGCCTGCTGGGGAGTTGCCGATCCCGCGGCGCTGCGCTGGCCGGACCCGCCGCCGCCGGCCCAGTACGCCCGGGCACGTGAACTGCTGGCGGAACTGGACGCCGTCGACCGCGAGGGGCGGATCACCGCCCACGGGAACGAGATGGCTCGCCTGCCGATGCATCCCCGGCTGGCCCATATGCTGATCGCCGGCAAGTCGGCCGGGCATGGCAGCCTGGCCTGCGACATCGCGGCCCTGCTGGAGGAGCGGGACATACTGGGCGGGCGGGGCGACTGCGATTTGCGCAGCCGGCTGGAAATATTGCGGGGCGCCACCGGGAACGGGACCCCGCGCGGGGCGGTGGAAGCTGTACGCCGGACGGCCAGGGACCTGCGTCGGCGCTTGATGATCACCGGCGACGGCGGCGGCGATGCGGGCGAGCTGCTGGCGCTGGCCTATCCGGACCGGGTGGCGCGCCGCCGCGGCGCCGAAGGGCGCTACCTGTTGCGCAACGGGCGCGGCGCCGTTTTGCCGGAGGACGATCGGCTGGCCATGGAAGACTGGCTGGCGGTGGCCGACCTGGGCGGGTCGCAGGCCGACGCGCGGGTTTACCTTGCCGCGCCACTGGCCGCTGCCCGGGTCGAGTCGCTGTTTGCGCACGACCTCGAGCGGACTGAAAACATCGAATGGGACGACCGGCAACAGAAAGTCGTCGCGTCCCACCGGCTGCGGCTGGGCGCCATTACCTTGAAGGAGGAACCGCTGAAGCGGCTGCCGCCGCCGGCGGTTCAGGAGGCGATGCTGGCGGGCATCCGCCGCATGGGGCCGGCCGCGCTGCCCTGGACGGATGCGCTACGGCAATGGCAGGCGCGGGTTCTGTTCCTGCGCGGCATGGATTATCGCGGCGCGGGCTGGCCGGATGTTTCCGACGCCTGCCTGATGGAGCGGCTGGACGAGTGGCTGGGGCCGTTTCTGGCGGGTGTGGCAAGCCGGGAGGCGTTGCAGCGGGTCGAACTGAAAGCGGCGCTCGCCGGCCTGTTGAGCCGGGAGCAGACCCGGTTGCTGGAAGAGGGCGCCCCGGCGCACTGGACCGCCCCGACCGGGTCACGCCTGGCGCTGAACTATGGCGAGCCGGACGGCCCGGTTCTGCGCGTTCGTCTGCAGGAAATGCTGGGTGAGGCCCGAACGCCGGCCGTGGCGGACGGGCGGGTTCCGCTGTTGCTGCATCTGTTGTCGCCGGCGGGACGGCCGGTCCAGGTTACCCGCGATCTGGCCGGGTTCTGGCGGGGCAGCTATGCCCAGGTGAAAGCGGAAATGAAAGGCCGCTACCCCAAGCATCTCTGGCCGGACGATCCGCTGGGCGCCGCGCCGACCAGGCGCTCGAAGAAAAGCATGGACAGGAAAAAATAATGCCGGGGGTTGTTCTCGACAGCTTTCGACGAAAACCGGCCGGCCCGGCAATCGAATATCCCATCCTAATTCCAAAACGGGGCCGGCCATCGTCACAGATTCCGCTGCTGGATTGCCGAGACCTCCCCGTCTGCAATCCCTGCGGCTGTATTCCCAACCATTATTTGTTCGCTTTCGACGTTCGGCTGCCGGCTGTCGCCGGTGTCCCCCACCGCCCGTCGATTGCGAACCTTGCCTGCGACTTTCCAAGGGTCTTAACGCTATGCTCTCAGGATTGTTTTTACGTCCCTTCTGTTGCACGAAGATTTCCGCCTGCAGGAAAAATGTTACAATTGCTTCAGTGGAGGTTGGACCTGCGCGGCCCATTCGCGGTAAAGATGTCTGTAAACGTTACTCTGGAAGGGTTTGCGCTCGAAGATGTCCGACTCCCCCCACATAGCCGTCGTCGACGACGAGGCCCAGATTCGCGAAGCCGTGGGCGAATATCTCGATCTTCACGGATTCAAGGTCAGCCTCGCCGACGGCGGCGAGGCGCTGCGCGAGATCATGGCCGGGGACAGGAAGGTCAACCTCGTGATCCTCGACCTCAACATGCCGGGTGAGGACGGGCTGACGATCGCCCGTTATCTGCGCGAACATTCCGACGTTGGCATCATTATCCTGACGGCCGCGGGCCAGACATTGGACCGGATCATCGGGCTGGAGATCGGCGCCGACGATTATATGGGTAAGCCCTTCGATCTTCGCGAGTTGCTGGCGCGGGTGAAAAGCGTGCTTCGCCGGGTCACGGCAACCGCTTCGTCGCCGTCGGCCCCGGTCGGGCAGGATGAAGTCAGGATCGGGCGACTGACGCTGAATACCGCGGCGCACAAGCTTCTTGGCGAGAAGGGCGAGGAAATCCAGTTGACCAGCATGGAATATGACCTGCTGCATGTCTTCGTGCACCATGCCAATCGCGTGCTGAACCGCGATCAGTTGCTCGATCTTACGCACAGTCCTAACAGCGACCCGTTCGACCGCAGTATCGACGTTCGCATCGCGCGTCTGCGGCGGAAGATCGAGAAGGACCCGTCAAAGCCCCGGGTATTGAAGACCATCCGGGGCGCCGGAAAACGGCTCTAATCGCCGCCCAGAACTTCATCCACGGCCTTGCTGACATCGGCCGGGACGAAGGGCTTTTCTATCCAGCGCAAACCCGTTTCCTTCAGGAAGTCGCTGGCCGCCGCCTCAAGCGTGTCGCCGGTAACCACGGCAACCCGTGGACAGAGGTGCGGATGTTTTTTCTCGAGCTCCCGGTATAGGGTCGGCCCGTCCATTTTCGGCATTCGAAGATCCATCAGGATCAGGTCGTAGTCGGTCTTTGCGATTTTTTTCAGTGCGGTTTTGCCATTGTCGGCAAGATCGACTTTGTGGCCGTCCAGACCAAGGATTTCGCCGAGCGATTCGGCGATTTCCAACTCGTCCTCGACGACCAGGACGCGCCGCCCGCTGATTTTCGCCGCAGCCGGCGCTTCGGGCTCGGCGGGCGGTGTCATCGTTGCGCCCGCGGGCGGCAGCTGGACAACGAACCGTGCGCCGTCGTCGGGCGAGTCGGTGACATTGATGCTGCCGTGATGGGATTCGACGACGCCATGACAGACAGAAAGGCCGATTCCGGTGCCCACGCCGGTCGGTTTGGTGGTAAAAAACGGGTCGAAAATTCGCGGGCGAATCTCCTCCGGCACGCCCGCCCCGGTGTCGTCCACCGTCAGCGTCACCATGCCGACGTCGGCATCGAAAGCCGTGGTTATCGTCAGGCGCCTCGGTTCGGGCGAGTCCATCATCGCCTGCTGCGCGTTCACAAGAAGGTTCGCCACGACCTGGTGGAGCTGGTCCGCATCGCCCCAAACGAAGGGCAGATCCTCGCCACGTTTTTCGACAATCTCCACGCCGGCCGTACGCAGGGTATAACCCATAAGTTCCAATGCGTTATCGACCAATAAGTTGATATCGACCGTGCCCTGTTCGGGCGTCTGCTGGCGCGCCATCGACAGGAAGGTTTTGACGATCCGTGCGCAGCGTTCCGCCGCAGACCGGATATCCTTCGCGCGTTTGATGATTTTTCCGTCGCGGTTGGTCTCCTCCAGCAGCACCGCCTGTGCGACCACGATGGAAAGCGGATTGTTCAGCTCATGCGCAACGCCGGCCAGAAGCGATCCCAGGGCGCTCATTTTTTCGTTTTGATGCAGTGCCTCGCGTTGTCGTTCGATTTGCGCCTGTGCCTGTTTCGAGTCAGTCAGATCCCGGAACACGCCAAGCGCCAGAATTTCCCGTCCGCGGCGGAACGGAACAGCGGCGATCTGGATATAGATGTCGCGGCCGTCCCTGGTATGAATCGGGCGCTCGACCAGCGGGGCGTCCTCTCCGCGTTCGATGACGGCCGACATGCGCTCCAGGGCGGCCGCCTTCTGTTCCTCACGCACGAAATCGCGGTAATGATACTGGTCGACCTGCTCGTTTGCCCCGATCCCCAGGATTCTTCGTCCGGCCGGATTGATGAACAATATGTTCCGGGAGCCATGCAGCAATACCCCGTCTGGCAGGGTGTCGACCAGCAGCCGGTAGCGCTCCTCGCTTTCCAGCAGCGCATGTTCCCGGCGTTTCAGGTCGGTTACGTCCGAGCAAATCGAAACGGTGCCGCCATCCTCCATCCTGTGATCCGTGATCATCAGCCAGCGCCCGCCGGCCAGGCGCGATTCCATCACCTCGCCGGGCTGCATCTCTTCCAGGCGGTGTTTGAGAAACTCTTCGACCCGCCCCTGGGCTTCGACAATTTCGCCAAGTTCGGCATGGTGTCTCATAAAGGCTCCGAACTCGGCCCCCGGCGTCAGCAGATGCGCCGACTTTTGATACATTTCCCTGTATTTTGAGTTGACCAGCACGACCCGGCCGTCGGGGTCGAGCAGGATGAACCCGTCCGACAGCGCCTCGATGGCCTCCGCCAGGCGGTGGCGCACGGCCTCGGCCCGGGATATTTCGCTGTGCTCTGCGGCCAGCCGTTCATGCTCTTCCAGGCTGTCCCTGTAAAGAACGAGAGCCCGGGCAATGTCGCCGATTTCGTCGCCACGGTCGGTGGAAGGTACGGGCTGGCCCATCTCGCCGCGGGTCAGCCGCTGCACCGCGTTCGCAATGCCGGAAAGCGGCTTCACCACCGTTACGCGCGTTACGGCATAGCCCAAGCCGGCGACCAGAAGTGCCAACAACAGGCCGTTGATCAGCGCACGGTCGCGCATGCGCATGACCGGCGCCTGAATTTCCCACAGATCGACCTGCGCGATGATCGCCCATCGGGCGCCCAGAAAATACAGTGGCGCGAAGGCCGAGAGTTTTTCGGATTCTTTTCCGGTCTCATTCGACTCGGTACTGATCATAACGCCCGATTCGCCTTTGAGCGCTGCCTTCACGGGCCCCGAATCGACCCGGCGTTCAAGGATCGTCGAGCGGGTCGCAAAGCGCGAGTCGGTGCGGACCAGCAGATCCTGCCCGGCAATGAACGTCTCGCCCGTCTCACCCATCCCCGCGGCGACATTCATCACCCGGTTGATCCGGCGCACCGGCATTTCGAAGACCAGCACGCCGAGCCGTTCGTTCCACTGGCCATGGATCGGTACGGCGATAAACCCGGTGGGACGGCCGCCGGCCGGAAGATAGGTATTGAAGTCCACGAACATCTGGGCGAAGGGCGACGGATTATCGATAATTTCCCGGAAGGCGACGCCGAGGCCGCCACTGATATCCGTCTCCTCGCGCAGGCCGGTGGCGAAATCCTGCTGTTTCATCACCGAATAGACCACCGTGCCCTTCTTGTCGATCAGCAGCAGGTCGCGGTATCCATGCTGTTCGACGAATTCGCGCAGCAGAGGATGGAACCGGCTATGCGCCATGCTGTAGCGCGATCCGTCGCCGGGGTCATTCAGCTGTTTGCGGCCCGCCGGCGGGTAAGGGTTTTCCATGACATAGGCGTTGAACAACGTCTCTCCGGCCTCGTCGCCGAGTTCGCGCCAGCCGGCGGCGAACTCCCCGAATGCGTCGAGCACCAGGGGATTGGCCGCCTGTATCCTGAGATCGCGCCTGATCGAGGCCAGATAGTCGATGATCGCCGCCCGCCGCGCTTCGAGAAGGGCCAGCAGTTTTTCCTCGACCGCCTGACGCAACTCGCCCGCGGCCAGGCGGTAATCCGCGACCGCGACGACACTGCCGGTCACCAGGGCCACCAGCACCACAAGCACGGTAATCGTTTGCGACAGACGCAGGCCACGAGCACGCCGACTTCCGTCAGGCGCGGACGAGGAACCGGTTGGCGTCGGATCGTTCATTTATTCCTTATGCGTCAGTTCGGCGTCCGGATAAAGTTGCAACCATATATCATATAACCCGGGATCATTGACCCCCCGCAGGATTCGCCTATTCTCGCGCCGGCTGCTATTTGGGGCGAGCATTATGGCAATTTATGGGAGGCCAAGTTGTTTTTGCACAGCATCGATCTTGAAACCGCCACGAGGATCGTGGATGCCGCAATTGCCAAGGGCCGCGAACTGGG
Source organism: uncultured Alphaproteobacteria bacterium (assembly GCA_947259795.1). Lineage (GTDB taxonomy): Bacteria > Pseudomonadota > Alphaproteobacteria > UBA8366 > JADFVY01 > JADFVY01. The sequence continues at coordinate 8,118 of CAMYNJ010000127.1, read as the reverse complement.
GTTCCAGCCGCTGACCGTGGTCGTGCTGGACGACAGCGGAACCGCCAAGGCGATGAAGCGCGAGGACGGCGCCAGCCTGATACGACCCGATGTCGCCATGGGCAAGGCTTGGGGATGCCTTGGGTTCGGCGCCGGCAACCGCGTGATAACCGGCCGGTCGGAAACCACGCCGGGCTTCGTCAATGCGCTGATCGGCATGTCCGGCGGGCGCTTCGTTCCTTCGCCGGGCGGCGTACTGATCAAGAACGGCGATGGCCGCATCCTCGGCGCGGTCGGGATTACCGGCGATACCGGCGACAATGACGAAATCTGCGCCGTCGCCGGCGTGGAAGCGGCAGGGCTAATCCCCGATACGGGCGCCTGATCGATATGAAAAGGGCGGGACGCCAAAGCATCCCGCCCGCCTCATAGAATCGGTAGTCCGATCAGTACAGGTTCTGCGCCGAGACCATGGCGAACAGCATGGGAATCGACAGCAGCGTGTTGGTGCGCGAGAACAGCATGGCCGTACGCGCGGCGGCGGCCTTCTCTTCCGCGCTCACCTCGACCATGCCCAGCGCCTTCTTCTGGTTCGGCCAGATGACGAACCAGACGTTGAACCACATGATCGTGCCCAGCCACATGCCGATGCCGATCATGGTGTGCTTGGCGACGCCGTCCATCAGGCCGAGCGTGATCGCCTGGACCAGATAATCGTTCATGAAGGCGAGGATAAGGCCGGTGGCGATGGTCGCCATCGCGCCCCAGCGGAACCACCAAAGGGTTGCCGGCGCGATCACCTTGCCGATCGCCGGCTTCTGCTCGTCGGGGATTTTCGGCATGTTCGGGATCTGCACGAAGTTGAAATACCACAGCAGGCCGATCCACATCACGCCCGACAGCACGTGCAGCCAGCGGAAGAAGAAGCGGCTGTAGTCGCTTGAGCTGTAACCCTGCACTCCCCAGTAGAGCAAGAACAGGACGACCGCGAGGACGAAGCCGGCGATCACAGTGTTCCTCAGATTTGTCAGTATGGCACTCATAGTATCGCCCCTCTTTGGCAAAATGGATGTCTCATGATGCGACGTTCCCCGCGCCGCTTTTGTTGCGGCCTTGCACCGCGACCGCCCACGGGCCGCTCCGGCCCATGGGGGAGGATTATCCGAGTCACCAGGTCGGTCACCCTTCCGCACTAGAACATACTCGCGAAATACGCCTTGGCAATGGGTTGTGTCTATAGAAATGTGGTTTTCTCCTTGCCGCCGGCTTCGGGCGTGTCTCGCTGCGGATAATTCGCGTCGCGGGCGCGGCGGGACCGCGCGCGGTTTCATGTATCGTGGTGGCAGATACTGGGAGGACTGGTATGCAGGATATTCAGGATCAGGCGCCGACGCGGGGCCGGGCCGGGCGAAAGGCGCGGCGTGCCGCCACAGCAGCGCAGAGCGCCCCCGCCTATATCACGCGAAAAATCCCCACCTTCGAACTGCTCGGCGAGGAAGGGCTCGCCAGCATCGAGGAGCATGCCGAAACAATTCTGCAGGAAGTCGGCTTCGAGGTCCGCGAGGACGCGGAGGCCCAGCATCTGTTCCGCGAGGCGGGCGCGGACGTTAAGGGCGAACGCGTGCGCTTCCCGCGCGGCATGCTGCCGGCCATCATCCGCGCCAGCGCGCCCGCCTGCTTCACCCAGCATGCCCGAAATCCGGCGCGCAATGTCGAGATCGGCCATCCTCACACCGTGTTCTCGCCAGCTTATGGGTCGCCCTTCGTACAGGATATGGAGGGCGGGCGGCGCTACGGCACGCTGGCCGATTTCGAGAATTTCGTGAAGCTGGCCTGGGTCTCGCCCTGGCTGCATCATTCCGGCGGCACGATCTGCGAGCCGGTCGACATCCCCGTCAACAAGCGGCATCTGGACATGGTCTATGCTCATATGCGCTGGTCCGACAAGGGCTTCATGGGCTCGGTGACGGCGGGCGAGCGGGCCGAGGATTCGATCGAGATGTGCCGCATCTTGTTCGGCGTGGATTTCGTCGACGAGCATTGCGTGATCATGGGCAATATCAACATGAACTCGCCGCTGACCTGCGACCTGACCATGACCGCCGCGTTACGCGCCTACGCCGCGGCCAACCAGTGCGCCGTGGTGGTGCCCTTCATCCTGGGTGGTGCCATGGGGCCGGTGACCACGGCGGGCGCGATCGCGCAGTCCCATGCCGAGGCGATGGTCGGCGTGGCCCTGACCCAGCTCGTGCGGCCCGGCGCGCCGGTGGTCTACGGCAATTTCCTCAGCTCCATGTCCCTGAAAAGCGGCGCGCCGACCTTCGGCATGCCGGAACCGGCGCTGGCCTATCTGGCGGTCGGCCAGCTGGCGCGCCGGCTGGGCGTGCCGCTGCGCTGCGGCGGGGCGCTGACGGCATCGAAACTCCCCGACTACCAGGCCGGGCAGGAAAGCGCGGATTCGTTGATGCCGGCGCTGCTCTGCGGCGCCAACTTCATCCTGCACGGGGCCGGCTGGATGGAAGGCGCGCTGGTCATGGATTACGAGAAATTCATGCTGGATGCTGAACATCTGGGCATGATGCATGTCTTCCTGGGCGGCCTGGCGCTGGACGACAACGCCTTCGCCCTGGACGCCTTCCGCGAGAACGGGCCAGGCCGGCATTTCTTCGACTGCGCCCATACCATGGCCAATTACGAAACCGCCTTCTTCGAGCCGTCGCTCAGCGACAATTCATCCTTCGAACAATGGACCGAGCAGGGATCGAGGGACGCCCGGACCCGCGCCCACGGCGCCTGGAAGAAGGCGCTGGCCGAATACCAGGCGCCGCCGCTCGACCAGGCCATCGACGAGGCGTTGTGCGACTTCGTGACGCGGAAGAAGAGCACGATTCCCGACAAGTGGTATTGACCCTCCAGCGGGGGAACGTCGCACAAGTCTCGGGAACGGCGGCTTCACATCGCGCGAATCAATCGTTATATGGGATCACGACAACGAGCGCGGCGACGCCGAGAGCCGCCGGCCCGGGAGGATGAAAATTTGACTGCGCAGCAGACCACCAACAACGCCGTTCGTTCGAGGGAGGTGGAACGCGCCTGGCAGATGCTTTTCCTGTCATGGGCCATCGCGCTCGTCTCGACCCTCAGCGTTCTTTTCATCGGCGAAATCATGGGACAGGAACCCTGCGTCCTGTGCTGGTATCAGCGCGCCTTCATGTTTCCGCTCACCGTCGTTCTCGCGGTCGCCTGTTACCTGTCCGATTTCGGCATATGGCGCTATGCGCTGCCCCTGGCCCTCTTCGGATGGGCGTTCGCGGCCTACCATACCCTGCTTGTCGCCGGCGTGATTCCAACGGCGCTCGAGCCCTGCGGCGAGGGCACGTCCTGCACCAGCGCCGACATGATGATTTTCAGCGTGGTGCCGATTCCCCTGCTCTCGGTCGGGGCGTTCAGCGCCATCATCATTCTTTTGTGGCTTATCCGAAAAGGAGTCAAACCATGACCAGACGCACCATGGTGGCCGTGACGGCCGTTGTGGCGGTCGTCGGCTTCGCGCTTGCCGCCGTTGTTTACAATCGCAGCGTCGAAGAGCAGGCTGCCGCCGCCCTGCGCGCGGAACTGCTGGTCCGGCCCCATTCGCCGGTGTTCGGGCCAATGGACGCCCCGGTGACGATCGTCGAGTTCTTCGATCCCGCCTGCGGGACCTGCCGCGCCTTCCACCCGATCGTGAAGCAGATCAGACGGGAATATCCGGATACGGTGCGCGTCGTGATGCGCTATGTGACGTTCCATAACGGATCCGACCAGGTAGTGCGCATCCTCGAGGCCGCGCGCCTGCAGGGAAAGCTGGAACCCGTGCTCGAAGCGGTGCTGGCGGCCCAGGCGGCCTGGTCGCCGCATGGCGGTGGCGCCCCCAACCTCGCCAACGCCTGGCAGGCGGCCGGCAATGCCGGCCTTGATGTCACGCGGGCCCGCCGCGACACCCTGAAGCCGGAGATTACCGCGATCCTGAACCAGGACATGGCCGACGTTAACGCCGCCGGCGTCGACAAGACGCCGACATTCTTCGTCAATGGCCGGCCCCTGCCATCCTTCGGCATCGACCAGCTTTTCGCGCTGGTGCGCGAAGAGGTGGCGATCGCCCGTGGCGGCAGTTAGGGAGGGCCGGACCAAGGGGTTCACACCCCGACTGTCTCCGAGTCTGTGGCTCTTGCGGCGCAAGGCAGGAGATAGCCGCCGGCCTTGCCGGCGAGTCGCTTTTTCGTCACCCTCACCCCGCCCTCTCCCGTCAAGGGAGAGGGGGAGTTTTGCCGCAAATTCAAAGATTTCTCACACGAGGCAGTGCGATAGAACCCTCCGCGACTCGCCGGATTGCCGGCGGCCATCTTCTACCCGTTATCGAATAACCCACGGTCCGCGGGCCGGACCCAACCTATTCGCGCTGATCGGCCCTCTTGTAAAATGGCTCGTCGATCATTCGACAACGCTCATTCATGAAAAACACCTCCCAGGACAGCTTCGCGTTATTCTGGTCGGCGAGTTCGAGAATCTGCTTGTTTACGATGCAGCCGTAGAAACTGTTGAACAGGGGCTGTTCGCCACGCCCTGCGTTATTGAGGCATGAGCTGCTATCCTCTTCCCCCTGCTGTTCCACGCATTGCATATAGGGCTTGTAATCGCTCTCCAGCGCCGATGCCGGAAGGGACGGCAATATACAAAGCACCAAGACCGCGGTGCCGATCCTTATCATTTCACACGCTCCCTATCGCTGTGCCAATTCAAATGGCTACAATTATCGCGGTATTATAGTACAATATATCGAAAATGGCAGTAATTTTTTTGATAGCGTAATACATGGACAATATACCTGTCGTAATTCCATCGTAATTGGTGGATTTCGTCCTAATATCCCCGCTCTGCTGGAAGCAGGATGCAAATTGAAGCCGTGAGCAGACTCGTTTAATGGGAAGCAAAACAGGTGACATCGTGGTGAGATGCTTCGCAAAACAAAAACAGTATAGTTAACAACTTAAAAATAAATTTCTTATCAATGCTCCTCGTGACGAGTCAATTTGTCGTGGAGGAAGCAATGGTCGAGTCCTGTGCTGCCCGGGACACAGCTTTGATTTGGGTGCGAAGCTCTGCATTCTATTTTCCGGGCACCACAGGCGCTGCCGCGGCCAACCAGCCCGCCCCAAACACCCTGTTTCCCGTAGCGCCCACAGCATGCGCGATGCCTGATTCCGCTGTATCGAGGACCCTGTTAACCATGTCTCTAAACGGAAACGGTATCGATTTTGCATTTCCTCTCGTCATGGTTATTGATCGAACGCGGACAGGTCTTTTGGATCATCGGATTTTTGCAGCATTTCCGGGGGAGAAAATCATGGCAAATATCATCAGCGAGCGTGCGCCTGCGGGCGTGTGGGGACGCCGGATTGCGTTCTGGAGTTTCGGCGTCGTCTCGACCGCGCTCATACTGATCGCGATTTTCGCGGCATTCCTGATCATCAGCGGTGTGCTTGAGTGGTAGGAAGACGGCAGGCGGCCAGATCCAGGCGATTCGCCGGCAGCACCGGCGGCCATTTCCGGACCCCGTATCGGGCGTCTGCGGCTGTTTTTCACGCCCCCCGGACTGCGAGCCGGACCGGGATGACGAAACGCCGGTCCGCCCGGATGCCGGATCATGCAATTGTGCGGGCCTGACACCGGTACGTCAAAGATCCTTGAGATCGATCCCCAAATGCCCGAAAAGCTCTTCTTCCCACCCTTCTTCGGGCAAACCGAATTCCGCGCGCTCTTCCGGTGATTTGGCGCGCCAGTAGGCGAGTGTCGTTTTCATGTTTTCGCGCAGGGCGGCTTCCAATTCCTGGTTGATCTGCTCACCCCTCGGGGGCCTGGAGAGCCAGTCTTCAAGCCACGCGCCCAAACTCTCGGCTTCCTTCCTGAACGAGCGCTTCCATACCCGGTCGCCCGGCCCGTCGGCGAGCGATTCCTCGTCCCAGAAGATAATCCATCCCGACTTCAGATCGTAACAATCGACCCCCGGTTCCGACAGGTTTATCGGCAACAGATGGTCCGGCCATCTTTGGCCGCGCTCACCAGGCGGGTTGGCAACCAGATCGCGGTAACGCTTCGCCGCTTCCTCAAGCGGGGCAAGGCCGCCGCTCGGGCCAAAACCGCCATTCGCGACTTGCCGGTAAAGCTGCTTCAGGTCGTCAGGCAGGGTAAATCCAAGCATCGCCTGCGCTGCCGCAATGTCTTCGGCTGAAGCTGGTGGATTCAGAGGGGCCGGACCGGCAGGCGGTACGGGCGCGTCCCCAAGATGCATCCTGACCGTTTTGAAGGCGCCGCCGAAAAAGCCTGTTTCCGGCGACATGTCGGGCGCATCGGTGCGGCCATCGGAGTCCGCCGCGCGGCCCCGAAGCCGGCCTATAAGATCAGATGAAAGCATTCTGTGACATCCAATGGCTTCCCGGCCCGGTCTCTCACGATCCGGCGATCGTCGGTGGCTCGGCGCCATTCTCCACGGGGGTCGTATATTTTGAGTTAACATGACGGTTCTCGGATCCAAACTGCCGGGCCAGGCAAGAAATTCCAGAGACAGTGTACTGCGTTCATTATTTTAATACGTAGTATCAATAAGATAAAGTACTACAAGGCAGCCTGTGCACAATAGGTCGGTGTGTATGATTCCCCTCTGAAACCCGCGAAAAACCCTGGAGCACTGGGTTGAAGCCGCCTCGTCGCCGCGGCTTATCCCGAGGCGTCGACAACGAGCCATTGTTGCTGGGCCCAGTTATAAGCGATAGTGAGTATCCCAAGGCCCAAGGGAAAGACGCATGCCCTCTCACGACCCGCTGTTGCGGCCCTATCGGCTGAAGCATCTGGAATTGCGCAACCGCATCATGTCGAGCGCGCATGAGCCGGCCTATTCCGTGGACGGTATGCCGACCGACCGCTACCGCCTCTATCATGTGGAGAAGGCCAAGGGCGGCATCGCGCTGAACATGACGGCGGGGTCGGCGATCGTGGCCGAGGATTCGCCCGCCGCCTTCGGCAACCTGCATGCCTACCGGGACGAGATCGTGCCGTGGCTGGCGCGCCTGGCCGACGAATGCCGCGAGCATGGCGCGGCGACGATGATCCAGCTTACCCATCTCGGCCGGCGCACCAACTGGAACAAGGCCGACTGGCTGCCGGTGCTGGCCCCCTCGCCGGTGCGCGAGCCGGCCCACCGCGCCTTCCCCAAGCAGGCCGAGGACTGGGATATCGAGCGCATTGTCGCGGCCTATGCGGCGGCCGCCCAGCGCATGCAGGCGGCAGGGCTGGACGGCATCGAGCTGGAGGCTTACGGCCATTTCATGGACGGTTTCTGGTCGCCCGCGACCAACCGGCGCGACGACGACTACAACGGGTCGCTGGACAACCGCCTGCGCTTCACCCGCCGCGTATTGGACGCCATCCGCGACGCCGTCGGGGCCGACTTCATCGTCGGAATCCGCATGGTCGCCGACGAGGATTGGGACAAGGGGCTGAGCCGCGCCGAGGGCGTCGAGATCGCGCGCTGCCTGGTCGCCGGCGGGCAGATCGATTTCCTCAACATCATCCGCGGCCATATCGAAACCGACGCGGCCCTGTCGAAGGTCATCCCGGTGCAGGGCATGGCCTCGGCGCCGCATCTGGATTTCGCCGGCGAGGTGCGCGCCGAGACCAAATTTCCGGTGTTCCACGCCGCGCGCATCGCCGACGTCGCCACCGCCCGCCACGCCATCGCCGAGGGCAAGCTGGACATGGTCGGCATGACCCGCGCCCATATCGCCGACCCGCATATCGGGCGAAAGGTGGCGGAGGGCCGCGAGGCCGAAATCCGCCCCTGCGTCGGCGCCACCTATTGCCTGGACCGCATCTATGAAGGCCACGAGGCGCTGTGCATCCACAACCCGGCGACCGGCCGAGAGGCGACCATGCCCCAGGTGGTGCGCCCCACCGACGGGCCGCGGCGCAAGATCGTCGTGGTCGGCGCCGGCCCGGCCGGGCTGGAGGCCGCGCGCGTCTCGGCCGAACGCGGCCACGAGGTGACCCTGTTCGAGGCGGCGCCGCAGCCCGGCGGGCAGGTGCGGCTGCTGTCGCGCATGAAGC
>CAMYNJ010000126.1 GCA_947259795.1 uncultured Alphaproteobacteria bacterium | reverse complement strand
CGGTATGCGGCAGCAGGGCGCCGCGCCAGTGGCGGGGGCGGAAGGCGCTGATCGGGGTCAGCGCCAGCAGCGGCGCGCGGATCGGGATGATCGGGCCGTGCGCCGACAGGTTATAGGCCGTGCTGCCGGCCGGCGTGGCGACCAGCACGCCGTCGCAGATCAGCTCTTTCAGCCGCATCACGCCGTCCACATGGATGCTGATCTTGGTCGCCTGGTGGGTCTGGCGCAGCAGCGCGACCTCGTTGATGGCCAGCGCCTCGGCCTCCTCGCCGGAACTGGTGCGGGCCAGCATGCGCAAGGGGTGCAGCTTCACCGGGCGGGCCCGCGCGATGCGCGCCGGCAGGTCGTCGACCCCCCAGACATTCATCAGGAAGCCGACCGATCCGCAATTCATGCCGTAGATCGCGGCCTCGATCCCGATATGGTCGTGCAGGGTCTGCAGCATGAAGCCGTCGCCGCCCAGCGCCACGATGGTTTGCGCCGAGGCCGGGTCGGCATTGCCGTAGCGCGCCGTCAGGGTGGCCAGCGCCTCCTGGGCATCCGCTTCGTCGCTTGCGACGAAGGCGATCTTGCTGTCTGGCATTTCGGTATTCCGCGAGGTTGCAAGGCCGGGTTGCTTGTTGGCAGTATAGTCAGGCGCACGCCGGGCGCCAGCCCGTCGAAAATGTGCGCCGCTGTATAGCGTTAACGCGCACCGCGCTGTATAACGGGCCGCGCAACAGCGGGGTGCCGCCAGGGGCGCCCGGACAGGCCTTCAGAGGGAATTCACCATGGACGAAATCGCAAAAGCCCTTGTCGCGGACGGAAAGGGCATTCTGGCCGCCGACGAAAGCACGGGCACCATCAAGAAACGCTTCGACTCGATCAATGTGGAGTCGGTGGAGGAAACGCGCCGCGCCTATCGCGAGATGCTGTTCACCGCCGCCGGCGCGGAAGACTCGATCAGCGGCGTGATCCTCTATGACGAGACGCTGCGCCAGAGCGCGGCCGACGGCACGCCGTTCGCGAAATTGCTGGCGGGCAAGGGCATCATCCCCGGCATCAAGGTGGATGCCGGCGCCAAGCCGCTGGCCGGCTCGCCGGACGAGAAGGTGACCGAGGGGCTGGACGGCCTGCGCGAGCGCTGCGCCGAATATTACCGGCTCGGCGCCCGCTTCGCGAAATGGCGCGCCGTCATCACCATCAAGGGAGACGAACATCCGAGCCAGGCCTGCATGTCCGCCAATGCCCATGCGCTGGCCCGCTATGCAGCGCTGTGCCACGAGGCCGGCCTGGTGCCGATCGTCGAGCCGGAGGTGCTGATGGACGGCGCCCACGACATCGAGCGCTGCGCCGCGGTGACCGAGGCGGCGCTGAATGAAGTCTATACCCAACTCCGCATCCAGAATGTGCGGCTGGAGGCGACGCTGCTGAAGCCCAACATGGTGATCTCCGGCACCGAATGCGCCAGCCAGGCCGGCGTCGGCGAAGTCGCGGCGCGCACCGTCGAGGTGTTGAAGCGCTGCGTGCCGGCGGCGGTGCCGGGAATCGTGTTCCTGTCTGGCGGCCAGTCGGACAGACTCGCGACCGAGCATCTCGACGCCATGAACAAGCTGGGCGAGACGTTGCCCTGGAAGCTCAGTTTCTCCTATGGCCGTGCGCTGCAGGCGGCGCCCTTGAAGGCTTGGGGCGGCAAGGCGGAGAACGTGCCGGCGGCGCAGGCGGCCTTCCTGCTGCGCGCGCAATGCAACGGCGCGGCCGCGGCCGGCACCTGGTCGACGGCCATGGAAAAGGCTGCTTGAGGAACCGCATGTCCGACCGAGATGCCGTCCTGTTCGCCAACGAGGCGTTCTATGCCGCGTTCAACAGCCGCGACTATGAAGCGATGGAGGGGCTCTGGGCGAGCGAGTCGCCGGTAAGCTGCATCCATCCCGGCGGCGGGCCGATCTTCGACCGCGACGCGGTGATGGCCAGCTGGAAGGGTATCCTGGGCCATGATTCGCAGGCGCCGATCCTGGCGCTCGGCCCGCGCATCCGGCTGTTCGGCGATTATGCCGCGGTGATCTGCTTCGAGGTGATCGCCGGCAACAACCTGATCGCCACCAACGTCTTCGTGCGCGAGGACCGCCACTGGAAACTGGTCCACCACCAGTCCGGCCCCACCGCGGAAGCCCCGCCGCGCGCCATGCTCAGCGAGAAGGGGCCGATCACGTTTAATTAGGAAGCGGCTTATCCGTCGCCGCAATAAGGCTCCGGCGGGGCGATCAGGTAATTTTCGACCAAGATTACGACGCGACGGTTTTGCGACCAGGCGTCTTCGTTTTCGCCCAGCACCGCCGGCCTCTTGTCGCCGTAACTGGCGGTGTGGATCAGTTCGAAAGGGTATCCGCGCGCAATGAAGGCGTCCCTCACTGCCTCGGCCCGCAACCACCCCACTTCCTCGCCTTTTTCTTCGGGGAAATGGTCGTCGGTGTGTCCTTGCAGCGTGATCTCAGCGGGATAGGCCGAATAGAAATCGACAGCGCTTATTATGATATACATCGCGTCCGGACGCAGCTCCGTACTGCCGATGTCGAAAAAGACCCTGTCGCCGATAACTGCACAGGTAGTTACCTGCAACACGCCCTCAGGCCGTTCCGGCTGCGGGGCGGCTGCCATGACTAGTAGCGCGATGGCGGCGGCCGGGTGCGAAAAACAGCGTGAAATATTCATCGCGCCACCATAGCGCGATTTTGGATGAGCGAATATGGCTAACGGGTGGCAATTTCAGGGCGGCGCGGTACAATGGCTGTTGTTGCGAATGCTTCTTCCCGGCGCCGCCGGTATTCCAACCCCTCCCGACCTTCCCCATTCGATGGGGGAGCGGCGCCGCCTGCCGGGCTTTTCGCGGTTTCCGGCGGCGCCCCGTCGGCCAGCGCGCATGGCGCAAGGTCAGGATCGTAGCTTTGCAGTTCGGCCAGCCGCATCGGTTCGGCCCGCACGCGGCGGTTTTGGCTTCGCTCGGCCCTGGCTGCGTCGGGTATGGCGGGCCGGTCTTCGCCGAAGCTGACGGCCAGCAGGCGGCTCGCGTTGACCCCCTGCTCCAGGAGAATGTTGCGCGCCGCATTGGCCCGTTGCTGTCCGAGTTGCCGGTTGTAGCCGCAAGGGCCCTGCCGGTCCGTATGGCCTTCGATCCTCAGGGCCCATCCCGGATGGGCCTTTAGCCAGTCTCCCCATTCCCGGACCGTCGCGAGCTGGTCTTCCCGGACCGCCGCATTGTCGAATGCGAAGAATGTCCGGTCTCTGTCTCCAAAGTCCGGACTGGCCGCATCGGCCGGGATTTCCGCAACTGCCGTCATTTCGCCCGGGATTGGATTTTCGCCGGTGATCGAAGGCCCCGGCCCGGCCGGGAGCGGATCGGCCGCGGAGGCGTCCGCCACAACCGGCGCCTTTTCCGTCTCCTGGGGTTCTTCCGGGTCGAAGATCTCCACCTCGACGACGATCGACACCGCCAGTGCCGGCGTCCGCTCCGACGAGGCAGGCGGGGTGTCTTGCCCGCAGCCCGATAGCAGCGTCGTGACGGTAGCAGTCGCTATCAATAATAGGTATTTTCTGAAAGCGATCATAATACCAATGCACATTATATAAAGGAATATAATATACCTTAGAGAGATTAATGACTCGATAACGGCAATGGAGACTATGCCGGCCGGTTGCGACTGGCGGCGCTGGGCCGGTCAATGGGAACGGCCGGCCGATATACGCCGCAACCGGCGGTATCGATGCGGTCGGGGACGGGTCGCCTCTCGGCGAGCTTGTCTTTAGCGGAGCAGACCGTGCGCCTGCCGGACGCCGGCGTTCAGCCCCCGGTCACGCTCATATGGCGGCTGACGGCGGGCTTGCTGCTGCGGCGGTCGATGATGAAATCATGTCCCTTGGGCTTGCGGTCGATGGCCTCGAGAATCGCCTGTTGCAACAGTTCGTCGGACTCGCTGGCGCGCAGCGGCGCGCGCAGGTCGGCCGCATCCTCCTGGCCCAGGCACATATAGAGCGTGCCGGTGCAGGTCAGCCGCACCCGGTTGCAGGATTCGCAGAAATTGTGGGTCATCGGCGTGATGAAGCCGATGCGATGTCCGGTCTCCCTGACCCGCACGTAACGGGCCGGGCCGCCGGTGTTGTAGTCGATATCCTCCAGCGTCCAGCGCTTTTGCAGATCCGCGCGGACCATGGAAAGCGGCAGATACTGGTCGACCCGCTGATGCTCGCCCATGTCGCCCATCGGCATGACCTCGATGAAGGTCAGGTCGTAGCCGCGTTCGCCGCACCATCCGACCATATTGTCGAACTCGGTGTCGTTGACGCCCTTCAGCGCGACCGCGTTGATCTTGACCTTCAGGCCCGCCCGGTCGGCGGCATCGAGGCCCGCCATCACCTTGTCGAACTTGCCCCAGCGGGTGATCGCGACGAATTTCTCCGGGTCCAGCGTATCCAGCGAAACATTGATGCGGCGCATGCCGGCCTGGTAAAGCTGGTCCGCCATCTTCTCAAGCTGGCTGCCGTTGGTGGTGACCGTCAATTCGTCCAGGTCGCCGGTCTTGAGATGTGCGCCCAGCCGGTTGATCAGCCACATGATGTTCCGGCGCACCAGCGGCTCGCCGCCGGTCAGCCGCAGCTTGCGCACGCCGAGGCGCACGAAGGCGCTGCACAGCCGGTCCAACTCCTCCAGCGACAGAACGTCCTTCTTGGGCAGGAAGGTCATGTCCTCGGCCATGCAATAGACACAGCGGAAGTCGCAGCGGTCGGTAACCGACACGCGCAAATAGGTGACGTCCCTGTCGAACGGGTCTTTCATGCAACAGCTCCCTTGAAACGGCAGCCTATCCTACAGAAGGCCGCCGCGACAATCTACCCATCGTTCAATGCGGTTTTTGGGCCGCGACTTGCCGTCGACGCACCCCGCGCGCATATTGCTGGCCATGGATGATTTTGTCGTAAAACCGGACCCGGAAGACGCGCGGCTGACCGAAGCGGTGGCCGGCATCGACCAGGATGGGAAGCCGATCGAGACCCGCGTGGTGGTCGAGCGGCCCTTGACGCTATTCCTCAACGGCCAGGAAATCGTCACCATGATGACGATCGGCGACCATCCGGAATATCTCGGCGTCGGCTACTTGATAAACCAGAACATGCTGCGCGCCGACGACGAGATCACGGGCGTCGACTATGACGACGATATCGAGACCGTCGTGGTGCGCACCCGGCGCAAGACGAATTTCGAGGAGAAGCTGAAGAAGAAAACCCTGACCTCTGGCTGCGCGCAGGGAACCGTCTTCGGCGATCTGATGGAGCGGTTCGACGAGGTCCGCCTGCCGCAAGACGCGGTCCTCAAGACCTCTTGGCTTTACGGCCTGACCAGGAAGATCAACACGGCGCCCAGCTTGTACCTCACGGCCGGTGCGATCCATGGCTGTGTGCTGTGCGAGGAGGACCGCCCGCTGATCTATATGGAGGATGTCGGCCGCCACAACGCGATCGATAAGATCGCCGGCTATATGGCGATGGAGGGTGTCTCCGCCGCGGGCAAGATCTTCTACACTACGGGCCGGCTGACCTCGGAGATGGTCATCAAGGCGGTGCAGATGGACATTCCTATCCTGATATCGCGCTCCGGCTTCACCGCCTGGGGGGTGGAGCTTGCGCGCAAGGCCGGGCTTACCCTGATCGGCCGCGCCCGGGGCAAGCGCTTCATCGCGCTGTCCGGCGAAGACCGCATCCTGTTCGACGCCGATGGGGCGGCGGTCGAGGACGAACCGAAGGCCGCCGCGCGCAAGGGCGCGATGGAAAAGGGGGCATTTTAGTAATTTTTTTAGAATTTTGCCGTGAAGATGGCCGTCTTTGATTTTTCAGAATACCTTTCTTTCGAAGGAATAGGGATTATGCCCGGACCGAAATTCTTTAATAGGGGACCGCGGGGCTCTATGCCTGAAACGGTCGACGGCGAATGGCAGGCGCCGCCACCGATTCCAATCGTGCGCAACGAATCCGAAATGATGCGGGTGCTGCAAGCGGAGTTTGCAGCTGTCGAACGAGGCGAGAAAACCTGCTGCATTGCGGTCGCCAAACCGCGTTCAGCCGAGGGCGTATCTGAAGCCGAAATCCTGGCGGCGGCGGGCGAGCGGTTTTCTCGAAGTCTGCGGCCCTATGACGGCCTTTTTGTCTTCGGCGTGAACCGTTATCTGATATCGCTGGCGTATATCAAGCCTGAAGATACGGTAACGGTAATGAATCGCCTGCGAATGCGGATCGCCGACGAACCGCTGGTGATCGCGGGCGCCGAGCCGACCAGAGTGGCGATGTCCATCGGGGGCGCAATGATCGATCCGACCATGTCGCTGCGAAACAATATCGACCGCGCGGACCAGGCGCGTATCCAGGCCTGGCACGATGGCGGGGGAAGTGCCTGTCTGTGGTCCCCCGATATCGACGTCACCTGAGCGAGCGCCGCCAAGATTGGTTCCCCTACACTGAAGACCGGGAATTACCTTAAATTTTAGCCAATGACGGAATAAATTGCGTCCTTGACCGTTTACTAATCAATGAATGGCGCGAAAATCAGTCAAGGAAACGGACTTATGCGGGCTTTTGGCGAAAGAACGGAAGGTGTCGCGGCTGCGAATGGCGCATCATACGGACTGGTCCGCGACGACAGCGGGCCGGCGGTGGTCGACAACGATCCGGTGGCGATCGTGACGGGGCTGAGGGGGGAACTGGACCGGATTCGCCAGACCCACGAATCCAGTTGTATCTGCGTGGTCAGCCCGGACGGCGATAACGCAGCCAAGGTGATGGACGCCTTCGGCAGGCGGTTTGCGGCAAAGCTGCGATCCTACGACGCAATTTACCGTTTCGCCGACGACAAGTATCTCGTAATGTTGCCGCGGGTCGGCCGTGAAAATGCGGTCGGTGTCATAAAGCGCCTCCGCACCCAGGTCATAGGGGAACCGTTTCCCATCGCCGGCGACGGTAAAGCAATGGTCACAGCCTCGTTCGGTGCAACAATAGTGGACTCGACGGCGCCGTTGCATGAACATATGGATCGCGCGTCCGAGGCGCATGACTGGGCGCTGAAGGGCATGGGCGACAGCATCTGCATGTGGACCCCGCAACTCTGACCTGGAGCGACCTGTAGGGGCGATGACCGGCAAGGGCGATACGCAATCCGCGGATATCATCTCGCGCGACATACCGGCGGCAGTCGCCGATGCCATCCTGGAACATGAATGCTGGCTTGCCGCATGGCAGCGCGCGGCGCTGTGCGCCTTGCCGCCGGCCGACATTGATACCGACGAGGATGCCCACCTGACCTGCCATTTCGGCCGCTGGTTCCGGTATCACAGCGCCACCGGGATGCTGGAGGGGAAACTGTTCGCCGATCTCGGCCAAATGCATCGCGAGGTCCATGATGCGGCGCGCTATCTGATGGGCAGGCTCGCGGCGGGCGAATCGCTCCCGCCGGACGAATACGATGCGATGATGGATGTGGCCGACAAGTTCCGCAAGATTGCGGTCCGCGTTCAGGAGCTTCACGGCAAGCCCGAGGAGGGAGCCGTGGTTGCCGACGAGGAGCTTGCGGAGTTGCAAAGCCGCCTGACCATGATGTCGGAGCTCGAGCGCGAATGGGAGCGCACGGCGCGAACGGGGAGCCCCATGAGCCTGATCATGGTTCGGCCTGACGGACTGGACGCGGTCTCGCAGACCTATGGCCAGATCGGTACCGACCGCGTTATCGCCAGCCTGGCGGCGCGGCTGTTCTCCCACTTGCGGCCTTATGATTCGGTATTCCGCTATGGACGCGCAGGGTTTTTGATCTGTGCACCGGGCACCGACCGCGCGCGCGCCGAAACGCTCGCCAAGCGGCTGGACGAATTGCTGGGAGAGAGCCCCGTCAGCCTGTCGGACGACGGTGAAGCGACCGTCGCTGCCCGTTTCGGCATTTCGCTGTCGGATTCGAAGAGCCCCGTCCAGGAAGTGCTGGACCGGGCGTCGCGCGCGGCCAACATGGCCGGCAGC
The DNA here is from genome assembly GCA_947259795.1 of uncultured Alphaproteobacteria bacterium. Taxonomy (GTDB): domain Bacteria; phylum Pseudomonadota; class Alphaproteobacteria; order UBA8366; family JADFVY01; genus JADFVY01. The sequence continues at coordinate 45,151 of CAMYNJ010000126.1, read as the reverse complement.
GCAAAGGGTGAGCGAATCGTCGTCTGGTCGGCCGCGCTGGAAAACTAGCGTTGTCCACCGCACATATGGCGCCGCCCCTTCCCACTGCCTCGCGGCAGGAAACCAATCCTTTACGAATAGTCTGGCAGAATGAACACGCATCCATGGATTTGTGCCCGGTGCCGGGAGTGTTCGCGGATGTGGAAACGGGACACCAGAGCGAAAAAGGAACTTGGACCATGGGCATTTTCGGGACGCCCCGGACGCAGGTCGACGCAGACGGAAGCGCTGGCGCAAACGCTCCTGCCGGATTCGAATTCGGTGAACGCAAGGAGATGGCCGGGCCGCTGCCGATCATCGACAATATAGTCGAAATGGTCCAGTGGCTGGAGAGCGCGCGTAATAAGGTCGCCGACGGCAATAGTTATTGCTGCGTTGCGGTCTGCGCGCCCAATCCGATCGATGGGGCGGCCCTGGAGCTTACGGTTGGTGAAATTGCCGACCGGTTCGCCGTCAGCCTGCGTTCCTACGACAAGATATTTCGACATGGCCGGGAAAAGCTGTTGATCGGTCTTCCCCATGTCAAGCCGGAGGAGGCCACGGCAGTGCTGCAGCGGCTGCACGACATCGTCGTGCGCATGCCGTTCAAAATGCCGGGCAACGGGCTCGACCTCGCGGTAACGGTTTCGCTTGGCGCCTCCCTGATGGATGGCAGCCCCGTGCAGGAGCTGATCAATCGGGCTGAAAAGGCGATGGAAGCGGGCCGCATCGCCGGCAACAGGAACTGTATCTGGTCGCCCGATTTGGCCTAGAGCCTTGCCTGGCACTAGACCGGCGCGGGCTGACGCGCTATGTCCCCCTGAAGGCGGTGGTATGCCGTAAAGGCCCAAGTCCAGCCAGGGAGAGGATATGAACGGCGAGGTCGTTGCTGTGCTGCTGGCGGGTGGGCTGTCCCGCCGCATGGGCGGACAGGACAAGATGCTGCGCGATCTGGGCGGGCAATCGATTCTGGCGCGGGTTATCGCGCATGTCGAACCGCAGGTTGCCCGACTTCTGCTGAACGCCAATGGCGATCCGGCCCGGTTTGCGGGTTTCGGCCTGCCGGTGGCCGCAGACATTATCGAAGGTCATGCTGGGCCACTGGCCGGTGTTCTGACCGGTATGGAATGGACCAGGGCGAATGCCCCTGATTGTTCCTGGATTGTGACGGCGCCGACCGATGCGCCATTCCTGCCCCGCGATCTCGTCCGGCGCCTGCTGGCGGCGGTGGAACGCGAGGGGGCCGACATGGCCTGTGCTTCTTCCGGCGGTCGCCACCATCCGGTTTGCGGTCTGTGGCCGGTGTGGCTGGCCGGTGATTTGCGCCGCGCCATGCTGGACGAGGATATCCGCAAGGTCGATATCTGGACGGCACGCTACAAGCTGGCCGTGGCGGACTGGCCGACTGACCCTGTCGACCCTTTCTTCAACGCCAACCGTCCCGAAGACCTGGCCGAGGCTGAGCGAATTCTGGCCGCATCGGGGTGATCGCCGGCGCCGATCAATCCAAAAAAAGCATTAGTCCGCCGGCGTTTCCTCGCCCGCGAAAAGTGCGGCATCGGCCGGGTCTTCGAACACCACTCTTCCATCGGTAATACGGTAACGGCCCTCTGCGTCTATCAGAACCTGCAATGACCGCTTGATTCGCGCCAATGTCCGCCGCTCGCGGGCGATCAGTTCCGCCTGTGAACCGGCTGCGGCCGAAATGGTATCCTGTAGATCCTGGGCATAAGCCTCGCGCGTCGCGGTATCCACATCCAGCAGATTTACCGTCCACAGCAGGTCGTCGGCCTTTACGGGCTCGCTCTCGATCTGCGCCAACTGACGTTCAAGATCGCTGATTTGATAGAAGGTGCGCCACAATTCCAACCGGGATCGAAGCCGCCCGGTATCCAGAAAGGCGCCGCTGCCGACATAGCTTTTGTAACTGGCGCCATACCTGGCAATGCGGTCGTCCAGCCTGTTGCCGAATTCCCAGTAGACGTCGCGCATCACAATGTAGGCCTCGACATAGGGATTGCGCTCGATCGTTTCGGCCAATCCCTCGACATTCAAGGGTGCATCGCGAAGGGTAATCAACGTTTTGTTGGCTTCCAGCCGGAGGCGGCTGGCGTAGATTCCGGCCCCGGTATCCCAGGCGGCTATGCCCGCACATATGATACCCAGCAACAGCAGATAGGATATCTCCCGGCGGCGGCGCAGGACGATCCAGGCGAATAGGGCCAGCAGAACCGCATAAGACGCCTGAATAAGACCCTTGCGGACCCACTGGGCGGCGCCTGTCAACGGGTCCGGACCAAGCAGGGCCCCTGCCGCCATGACGGCGAACAGGCTGGCGGCAATCAGCGCAAGCCCCGCCTTATTCTGGCGCCCGGGTCCGGCACGCCCGGCAACAGCTGTTTCGATCGCCGTCGCCGCGGCTTTTGCCTTCGCCTTGTTCCGGGTGGTCTTCGGCTTGTTTGCCCCGCTCCTGCTCGGCCTGTTTCCCGTTCGGCTGCTCTTTTCTGTCTTGCTTGCCACCGGTTCGATCGGTTCGTTAATCCATGGCCGAACATTCTACACATAAAGACGCGGTGCGGTCATCGTTCGCCGGCGCCGGCGCCGCCAAGCAGGAGATTTTATCCGCCGGTGCAGGCCCGTTCTATCTTTTCCAGCAGTCGCGTGAAGTCGACGGGCTTCGTGTCGAAATCGTCGCATCCGGCCGCCAGCGCCTTGTCCTTGTCCGTACTCATGGCGTGGGCGGTCAGCGCGATGATGGGGATGATGCTCGTGCTTTGATCGGCCTTCAGCTGGCGGCAGGCCTCCCAGCCGTCGATGAGCGGCAGACTGAGATCCATGATTATGACGTCAGGCATCTCCGTTCTGGCGACGTTTATCCCCTGAGCCCCGTCGGCGGCGGTCAGGACAGAAAATCCATTGCGCAAAAGCCTGCGGCACAGCATGTCGCGGTTCATTTCGTTGTCTTCGACGACCAGTATCGTTCGCACCGACCTATTCTCCCGTTACCGCGTATCCACCGCCAGCTCGATGGTCGAGAGCGCCGCCCAGAATCCGGACAGCGTCGACCCACCCGTCTGCGCCCTTTTCGATAATTGTGCCGGTCCGACCCTTTAACCTCAGGCGCCGGCCGGCGCTGACCGGGCTGGCGGTAAGGACTATCACGGGTACGGTGGCGGTGTCCGAATTCTCCGTGAGCGCCTGCAGAAATATTTCTCCATCCATTTCCGACATCGTCCGATCCAGGACGATCAGGTCGGGTACGTGATTCGCAATCTGCGCCATGGCATCCTGCGCATTTTCCGCCTCCTCAATATTCCATCCGGCTTGTTGCAGCGATTGCACAACCAGCCGCCGCGCCGCCGCGTCACTATCCACCACCAATGCCGATTTATCCGTGGCAGGCGGTAATAGTGCGGCCAACCGGTCCAGCAGCGGGTCGTCGCCTGGCAATGCGTCGGGAGAATGCGGCGCAACAATGACCGGGATTCCGGCTGTAATCGGATCAGCACCCAGTTGTTCCACCAGGTGACCTCTATCCTCGTCGGTCGCCATGGCCCCGACCAGGATGGCGAAGGGCCGAATTTCGTGCGCCAGCCTTAGCCCCTCTTCGTCCTGCTTTGCGGACACCACGCGGAATCCCCAAAGCATGAGGCGCCGGGCCACGAGCTCGAGTTCGGCTGGGTTGCTGTTGATAATCAGCAAGATGCGTCCGGCGTCGCCATTGGGGTCGCCGGGTCGTGCAGCCGCGACCTGACCCGACAACTTCGCGGTTGCGGTTGTGCGCTCCGCCATGCGGACTGGCAAACGGATAGAGAAAACCGAACCCTCCCCGGGCGTGCTGACCGCGGAAATATCGCCCCCCAGCTTATTGGCCATCTTATGGCTGATGGTCAGCCCGAGGCCGGTGCCGCCATATTGGCGTGTGGTGGAGTTGTCGGCCTGCAGGAATTCCTTGAAGACTCTTTCCAGCTGGTCTTCGGTCATGCCTATGCCGGTATCGGCTATATCGATAGCGATCCAGTCGCCGTCATCGTCCGATTCGGCGCGTACGGACAAGTGGATCGAGCCGTTTTCGGTAAATTTAGCGGCGTTGGACAGAACATTGGACAGGATCTGCCGTACCTTGATCTGATCGCTGTCCATGGGCGCCAAATTCGCCGGACAATCGACCGTCAGGCTATTGCCGCGGCCACTGACCATTGGCCGCAACGTGGCAACCACGTCATCGACGACCGCCTGCAGCAGGAACTCCTCCCGCTTCACTTCCATTTTTCCGGCTTCGATTTTTGACAGATCCAGCACATCGTCGATCAAAGCCAGCAAATGCCGGCCGGCGACACGGATGCGATCGAGATCGCCGGTCATCTCGTCCTGGCCACTGTCGCGGACCTCGTCGACCAGCATTTCACTGTAACCGATGATCGCATTCAGCGGCGTTCGCAGTTCGTGGCTCATATTCGCGAGAAACTGGGATTTGGCATGGTTGGCGCGCTCGGCATCCTGCATCGCGGCAACCAGTGCGTTCTGCGTTTGCTTGAGGCGGGTGATGTCCCTGAATACCCAGACCGTTGAGGCCCCACCGGCAGATCGTTCCCGCAGGCTCGAAACAGATAGCAGCACGGGCAGGTTATCGCCATTCTTCGTACGCGCGGTGCCTTCGCGCGGCTGGTTGTCGGTTTCCGTCGCGTCGGCCAGGGCCGGCGTGCGGAAGAAGGCGTAAACCGGTTGGCCGAGAAGCTCACTTTCTTCGTAACCGAGCAGATTGCGAGTCGCCCTGTTCGCTGTTTGGATCCGGCCGTCCGCGCCCACCACGACAAGCCCGTCGAGCATGCCATGCAGGATATTGTCCAGATGGGTCTTACTGACGGTCGTTTGGCGCAGATCGCTGGCCATCCTTTGGAAGGACTGGATCAGGTGCTGAACTTCACCGGTGCCCTTGATATCCGCGGGAATTTCGTAATTGCCCTTTCCGATCTGCCGGGCGAGGTTCGCCACGGCCTCGATCGGGCGGCTCAGGCGGTCTCCCATAAATACCGCCAGAATTACGCCCAGGCCACTGAAGGTCAGGGTGATTCCAATCGACACCCACAGCCCCGCTTTCAACCCGTTGCCGATCAGCTCGTTCTGTTCGGCGCGCGCCAGGGCGATCTGCTCCTGGATCGGGGCCAGGGAGAGATTGACCAGCACATGGCCGATGATCTCTTCGTTCAACAATACCGGCGCGTTGCTTGCGACGGACTGGTCGTAATATTCGACGAACGTTTCCGCCTCGCCGAGCACGCTGCTGGATAAATGATAAGCACCGAGCATTTCTTCATCCACACCCGGTATGCTGCCACTGAAGTAGAGCAGGCCGCCATTGTCGAAGACGGCGATCGCGTTGATATCGGATCTTCCGGCCAGGCCTTCCGAGACGTTCGCAATATTGTCGACCTGAAGAAGATAAACGGCATTCACCAGGCTCTCCGCCAGCGTTATCGACAGATCGTCGGCTCGCCGTTCATACTGGCGCAGCAAGCCTACATCCATGGACTTTGCGGAGGTCTCACGCAGGTTGTCGGCGGTCACAGAGAATTCGGTCAGCAACACTGCGGACAGGCTGCTGACGGTGGCGAGCAGCAGAACCAGCAGCGCCAGCGCATAACGGGTGCGAAGCTGCAGACGGATCACTCGCCCTGCTTCCAGGCTTGCCGCCACATCCGGCGGGCTGATTCCAGGCCCGCAGCCGCCGGGCCGTCGAGCGGATCGTATCGCGAAACCTTGAAGTACTTCTTCAATGCGGCCTGACCTTCGGGTGTCTGGTGCATCTGCGCCAACACCGATGCCAGGCGCTCTTTGATATCCGCGTCAAGCGTCTGGCGAACCATCATCATCGAACGGGTCACGGGCTGCGTTTCGTAAATGATCTTCAGGCCTACCTTGAGCTGTTCCGGCGCCTTTTTCGGGTCTTCCCAGTCAAGATTGCTGATCGCCCCGGCGTCGGCCAACCCTCGGGGCCGGCGTCTTCGAGCGCCACCCGCGGCAAGAAATATCCGGACGTAGAGCCTGGATCCTCAAAGGCGATTTTCCGCCCAATCAGGTCTTTCAGCGACCCTACTTCGCCATCGTTCCGGGCGATGATCACCGTGTGATATTCCGCCACGCCCTTCTTCCATTCGCGCATCAACGGTTCCGCCAGCCTTCTTTCCGCCAGGTCGAAGGCGATGAAGGGGGTTTCGGAAAACAGGTCGACCTCGCCGTTGCGAAGCATCTCGGCCATTCTTTCAGGGCTTTCCGCTATCACGATATCGACGGTCGCGATTCCATGCGGTGCAAGCGCGGCGCTCAGATATTCGGCCATGGCGTCCAAGCGGTCGATATTTTTGCCCGGTTCCTGGCTGATCCGACCCAATGTCAGATGTCGTTCCTCGTCGGCGTATACCGTCGCGTCAGCGCCCGCAATTAATGCCCCGACGACCAGAAATCCCGCCAATATTCGATTCGCAAAACGAAATGACAACACTACTTTCTCCAGCCGATAATGCGGAAACATACAACTATTAGATACCAAATCTTGCAAGATGCAAGCCGCTGTCAGTTGCAGATGGTGACGCGCGGTCGGTACGCAATATTCATGCCATGCCACGGTAGGGTGGTTAATTTCTAAGTCTGACCGCCTTCGCCGGGATTGGCGGTTACGAGAGCGACCGAAGCCAGAATTATGGTCCGTTTCCCTGCATGCTCGAAATTTACCGTGGCGCGACCAGCCGATACGGACTGGACCTGCCCCAGGCCCCAGTCCGGCCTGTCGGGGTGGCGCACGAAGTTTCCGGGAACGAGACCTTGGGTCATGGCGAATCATCGTTTAAGGTTGACTGATCGTTGCAGCAGCACAGCCAGCGAAAGAGGACCGTACCGTCAATGTCAGAACTTGTCGATATGCGTGTGATCGGGTTGCTCAGCTCGTATCTTTGCCATGAACTGGTCAACCCGTTGAACGCGGTCAGTAACGGCATCGAGCTTCTAATGGATGTGGGCGACGACATGCGCGACGAGACGATGAGCCTGATCGAAAGCAGCGCGCATAGCATGGAGAATCGGCTGAATTTCTTCAGGATGGCGTACGGCTGGTCCGGCGTGGCAAACCTCGGCGAGTTGACCCAGGTCAGGGACCTGACCAACAGTCTGCTGGGCGAGGGGCGGCTGTCGCTGGAGTGGCCTGATGAAAACCGAAACCCCAGCCTGCAGCCCGGTTGGGGGCGCATGCTGATGAATTTGACGGTGGCGGCCGCGGAAGCGTTGCCACGCGGCGGCCTGCTGGTCAGCGGGCTCGACGATGCCGGCGCTGGCGTTCTTTTGTACGTGGAGGCAAGGGGCGAGCCGGCGCGGCTGAAAGATGCTACACGCCCAGTGTATTTCGAGGATGTCCCGGTGGAGAGTCTGACCGTATACCAAGCGCACAGCTATTTCACCGTTAAACTGGCTGCAAGCCTGGGCGGGCAAATAAAGGTTCTGGAGGGCGAGCAAGGTCTCGTCAGGTTTGAAGCGCGCCTGAGGTAAGGGCACCTGACCGAAAAAATATTGCAATCCCCCTGTAATACAAGGCTCTCCATTTACGGCTTCTTAAACATTGCATGAAAAGCTGCGTCTGTACCGGTTTGTCAGTAAGGGTGGCTGACATGCCCCTTGGATCGAACGTCTCAGCAGCTGAGTGTACTGGATAAGGGTGATGGACGACCTTTTGAATGAATTTTTGACCGAAACCGCAGAGAACATGGATGTTCTCGACGTCGAGTTGGTCAAGCTGGAACAAAATCCCAATGATCCGGAGTTGTTGGGCAATATCTTTCGCCTGGTTCATACCGTCAAGGGAACTTGCGGGTTCCTTGGTTTGCCGCGGCTGGAAGGTGTAGCGCACGCTGCTGAAAGCCTGTTTGCCCGCTTCCGCGACGGCGAGCTTGAAGTGACGCCGAAGGCGGTGTCGCTGGTGCTCGAATCCCTCGACCGAATCAAGGCCTTGCTCAAGGAACTCGAAAAGACCGGCACCGAGCCCGAGGGTGATGACAACGACCTGATCAGTCAACTGGAATCCTTCGCCGAAGATGCGGTGATGGAAGCCATGTTGAGCAATGAGGATATTACCGAGGTCGCCTCGGATTCCGCTGAACTGCAAGCGGCTTTCGATGCCGCCCGATATTCCGGCAAGGACGCGCTTGTGCAAGCCGCCGATCCGGAAGAGGACCATTCCGAAACGACTTTCGAGCAGGTTCCTTCGACGGTGAGCCAGACCGGCCTGTCGGCGGACATCGGCGAAGAACAGACGGGCGGCACCGGCGTCGCCAACCAGACGATCCGCGTCAGCGTCGATCTTCTGGAAAACCTGATGACCATGGTGTCGGAACTGGTGCTGACCCGCAACCAGCTGCTGCAGATCCTGCGCGCACGCGACGACAGCGAATTTTCAACGCCGTTGCAGCGTCTCAGCCATGTTACCACCGAGCTGCAGGAAAGCGTCATGAAGACCCGCATGCAGCCGATCGGGAATGCCTGGGCCAAGTTGCCGCGCATCGTGCGCGACGTTTCGCTGGAACTGTCCAAGAAGGTCAACCTGCAGATGGTCGGCGCAGAGACCGAATTGGACCGGCAGGTCCTGGAGTTGATCCGCGACCCGCTGACCCATATGGTACGCAATTCCTGCGACCATGGCATCGAACAGCCGGCGGAACGCCGGGCCTCTGGTAAGCCGGAAACCGGCACGATCACCCTCAACGCGTTTCATGAGGGTGGTCATATCATCATCGAGATTACCGATGATGGCAAAGGCCTGTCGGTCGACAAGATCAAGGGCAAGGCGCTGGCCCTGGGGCTGGCCACGGAGGCCGAGCTGGACGTCATGTCCGACCAGGCCATCCAGCAATTCATCATGCGCGCCGGATTCTCGACCGCGGCGAACGTGACCTCCGTTTCGGGTCGCGGCGTCGGCATGGATGTGGTCAAGACCAATATCGAGAAGATCGGCGGCACCATCGAGCTGAAATCGTTGCAAGGCCGCGGCACGACCTTCATCATCAAGATCCCGCTGACCCTGGCGATCGTCTCGGCGCTGATCGTCGAGGCCGGAGGCGAGCGTTTTGCGGTGCCGCAGATCAGCGTCGTGGAGCTGGTCCGCACCGGCCGCGGCAGCGAATACCGCATCGAGGACATTCACGGGACACCGGTGCTGCGCCTGCGCAACCGTCTGCTGCCGCTGACCTCGCTGCGCCATCAGCTCAGGCTGGGCGTCGAGGCGGAAACGATCGAGGAGGATCGTTTTGTGATCGTCACCCAGGTCGGCAATTTCTCGTTCGGCATCATCGTCGACAGGGTGTTCGATACAGAGGAAATCGTCGTCAAGCCGGTGTCCTCGCTGCTCAGGAACATCACGCTGTTCTCGGGCAACACGATTCTTGGCGACGGCAGCGTCATCATGATCCTGGACCCGAACGGCATCGCCTCGGATATCGGCGAAATCACGGTCGCCGAAACCGCAGCGGCCGAGATCGCGGCCCAGGCGGACGAGGACTCCGACGACCGCGTGCCGCTGCTGCTGTTCCATGCCGGCGACGACACCCCGATGGCGGTGCCGCTGGCGCTTGTGGCGCGCCTCGAGGAAATCGATCTGGACGAGGTCGAAATCTCCAACGGCCAACTGGTCGTGCAGTATCGCGGTGGGCTGATGCCCTTGCTGCCGCTGCGTGCAGATGGCGAAATTTCGCGGACCGGCCGCCAGTCGGCGATCGTCTTCGCCGACCGCGACCGTTCGATGGGCCTGCTGGTGGACGAGATCGTCGACATCGTCGAGGATCGGTTGTCGATCGAACTGACCACCGAGCGTCCGGGCATGCTGGGTAGCGCCATCATCGACGGCGAAGCCACCGATATCGTCGACACCAGCTACTATCTGACCCAGGCCTATGGCGACTGGTTCGTGCCGCATGGCGGCGAGACCACGACCCTAGAGCAGAGCCGACGCAAGAGCCGCGTGCTACTGATCGACGACAGCGCATTCTTCCGTAACCTGCTGTCCCCGCTGCTTTCTGTCGCCGGCTATGTCGTGACCACGGTGGACTCGGCGGACCGTGCAATGGAACTTTATGAGGATGGCCGCGACTTCGATATCATTCTCAGCGATATCGAGCTACCGGGCATGAACGGCTTCGAGTTCGCACAGGCGGCGCGGGCCAGCGAACGCTGGGCGCATGTGCCCCTTATCGCGCTTTCGGCTTACACCTCCATCGATCATTTGCAGCGCGGGCACGACGTCGGATTTGACGACTATGTCGGCAAATTCGACCGCGATACCCTGCTCCGCACGCTGGAAACCACGCTCTACCCTGATTTGGCGGGCGTGGATGACGAATAATCGGGTCACTGGCGATTTGTGGCCCGCCTTTTGTACGGGCCGAGATGACCTTCCGGGTTTTCCGGCCAAGGGTAGTCCGCAAGGGCTGAAGGAAAAAAGATAGATGTTCTCGTGGACAGGTAATAGTTTGAATTTGTCGGAAAAGACTGGACCTCTAATTACTGAGCGGAGTTGGAGATGAAATCCTGCCTCGTGGTCGATGATTCGCGGGTTATTCGAATGGTCGCACGCAAAATTATGGAAGAACTGGAGTTCGATGTCGTGGAGGCGGAGGACGGCCAGGCTGCCATTGATTGCTGCAACCAGGTAATGCCCGACGCAGTTCTCCTGGACTGGCATATGCCGGTCATGGATGGCCTCGAATTCCTTTACGCCTTGCGGCAACTCCCCGGCGGGGAAAAGCCCAAGGTGGTGTTCTGCACGACCAAGAACGATCTGGAGCATATCCAGGAAGCCATCAAGGCCGGCGCAGATGAGTACATCATGAAGCCGTTCGATAGCGAAATCATTCAAAGCAAGTTTTCCCAGGTAGGCCTGCTTTAATGACGAAAGACGCGTCAACAGGAACCGGACAGGGCGATACCGGCGAGGATAAGCCGCTGCGCGTTATGATCGTGGACGATTCTTCGGTCGTCCGCGGGCTTTTGACGCGGCTGCTGGAAACGCAGCCGGATGTCGAGGTCGTATCGTCCGTCAGTGACGGGCAGATGGCGATCAACGCCTTGCGCCGGACTCCGGTCGACGTGGTCATACTCGATATTGAAATGCCGCGAATGGACGGGTTGACCGCCTTGCCGCTGCTGCTGGAAGCCAGGCCCAACATTCAGGTTATCGTTGCGTCCACGCTAACCGAAAAGAATGCCGAGATTTCGCTGAAGGCCCTGGAACGAGGCGCCGCCGATTATCTGACCAAACCGACCAGCGCGCATGGGCTGGGTTCGATGGAGGCGTTCAATCGCCAACTTGTCGAGAAGGTCATCGCCCTGGGTTATGCGAATCGGGAATCGGCCCGTCCCGCCAGATCGGCGGCAGCGGCGCCGCCACGACGAATTGCACCGAGCCCGGACTACAAGCCGTCCTCCCGTCCCTCGGACCGTCAATATCGCCCGTCGGTTCGCCCGGGGCGTCCGAAAGTGCGCGTTATCGAGCGCAGCACCCAGGCAATGGACGATGCCCGGATTTTTACCAAGGCCGAGCCCAAGGAAATCGTTCTCAGGGCAGCCGGCAAGACACGGCCGGAGATTATCACGATCGGCAGTTCGACCGGCGGCCCGCAGGCGCTGTTCCAGATACTTCGCGATATCGGCCCCAATCCGGGGGTGCCGATCCTGATTACCCAGCATATGCCGCCGACCTTCACCAAAATTCTGGCTGAGCATGCCAGCCGGGCGTCGGGCCTTCCCTGCAAGGAAGCCGAGGATGGCGAGGCTGTCGAACGCGGCCGGGTCTACATTGCGCCCGGCGACTATCACATGCTGCTCACGGTTCGCAACGACCGGACCGTGATCGCGACGAATCAGGACTCGCCGGTGAATTTCTGTCGGCCGGCGGTCGACCCCATGCTGCGAAGCGTGGTGGAATTATATGGCAGCCGTATTCTTACCGTTATTATGACGGGAATGGGTTCCGACGGCATGCTGGGCAGCCAGGCTGTCGTCGACGCCGGTGGCACGGTTATTGCGCAGGACGAATTGACGAGCGTCGTCTGGGGCATGCCGGGCGCGGTGGCGACCCGGGGCCTTTGCAGCGCGGTGCTGCCGGTCGACCAGATCGGCGGGCATGTCCGCAAATTCATCATGCGGAGCGCCGCATGATAAAGGCCGAAGATTTCGAGTTGCTTTGTGGCATCGTCAAAAGCCGATCGGGCCTGACACTTTCGCCCGACAAGGCCTACTTGCTCGAGAACCGTCTCATGGCGGTCGCCCGCAAATGGGGCATGAACGATATTGACGGGTTGGCGGCTACGGTGCGCGGCGGACCCAACGAAGAATTGTTAAGAGAGATAACGGAAGCCATGACTACCAACGAAACCTTGTTCTTCAGGGATCAGACCCCCTTCGAACAGTTAGAGAAGGTGGTTCTGCCGCGGTTGCTGGAAAGCCGCCGGGAGCGGCGGCATATCCGGATTTGGAGTGCCGCCTGCTCAAGCGGCCAGGAACCATATTCCATCGCTATGATTCTCAAGGGTATGGGCAGCATCCTGGATAATTGGCGCATCGATATCCATGCGACTGATATCTCCCGTGCCATGCTGGACAAGGCTAGGGCCGGCCTCTACACCCAGTTCGAGGTGCAGCGCGGCCTGCCGATCGCCATGTTGATGAAATATTTCCAGCAGGCAGGCGACAAGTGGGAAATCGACCCGGCGATCCGAAGCATGGTCGAATTCGATGAATTCAACCTGTTGAACGATCCGACCTCGAAGGGACAGTTTGATATCGTATTCTGCCGCAATGTGCTGATCTATCTCGATCCGCCGACCAAGACCCGCGTGCTGGAAAATGTCTCGAAGCTGATGCCGGAGGACGGCGTGCTCTATATGGGCGGCGCCGAGACGGTCATGGGCGTGACTGAGAAATTCCAGCCGGTCAATGAACATCGCGGCATGTATTGTTGCGTCCGTGGCGGCGGTGGCGGCCAGGGCATGGCGCCGGCAAATTACGCCTCCAACATTTGAAGGCTGAATTGTCTCCGCCGGGACGTGGAAACATTGCCTCCAAGGCAAACAAGAAGGCCGGCCCATCGACGATGGCCGGCCTTTTTGTTATCGGGCAACGCCCGTTTGCATTGTCCGCTCAGGCGGTGATTTCGTCCGGTTGCGCTTTGTCCGGCTCCGAATTGTCCATGGGCGCTATGTTCGGCTCCCGCAGGACGTAGCCACGGCCCCAGACGGTTTCGATATAGTTTTCGCCACCCGTTGCCGAAGAGAGCTTCTTGCGGAGTTTGCACACGAACACGTCGATGATCTTCAGTTCCGGTTCGTCGATCCCGCCATAGAGGTGGTTCAAAAACATTTCCTTGGTCAGCGTCGTTCCCTTGCGCAGCGCCAGCAGCTCGAGGATCGCATATTCCTTGCCGGTAAGATGGACCGGCTGACCGTCGATTTCCACGGTGCGGGTATCCAGATTGACCGACAGGCGGCCCGCCGTGATAACCGACTGGGAATGTCCTTTGGAACGCCGAATGATGGCCTGGATTCTCGCGACAAGCTCGCTTTTGTGGAAGGGTTTGGTCAGATAGTCGTCGGCGCCGATGCCAAGACCCTTGACCTTGTGCTGCATATCGGTCAGCCCCGAAAGGATCAGAATGGGGGTGTCGACCTTGGCTGCACGAAGCCGGTGAAGAACTTCGTACCCGTCGATATCCGGCAGCATCAAATCGAGAAGAATAATATCGTAATCATATATTTTTCCGATTTCCAGGCCATCTTCACCCAGGTCCGTCGTATCGACGACGAATCCTTCCGAGCGAAGCATCGTCACGATGCTGTTGGCTACCGAAGTATCGTCTTCAACAAGAAGAACTCTCATTATTATCCTCTCCTGCGGGGGTCCAGTACCATCGGTTAACCATTTTGATTAAAAAATGTAAAGGCTTTCTTAAGAGATCAAGCTTATGTGCCCTTTTTTTACCGGATATTAAAAAATACAGGGCAGAATCACTCGATATTTCAAACCCGAGGGTTGAAATTCAAAGGGCAGGAAAATTTTTGGGGGCCGTGTGCTCCGGTCGAATTGTCGACAGGAAGCGCGGTCGGACATTCAATGTTGGTTTTGAAGTTGGATTGCAGTCACCATAGGGAATGGAGCGTTACCTCGGATATGGCGGCATTATTCCGCCGGGCCGGGGGCAACCCTTTTTCCCGATATCGTCTGCAAGCCCTTCCTGATATTACAGGGATAGCATTATCATGACCGTTCGCGAGCGTGAAATTCAGGCGCGCAAATTCGAATATAGCGAAAAGCGCCGCAAGCTAAGAGATCTCACCGAACTCAGGCAGCATATCGAGTCTTCGCTCGACCGCCTGGCCTCCAGCCCGTTGGGCAATCATGGCGCCAACGGACCGGGGGAAACGCGTCGCGCCACGCTTCAGATATCGCTCGACGATATCGATCGGCAGATTCGAGAAACGGAAATCGCGATGGAGGCCGCGCGCGCTTTTCTCGCGGAGAGCGAGAACGTACGCGACGGTTACGACCGAGTGCCCGTTGCGATCGGCAAGGGCCGCGGCCGCGGCCAGGTCGAACATATCCGAATCGTTCGGGCACAGCGCGGCTGACAGCGAGACAGCCAACAAAAAGGGCCACCGGCTTCTGCCTGGCGGCCTTTTTGTCTTGTCGGATTATCTGGCCGGCTGTTTCGTCAAAGGTATCCACGCATCGGCGGGATTGCCTAAGGGCCTTCTCCGATTTCGCGATATTGCTGGATTCGGGTCGCGCGCAGACCGCCGATGCCATGCCGGTCGATCAGGCGTTGCCACGACAGGAATTCCTCAATCGAAAGATTATACCGGCTGCAGGCATCATTGAGACTGAGGACGCCCGAACGGACGGCCACGACGACCTGGGCCTTCCTGCGGATGACCCAGCGTTTAGTGTTCGGTGCTGGCAGATCGTCTAAGGTCATGTGTTTATGGCCCGTATTCCTGAAATATGAATCTTGAACGAAAAAGGTGCGAAAAATGTTCCGGTCTGTTGATTCGATCGAGGGCGATCCGTTCTGGTGCCCGCGACCGGTTCCCAATATTGCGCTAAACGCTTAAGAAATGGCTAAATCACCGGACCACGAACAGGCACAAGCGCCCGGCCTCGCCTTTCCGGGAAGTTTTGCGGTGCGCTCTATGCGCCGGTTTACCGCGGTTCCGGCAAATGATAGAATTTTCCGCGTCTTGTATACGAAATCTGTCCTGTTGCCGGGCAGGTGCGGCTTGCGGAAAAAACAAGGGAAGAGACGTGGCCAGGAAAGGTGCCGGGAGGAACAGCAACGTCATGGAAACATCATTCTTTTCCACCGGCAGGGAAGGCGTTGCCCATGAATCCGCGGCCTTACTGGTAGATGCCCGGGATCTGCGCGTTCTGGACGCGAACCCGCAGGCATTGGCGCTGCTGCAATGTTCCCGAGCCGATATTTCCGGTCGCGCGCTTTCCGATCTGATCGAACCTTGCGTATCCGACGATGCCGGACGATCCGCCCCCGGCGCCGACTGCTATCGTCTGGCGGGTAAAGATGACTCTTCCCGTTTTTACACCATGTCGGCCGCATCGTTCAGCCACGACGGCCGTGCAGTGGTGCTGTATCTTCTTCACGACGTTACCTTCTGGTTCCGCCTGAAGACGGATCTTACGAACCGGAACCTGGAATTGTCGCATCTGGCCCGCCACGATCACCTGACCAACCTGTTCAATCGCCTGATGTTTCGCGATACGCTGGAAATGGCTAATGCGCGTCTGGGCAGGACAGACGGCTGGCTTGGCCTGCTTTATATCGATCTGGATGGCTTTAAGCAGGTCAATGATCAGCTTGGCCACGATGCCGGCGACGATGTCCTGGTCGAAATCGCCCGCAGACTGAGGGATTCCATCAGGACCAGCGATGTTGCTGCGCGGCTTGGTGGTGATGAATTCGGCATCATTCTGGAAAATCTGCGCGCGCCGGAAGACGCGCTGAAAGTGGCCCGGCACGTCGTCGATCGCGTTGCCGAGCCGATTTCGGTCAACGGCGAGACGGTTGCCGTAACCGCCAGCGTCGGCGCCGCGGTCGCCGACCAGCCCCTGGCCGAAGCAGCATCGTTGGTTGCTAGTGCCGACAGAATGATGTTCGAGGCCAGATCCGGCGGACCCGGCCGTGCAGCACTGGCCTCCGATATCAACCCCGGTCGTGTGGCCTGAGCCTGGGCGGGAACCCGGAGAGATTCGGCATCTTCTACGTAATTAACTGAAAATAAACATTTATTTGCGCTTGATGTAAGGGCACTCGATACATATACTCCGCGCACTCAGAAACAGGCGTGTTATAGGGAGCCCCGCATGTCACCTCTTCTTCCTCCTGACTATAAACCCAGCGATGGCGAAGAGTTCATGAACCCGATGCAGCTGGAATATTTCCGGCAGAAGCTGCTGCACTGGCGGGCTGAACTGCTTGACGAATCCAGCGAGACGCTGAGCAGCCTGCAAAATGAAAATCTCGCGGAACCCGATCTTGCAGACCGGGCGACCAGGGAAACCGATCGGGCCATTGAATTGAGGACCCGCGACCGGGAACGGAAACTGATTTCCAAGATCGACGAAGCCTTGCGTCGGATCGATGAGGGAAGTTACGGCTATTGCGAGGAGACGAACGAGCCGATCTCGCTGCGCCGACTGGAAGCGCGACCAATCGCAACACTGAGCCTGGAAGCCCAGGAGCGTCATGAACGCATGGAACGCACTCACCGTGACGATTGACAGATAACTGGAAATGAACGGGGCGATCGGACAGTCTTTGACTTTGGTTCCTCTTTTCGTCTTTTTTCCGTGCCACCTGTTGCCTTTCCGTAAATCTGTCTGTTTATTGTCTGTATGTTCGACCGGTCGCGCCGGGGCCTGCGTCGCGGCGATTTCGTTAATCGACATCGAATTGCATCGGAATTAACCGGGATTTAACCGGTAAGATGCTTTTTTATGATCCCCAGATTCGAGAGTTCCCAGTTTCGACGCGAAGCGGATCGCAGGAGTGGAGTGGAGATGGCCGTCGATTACAATATGCCGATCCTGATAGTCGATGACTACAGGACCATGCTGAAGATTATCAGGAACCTGCTCAAGCAGCTCGGTTTCACCAACGTTGAGGAGGCGACCGACGGCAGCGAGGCCCTGGGCAAGCTGCGCGAAGGCGAATTCGACCTCGTTATTTCCGACTGGAACATGGAGCCGATGACCGGCCTTCAGTTGCTTAAGGAAGTGCGCGCGGATGACAGGTTGCGCGCGGTGCCGTTTATAATCATCACTGCCGAGAGCAAGATCGAGAATGTTGTCGCAGCCAAGGAGGCCGGGGTCAGCAATTATATTGTCAAGCCGTTCAATGCAGCGACCCTCAAGGCGAAGCTGACCAGCGTCCTGGGCCCGTTCTGACGCCGTGCGCCGGACGGCATTCGGATCTGGATTTGAATTCATGTTAGCGATCGACGGGTATATCGACGGCGGGCTGTTAGCCCTCAACACCATGGTTTCGTTCTCGGCCGACCGGCCTTGCTGTGCCGCATCGACCGCCGGGGCCATGTTCACGGAGGAAGTCGTTTGAGATTTCTTGGCGCCCGATTGCTGTTGTTGCTGACCATACCGGTATTTGCCGCCGTGCCGGCTCAGGCGCAGGAGAATGTGCAAGCCCGCGGCTGGTCGAAATCGACCTATGGCCGCATCATTTTCGACTGGTCGAAACCCGTTGAGCATTCGGCCCGGATTGAAGGCGGCACGCTGCTTGTGGAGTTTTCCAGGCCCATGCGCGGTGATCTGGGGCGCGTCGTGAAATATCTTGGCGACTATGTCACAAGTGCCGAACTCACTGACCAGGGCAAGGTGGCCAGGTTTGGCCTGGCGGGTAATTTCACGGTCGAAAGTTTCGCGACTGGCGGTTCGGTCGTGGTCGACCTGCGCCGCGCGACAGCAGCGGCCGCCCCGGTACGCACTGCCGCCGGCGGCGGCAGCGGGGTGCGTGTTAGTGTCGGGCGGCATCCAGGTTTCACGCGGCTGGTGTTCGCCTGGCCGGACAAGGTGGATTATACGATCGCCCGCGACGGGCGGTCGGTTTCAATGCGGTTCGACAGGGCCGCGGAAGTCGACCTGCGGGCGCTCGACGCCGCCTTGCCGAAGCCGGCCTTCGGTTCGTCGGGCGCCTCCAGCGTAAGCGGCGATCTGGTAGTCAATCTGACGGTTCCCCAAACATCCTATATCCGGCATTTCCGCGAAGGTGCCAAGGTTGTCCTCGACGTCCAGGAAGAGGGTGGCGACTTCGGCAATATGCTGGCCGGCGCCACCGCCGGCGCCATGATGCAAACCATTTCGCCGACCGGCGAGGTGCTGGTCGTGCCTGCGATGGTCGGCTCGCATGTGGCCGTCTCTCCCGAAAGTGAGATTCCGCTGATCACCGAGGAGGGAGAGGCGTTCCAGGGCGCTCATTCGCCGCTTACCCATTACGACCCGAACGCGACGGGCCGGCCGCGCGATCTGCTGCTCTATGATCGCAGGGCCAGCCCGAAATCGTTGAACGGCAGTTGAACGAATGCGCGTGACCGCGCGGCTTTCGCTTTCGGGTCAGGCCCGCCGTTTCGCGCGCGCCAGCTTTGTTCGCCGCCGGGATATTTCGTGCTGCGCGGCTCCGGCGCGTTGTGGCAGACTGCGGGCGCGTCCACCGGGCGCGCTATCGTTGTTTAACGTATAAGCTGGGAAGAATGGACCGGGCATCGCCGGAAAAACAGAACATGTATGACCGGGTGGCCCCGCTATTGCTGGCAGGCGCCCCGGCGATCCTGGTGATTGCGGCGCTGGTTGCGGGCTGGCGGCAACCGGCTGTCTGGATTGCGTCGGCGGCCGCGCTGGCAGCGGTGGGCATTTGCTGGTCGCTTGTGGCTTCCGTCAAGCGGAAGCTGGCGGCCGAATCGGCCGGCCATGAAGACCTGGCGTCACTTCTCGATCTCGAACAGGACGCGCTTTTTCTGGAGCCCGGGCCGGGACAGGCGGCTTATGCGAACGAGAGTATGCGAAACCTGCTTTCCCTGGCGGACGGGGACGAGCTCTCACTGGCCAGTCTGGGCGCGCTGGACGGAAAGCTGGCGGCGACCGTCGATGCGCTGGCCGCCGAAACCGTATCCGCCAGCCGCATCGTATCGGTTGGCGATGACGCCACCTATGAGGTTTCGGTAAGCCCTGCAACCGGAACCCGGCGCCTCTGGCGGATCCACCGTCTGAGCGAAGGCGGCAGTAAAGGAATCCGGTGGTGCGATCGCTTAGAAGCGCACAGCCGAGGCTCCATGGCCGGGCTTTACACCCTGGCTGCCGACGGGCAATTCCTTTATGCCAATCCGGCCATGGCCGGATGGCTGGAGCGCGACATCGAAGAGATCGTTGGTTCGGCCCTGCGGATCGGGGATGTACTGATAGACGACACCTCCGACGATCCGTTGCGGCCAGGCATCGGCATGATCAGCGTTGGCGGGGCCGAAGGCCGGATTCACGACCTGCAGACATCGCAC
This sequence comes from uncultured Alphaproteobacteria bacterium, assembly GCA_947259795.1. GTDB lineage: Bacteria > Pseudomonadota > Alphaproteobacteria > UBA8366 > JADFVY01 > JADFVY01. The sequence goes on along the minus strand of CAMYNJ010000126.1, from coordinate 25,526 downwards.
GCCGTGGTAAACGAACCGGACGGTACGAAAATACACGGGATCGCCCGGCCGGTCGGCCCGGCGGGCGCCGCCGCACAGCGTTTCCAGCGGTTGTTTCAAGAGATGCCGGTCGGCGTGGCGCTGGTCGACCAACGGCTGCGAATCGGCGACTGCAACCAGACTTTCGAACAGCTTATCGACGACAGCCAGGCGGCGGGCAAGGCGATCCTCGACTATGTGCGCGAGGACGAGAAGGTGGCCATCGCCAAGGAACTTCAATCGATCCTTGAGGGACAATCCGCCGCCAAATCGCTGGAAGTCCGAATTAAGGGCCCCAGCGAGGCGGTGACCTCGATTTTCGCCGGCAGGCTGCAGGACGATCTCGAGCGTACGACCGGCCTGGTGCTTCTGGTCATCGACAATACCGAGCAGAAGACTCTGGAGACGCAGCTGGCGCAGTCGCAGAAGATGCAGGCGGTGGGCCAGCTGGCCGGCGGTATCGCGCATGACTTCAATAACGTGCTGACCGCCATGATCGGATTTTGCGACCTGCTTCTGCAGCGCCACCGGCCGGGCGACCAGTCCTTCGCCGATATCATGCAGATCAAGCAGAACGCCAACCGTGCGGCGGCGCTGGTACGCCAGCTGCTGGCATTCTCGCGACAGCAGACACTGCAACCGCGGCTGCTCAACGTCACCGAGGTTCTGGCGGAACTGTCGAACCTGTTGCGCCGGCTGCTGGGCGAGAAGACCGAATTGTCCATGGTGCACGGCCGAGACCTGGGTCTGGTCAAGGGCGATCAGGGGCAGTTGGAGCAGGTCATCATCAATCTTGCGGTCAATTCGCGCGACGCCATGGAAAGCGGCGGAAAGCTGACCATCGAGACCAGGAACGCCGACACGAAACAGGCCCGCCAGGCGCATGGCGAAGTCATGCCGCCCGGTGAATATGTGCAGATTTCGGTCCGCGATACCGGCACTGGAATTCCGAAGGAAAACTTCGCCCGCATCTTCGAACCCTTCTTCACCACCAAGGAGGTGGGCTCGGGCACCGGGCTGGGACTGTCAACCGTCTACGGCATCGTCAAGCAGACCGGTGGTTATCTCTTCGTCGACAGCCACGGCGCAGGCCAGGGAACGGTGTTCGATATCTTTTTGGCACGCCAGCATGCAGTCGCCTCGCCGGCCGCCGACGGCGCGATGGACGAAGTGGTGGCGGACCTCACCGGCGGCGGGACCGTGCTGCTGGTCGAGGACGAGGATCCGGTGCGTCTGTTCAGCGCCCGGGCGCTGCGAAACAAGGGCTACAAGGTGGTTGAGGCAAAGACCGGCGAGGCGGCGCTGGAACTCCTCGACGGCGGGCCCTACGACCTGCTGGTAACCGATATGGTGATGCCGCGCGTCGACGGCGCCCAGGTGATTCGCGAGGCCCGCAAACTGCTGCCCGACCTGCCGGTCATCTGCATTTCCGGCTATACGGAAGAATCGGTGCTCAAGGAAGTCGAGTCGCTCGACAAATTGCGTTTCCTGTCCAAGCCGTTCAGTCTCAAACAGCTCGCCGGCGCCGTCAAGGAAGCCATCGCCAGGAACATCGAGCGGGTCGAATCAAGCGAGAAATAGGGCGTCGGAGTCCTTTAGTTTCAGAGCACTCCGCGCAGCATGGCCGCCGTCGGGGCGTTGGTCTGGATGAAGAACAAAAAAAGAACTTGCACAAAAGAACAAAACGCGTACACTGCTTCACGTTGCGTCACCGGAACCCCTGTGAAATAACGGAGGCAGATAGATGTCACAAACCGCATTGCGCCTGGTGGACAAGGATACGATGGACAAACAGAAGGCACTGGATGCCGCGCTCGGGCAGATCGAGCGCTCCTTCGGCAAGGGCTCGATCATGCGCCTCGGCCAGCAGGAGCAGGCGGTGGATATCGAAACGGTCTCGACCGGGTCGCTGGGGCTTGATATCGCGTTGGGCATCGGCGGATTGCCACGGGGCCGGGTTGTCGAGATTTACGGCCCGGAAAGCTCAGGCAAGACGACCATGGCATTGCATGTGGTGGCCGAGGCGCAGAAACAGGGCGGCACTTGCGCCTTCGTCGACGCCGAGCATGCGCTGGACCCGGTTTATGCCCGCAAGCTGGGTGTGGAACTGGACGATTTGCTGATTTCACAGCCCGACGCCGGCGAACAGGCGCTGGAGATCGTCGATACGCTGGTGCGCTCGGGCGCGATCGATGTACTGGTGATCGATTCGGTGGCAGCCCTGGTGCCCCGCGCCGAGCTGGAGGGCGAGATGGGCGACAGCCATGTTGGCCTGCATGCCCGCCTGATGAGCCAGGCACTGCGCAAGCTGACCGGTTCGATCTCGCGGTCGCGCTGCATGGTGATCTTCATCAACCAGATCCGCATGAAGATCGGCGTGATGTTCGGCAGCCCCGAGACCACGACCGGCGGCAATGCCTTGAAGTTTTATGCCAGCGTCCGGCTCGACATTCGCCGCATCGGCGCGATCAAGGACAAGGACGAGGTGGTCGGCAATCAGACCCGGGTCAAGGTGGTCAAGAACAAGGTGGCGCCGCCCTTCAAGATGGTCGAATTCGACATCATGTATGGCGAGGGTGTCTCCAAGGTCGGCGAATTGCTGGATCTGGGCGTCAATGCCGGCATTGTCGAGAAGGCCGGCGCCTGGTTCTCCTGTGATGGTCAGCGCATCGGCCAGGGCCGGGAGAACGCCAAGAATTTCCTGAAGGAGAATCCGGACATGGCGGAGGATATCGAACGCCGTATTCGCGAGAACGCCGGGCTCCTGTCGCAGGCGATGCTGGAGGCTTCCGCGGCGGCGGATGACGATGGCGAAACGGCGGCGCCGTCGGGCGAAGCCGTGGCGCCGGCCGAGGCCGACGGCAAGAGCTAGCTCCAACTGCTGGCAGGTTCCGGGAGATAATCCGCGCCGTTCGGACGGCGCGGGTTTTCTTATGTCTTGCCGTCGCGGCAACCCTCGACAGGTACGGCCCGGCTGGGGTAAAAGCGGGAGCCCGGTAAACGGGTGTGATATAACAGTTTCCGGCAGAAAGACGCGATGCACAGCGCCAACGATATCCGCAAGGAATTCCTCGACTATTTTAGTCGTCACGATCATCAGGTCGTGGACTCGTCGCCGCTGGTGCCGCGCAACGACCCGACATTGATGTTCACCAATGCCGGGATGGTGCAGTTCAAGAACGTCTTTACCGGCGCCGAAAAGCGCGATTACAGCCGCGCCGTCACCGCGCAGAAATGTGTGCGCGCCGGCGGCAAGCACAATGACCTGGAAAATGTCGGCCATACGGCACGCCACCATACCTTCTTTGAAATGCTGGGGAATTTTTCCTTCGGCGACTATTTCAAGGATCGCGCGATCGAGCTGGCCTGGAACCTGGTGACCAGAGAATACGGGTTGGCGGCGGACCGGTTGCTGGTGACGGTCTACGCCGAGGATGATCAGGCTTTCGATTTGTGGAAGAAGATCGCCGGCCTGCCGGAATCGCGGATCATCCGTATTGCCACGTCGGACAATTTCTGGGCCATGGGCGACACCGGACCCTGCGGGCCCTGTTCGGAAATTTTCTATGATCACGGCGCGGATATCCCGGGCGGACCGCCGGGCAGTCCGGATGAGGACGGCGACCGCTTCATCGAAATCTGGAACCTTGTCTTCATGCAGCACGAGCAGATCACGAAAGACAAGCGCATCGACCTGCCGAAGCCTTCCGTCGATACCGGCATGGGACTGGAGCGCATCGCCGCAGTAATGCAAGGCAAACACGACAATTACGATATCGACCTGATGCGCGCGCTGATCGAGGCCTCGGCCGAAGCGACGGGAAGCGACCCGGACGGCCCCGGCAAGATCAGTCACCGTGTCATCGCCGACCATCTGCGGGCCAGCGCCTTCCTGATCGCCGACGGGGTTACCCCCTCCAACGAAGGCCGCGGCTACGTGCTGCGGCGCATCATGCGCCGCGCCATGCGGCATGTGGAAATGCTGGGTGCCGGCGATCCGGTGATGTGGCAACTGGTTCCCGTCCTGGTCGCCCAGATGGGCGGGCATTTCACCGAACTGCAGCGCGCCGAGCCCCTTATCGCGGAGACACTGAAGCTGGAGGAATCCAACTTCAAGAAGACGCTCAGCCGCGGCCTGCGCATCCTCGAGACCGAAACCGCCAAGCTGGGCGAGGGCGAGGCCCTGTCCGGCGAGGTCGCCTTCACGCTCTACGATACTTACGGCTTTCCGCTGGACCTGACGCAGGATGCGCTGAAGACCGAGGGCCGTCCGGTGGACAATGAGGGCTTCGAGGCGGCGATGGAGCGGCGCCGCGCCGAATCGCGCAAGGCGCAATTCAGTTCCGGCGAGGCGGCCACCGAAGCCGTCTGGTTCGACCTGCGGGAAAAGCTGGGCGCCACGGAGTTCCTCGGCTACAGCACCGAGCAGGCCGAGGGCGTGGTCGGCGCCATCCTGGCCGACGGCGAGCCGGTGGAACAGGCGGCTGCCGGCGACCGGATCGCGGTCGTCGTCAACCAGACGCCGTTCTATGGCGAGTCGGGCGGCCAGATGGGCGATGCCGGGGTGATGATTTCCGCCAGCGGCGCCCGGGTCGAAATCGCCGATACACAGAAGAAGCTCGGCGATATGCATGTCCATATCGGCGCAGTGGCGGAAGGTGTCCTGAAACCTGGCGACGCGGTGGAATTGCAGGTCGATCACGAGCGTCGCACGCGGTTGCGCACCAATCATTCGGTTACCCATTTGCTACATGAAGCGTTGCGCCGCCATCTCGGCGGCCATGTGACCCAGAAGGGCTCGCTGGTCTCGCCGGACTATCTGCGTTTTGACTTCGCCCATCCCAAGCCGGTAATGGCCGACGAACTGCGCGACATACAAGCCGACGTCAATCGCCAGATCCGCGCCAACCGGGAGGCCGTGACCCACCTGATGACGCCGGACGCCGCGATAGAGGCCGGCGCGCTTGCCCTGTTCGGCGAGAAATACGGCGACGAGGTTCGGGTGATCTCCATGGGCGCGGGCGACGGACCTGACGACTGGTTCTCTACCGAGCTTTGCGGCGGCACCCATGTGACCCGCACCGGCGATATTGGGCTGTTCGTCATTACGGGCGAAACGGCTGTGGCGGCCGGCGTGCGGCGCGTCGAAGCCGTCACCGGCCAGGCAGCTCTGGATCATGTCATGCGCCAGGCGGCGCTGCTTGACGAAGCCGCGGGCGCGCTGAAAAGCAGCGTCGCCGATATCCCCGGCCGTGTCGCCGCGCTGCTGAACGAACGCCGCAAGCTCGAGCGTGAACTCACAGAAACCCGCCAGAAACTGGCGACCGGCGGGGGCGGAGGTCCGGCCCCGCAAGCCGCCGAGATCGCGGGAGTCAAATTCATCGGCCGCACGGTCGAGGATGTGCCCGCAAAGGAGCTCAAGCCCATGGCGGATTCCTTCAAAAAGCAGCTGGGATCGGGTGTCGCGGCTGTAATCGCGGTCTCCGACGGCAAAGCGTCGCTGGTGGTCGGCGTCACCGACGACCTGACAGACCGCATCAGCGCCGTCGACCTGGTGCGCGCCGGCTCCGCGGCGCTGGGCGGCAAGGGCGGCGGCGGCCGCCCCGATATGGCCCAGGCCGGCGGACCCGACGGCGCCAAGGCCCAAGCCGCGATCGAGGCCATCCAGGCCGCTTTGGCCAGCGCGGCGGAGGCGGCGCACTGAGGCCGTTACCGAAATGGCTGTGGTTGCCCCCCATGGCATTGCCGGCGGGGGCGCTGCTTCTGCTGAGCGGCTGTCCCGACCCTGCCCTGACCTCCAATCCGCTCAACACGCCGGAAGAAGGGCCCGTCGTGGTCTCCGTCTGCTATCCGCCCGGCGCGACCGACCTGGAGACCGAAATCCTGCCCATCGCGGTGGCGGCTTGCGCCGATGCCGGCGTTCCCGTCGAACGGCCGCGCCAGTGGAAGCGCAGCTTCTTCCTCAACGATTGCCCGCTTTTCAAGGCGATGAGGGTCGCTTATATCTGCCAGCCGGACCCCGCCGTCCTGACGCCGCCCGCGGATGAGCCCGCGCCGTTAACCGGAAATCAAGACAGCTAGGGCATTCTCCCGGTCAGGCCCGCCCGCGACCGGGCACAAGGAGATTTTATCGATGCTTCGCCTGACCGTTTTCATATTCGTCGTTCTGCTCGCCGTTTCACCCGCCGGGGCGCAGCAATTGACGGCTGTCGAGCTTGAACGTGCCGCCGGTTTCGCGCAGCGCATGCAAACAGTCTATGAAGAGGGAATCGCGCTGAGCTTTGAGATGGATAGCGCGGAAGAATATGTCGATTCCTTTTACGCCGGCGAAATCGAACAGGCGGAATTCACCGCCGGCCTGGATCCTTTCCTCGAGAGCATGCGGGTGGCCATCGACGATTTCCGCGCTCGCTATCCGCGAGCCCCGTCACCGCCGTCCATCGGTAACGAAAACCACGAGCGCAGCCTGGCGGGATTCGCGAAAATGGTAGTCGGACTTGGCGACTACCTGGACCGCCAATATGGCGTATTGTACCGTTTGCGCGACGCTGCCCTTGCCGGCGACGAAAGCGCCTACGACATCGCATCTGCGGATTCGCTGGCACTTGCGGGCGAGTTGATCCTCGCAGAAAATGTCTCGCTGGAAGGGTCCTTGATCGCGATACCGCCGGACCATCCCCAGCGGGGACTGGTCAAGGCGATCATCGGCGGAAACAGCGCCATGGTCATTGCCGTCAAGGTTGTCGAGGCTAGCTTCCGCGGCGAGGATTTCGACGCCGGCGAATTTGCGCTGGGAGTCGAGACCAGCCTTCGCGATGCCGGCAGGGCCGTCGTCGAGGGCGAAAAGGCGGCGCGGCGGATGCTGAAGGACCTGGAAGGCAAGTTCGCCGAGACGGAAGCCGACCGCTACAGCGCCCGGTTCATCGGCGAACTCGTGAAGTCCTACGAACGGGCCTTCCTTATCGAACGCGCAATTCTCGAAAGCGAACGCGGGCTGCTGGATTATCTTCGCGCGCTCAATGCCGGCAGCGAAGACAGCGACAGCGCGTTGGAGGCGGTGGCAGAGTTTCAGGAGGCGCTGGAGTCGCAGGCCAATCAGCGCATCGAGGAACAGAATATCCGTCTGGAAATGGCCGCCGAGTTCGCCCGCACGCTACAGACCCTGCAGAATTAGGTTTCGGTTCCGTCGGACCCGCTGCCGCCGGACGGCGGGTCAGGCCACGGGCCCTGCGTCCTGTTCGATCTCGGCACCGGGCGGCGGGCCGCCTTTCTTGCCGAGCGTAAAGATTGCAACCGTGATGCGCGCACCCGTGGTCATCCAGCACAGCACGCCGAAGACCACGGCAATCCACGGAAACCAGTGAGGGAAGAGGCAAGCCAGCACGAAGGCGGCGACTGTCTCGGTTCCCTCGACGAGGCCGCCGAGGAAGAAGATCGATTTCTTGCCGTGGCTTTCGGTGTGGAAATGATGCTTTTCGGCCAGCGCGGCATAGGCCAGAAAACTGGCCTCGGCGCCCATGAAGGCGAACAGTAGCCAGGCCGCCGCCAGCGCGTTGGCTTCCGGGGCGGCCAGTGCGAATCCAAGGACGACCGCGCCGAAAAAGATGAAATCGCCGACTACGTCGAAAAAGCCGCCGAGGTCGGTGATGCCGTTGCGCCGGGCCACGGCCCCGTCCAGCGCATCCATAAGGCGGTTGACCATGATCAGCGCCAGCGCCACCAGATAGTTCTGCAAGGCCAGGGGGATCAATACCGCCAGGCCTACCAGAACAGCAGCAAGCGTAATGAAATTCGCCGATATGCCGGTTTTGGCCAGATAGCGCGCGATCAGGTTGAAGAACGGGTCGAGCAGCTTTTTGACGGCGCCGTCCAGCATGATTTGTATTACCCTATTCGACCGGCCGAAGTCGCGGTTTGTCTCCGCCCGACGGCGGCGCATCGGTCAAGGCGGCCGATTTCCCCTTGCCGTCTTCCGAATCCCGCTCTTCATGCATGCGCTCGGCCTCCTTGGTAAGGCGGCGGAACGACAAAGCGGAATAGCCGAAACTGACGATATAGAGCAGCAGCAATATGGTCAGCGTTCGCCAGGGCGCGCCTGCCAGACCGGCGACCAGCAGTCCGGCGGCCACCAGGAGCGGCAGGATGGCCGCTTGCGGAATTTTGACCTTTTTGAACGCGAAGGTCGGCAGGGTGCTGACCATCAGCAGCGCCACGATCACGCTCCATATCGCAACGAATCCCGGTGTGCGCAGATTGTCGATGCCGAACGCAAAGGTCCCGATCAGCGGCAGCAGCGCCAGGGCCGCACCCGCGGGCGCCGGCACACCGGTAAAATAGTTATAGGCATAAGGCGGCAGCTTTCCGAGATTAGTATTGAAACGCGCCAGCCTGAGGCCGCAGCAAATGGCCAGGAAAAGCGTGACCGCCCAGCCGATCCCGCCGAGGGCGTGCAGGGTCCAGAAATAAAGGATGAAGGCCGGCGCCACGCCGAACGCCACGAAATCGGACAATGAATCCAGTTCCGCCCCGAATTCGCTGGTGGATTTCAAAAGCCTTGCCATGCGCCCGTCCAGCGCGTCCAGCACCGCGGCCACAATGATGGCGACGACGGCGAACTCCCATTTATCGTTCAACGCGAAGCGAACACCCGTAAGGCCGGCGCAGGTGGCGCCCACCGTGATCATATTGGGGATCAGTTTCGAGATGCTCAGCCCCTTGAAACGGGGAATCCGGCGAAGTTTCCGTTTGGATTTGCGTCTCGGCATCAGCGTCGTTCTCCTTCTCGCGGCGCCTCGCCGGTGGCGAGGTCTGCGATAACCGTCTCGCCGGCAATGGCGGTCTGCCCCGTGCAGACCAGCGGCGACACGCCGTCGGGCAGATAGACATCGACGCGGCTGCCGAACCGGATCAGGCCGAATCGTTCGCCGGCGGCGAGGTTCCGGCCTTCCTCGATCCAGATCAGGATCCGCCGTGCCACCAATCCCGCGATCTGCACGAAGGCGATGTCGCGCCCGTCGGCCAGCTTCATTCTAACCGATTGCCGCTCATTATGCTCGCTCGCTTTGTCGAGCGACGCGTTGAGGAACTTGCCCGGCCGGTAGGCGAGCTTTTCGACCCGCCCGTCAACCGGCGAGCGGTTCACATGAACGTTGAAAACATTCATGAAAATACTGATGCGAGTCAGCGGCGCATCGCCCATTTCCAACTCCGGTGGCGGTGGCGCCTGCTGGATCATCTGCACGACTCCGTCCGCCGGGCTGACCATCAGCCCGTCGCGCACCGGGGTTATCCGCTCAGGATTACGGAAGAAATAGGCGCACCATGCGGTCAGCACCCCGCCGATAAACAGGAAAGGCGACCAGAAAAAACCGATAACGAGGGTGACCAGGGCGAAAATGCCGATGAATCGCCAGCCCTCGGGGTGGATCGGGACGAGAACCGAACGCACCGAATCCATGATATTCGACGCCATTATGCGCTATTTACCTCAGAAAATTCCCATGCGGCAGCACAATAACTAGGCAACGGCGGGCCTTATAGCAAGACGGTAGCCGCGCCGCCCGGCGGGTCAGTTGGTGCGCGGCACCTCGAAGACCTGGCCCGGATAGATCAGATCGGGGTCGCGAATTCGGTCCTTGTTGGCCTGGTAGATCACCGTATAGCGCGTGCCCTCTCCCAGCGTGCGCCGCGCCAGCCGCCACAGGCTGTTGCCCGGTTGCACCACGACCAGCAGCGTGCCCGCATCGATCTCCTTGGGGTCGGCGCGCTGGAACGGAAACTCGAGGCGGGCGACAACCTCGTCGCCGGCCATCTCGTCGACGCGCAAGGTATACAGGCCGGGCGCCACTGGACGTTCGACGACCATGCGCCAGGTTCCGTCCGGCCCGACCGGCGTTGCGGCCAGCAATCCGTTGTCGAGATAGATCAGGATGCTGCTATTGCCGTTGGCCCGGCCCGAAAGGCCGAGATTGCCCATTTCGTCGTAATCCAGCACGTCGACCGACAGCGCGACATCCCCATCGGAGGGCAGCGGCGGCACTTCGCCCGCGGGCGGCTGCTGCAGCACCTCGCTGGTGCCAAACCCGGTGCGTGGCACTTCGACCACCAGCGCCCCGGACGACTGGTTGGTCGGCTGTCCGGCGACGTCCAGCCCAGTCTCGGGCACGACGACGACCACGACCGTCTCCGACCAGGCCGGTTCGGCGTCGCCGAGCCTGGACGAAAGGCTCAACTCGCGGCTGCCCGGCGGCAGCGGCTCGTCGGGCAGCATTACCCATTCGCCCCGGCCGTCCGCCTTGATCTGGCCGATCGGCCGGCCGTCGTCATAAACGGTCACGACCGATCCCGGCGCGGCGCGCCCGGCAACCACGATATCGCCCGTCGGCGCAATGCGCACCACATCGAACTCGGGAAGGATGACGGTCGGCATTCCGGCCTCGGCGGGTGGCGGGGCCGGCATGGGGGTTGTTTCCGTCGACTGCGTTTCCGCGGGTTGCGGGACCGGCGCCGGCAATTCGGCGGGCACCGGCGCGGGGGCGGATTGCGGTTCCGGTGTCGTTGCAGGCAGGGGCTGTGGTTCCGGATCCGGTTCCGGCTCAGGCGCCGGCGTGATCGGTGTTGTCGCGACGGTCGGGGGCGCCGGCGCGTCCTCCAGCGACAGCCAATAGTTCAGGGCAAGTGCGATCAACAAGACCACGATGCCCACGATACCTATGACGATAGTCCGGTTCACTGTCCCCGTTTCGCGCTTCGCGGCCCTTGCCATGACGAACCCCAATTCCAAGGCTTGTTGATAATGATCCATTTGCTGGCGCACGGCGATCCGCCGGGCAGGCGCGGTCCGCGGCGCGATGTCCCCGCATCGGGCAAGGGAACCCGGTCAAACGGGTCATTATCAGCGAGCCTTGGTATAGTACGGCTGGCGCGCGGGCGCAACGATCACCGTATCCGGCCCTGCAAATATCGCAGGAAGATCAACCCGACGGGCGGGTTATCTTGCGCTCCATGGCGGGCAGGGATTTAAGGAAAACCGCTATCGCACGACGGTCTTCTGGTGTCAGTTTGCCAGTCGTGTGGTTGATAACCTCGGCCATGGCGCCGCCGGCGAAATCGCCGTCGGGGTCCATGCCGAATTTCAGGTAGCCCTCGATATCCGCCAGGCTCCAGTCGCCGATTCCCGTCGCCGGGTCTGGCGTGACGTTGGGCACGGGCGCGCCCTCGGCCCCTTGTTTGCTGCCGGCCAGGAAGAGGCCCTCATCCATGGCGCCCAGTCCGCCCCGCGGCGTATGGCATTCGCCGCAATGGCCCAGCACTCGCACCAGATAGGCGCCGCGGTTCCATTTGTCCCGGTCTTCCTTTGCGACGGCCGCCAGCGGGTCGCCGGCCTCGAACTCGCCCGGCGCGAAATAGAGCGTGCGCCATATGCTCGTCAGCCAGCGCCAGCCAAAGGGGAAGTCCAGCTCATGCGCGCCGTTCTCGGTATCAGCAGGCTCGACCGTTTGCAGGTAGGCCCACAGGTCGGCGATATCTTCCTCCGCCATCCGCGAGAAAGAGGTGTAAGGGAATGCCGGATAGTAGGGATCGCCAGCGGGCGAGACGCCTTCGCGCAGGGCACGGGTGAAGTCGGCCAATGTCCAGCTGCCGATCCCATGGTCCGGGTCGGGCGTAATGTTGGGACCCAGGAAGTCGCCGAACGGGGTCTTGAGGCGCCGCCCGCCGGCCAGCGGCGCCCCCTTCCCCTTCACGTCCGTATGACAGCCGTAACAGCCCGCGGCGTGGAAAACATACTCGCCCCGGCGGCTGGCGGCCTCGTCCGCCGCCGCTTGCCCCGCCTCTTGTGCTGTAGCGGCGGCAAGGGGCGCCAGCAGCGCCGCCAGCAGCAGGCCCCGGCGAAGCATGGGCTATTTTTCGAGCTTGATCCGGAAAGGCTTGTGGCAGCTGCCGCAACCGTTCTTGCCGACGCTCTGGAAAGCCGCCGCTATGGCCGCCTTGTCGCCGCCCCCGGCCACTGCCGCAAGGGTCTTGCTCTCGGCTTCGAGACTGTTGGCCGCCTTCAGGAATTTCTCCCAGTCAAGCCAGATTTCCGGCTTCGCGCCGTTCTTCGGGTCCTTGACCTCGTCCATGCCGGTGCCTTCAGGTAACAGCGTGGGGATCTTGGCCGCGATCTTGTTGATCTCGCCGGCGCGCACCGCCACGTCTTCCGCCGACCCCTGGCCTTCCATGGCAAAGCCCTTGATCGCCTTCATATGCCCGCCAAGCTGTTTCATGGTTTCCTGGCGCAATTTGACCGTTTCTGCCGGCGTAGCGGCGAGGACTGGCAAGGTCAGCATACCTGCCACCGCCGCTGCGGAGGCAGTGGCGAGGATTTTTTGCGAAAACGAAAACCGTATGTTCATGATCTCTCCCTGATAATGTCGTTGTTGACGTTAAGTGGTGCGAATCAGACTGGAATACACTCATAGCCCACGGATATTCCGCGGGCCTGTCAAATTATTTTGATCGGGTTGCAGAAATGGCAAGCGGGGCGTTGCAGGAAGCTTTTACTTGCAAGATGATGAACTGAGGAAAAGAATGACATCCATGGCGAAAATAAAATCTCTTTGTGTGTATTGCGGTTCGTCGGACCGCGGCCGCCAGGCCCATCACGACGCCGCCCTGCGGCTCGGCGGGATTATGGCGAAGGCCGGCATTCAGTTGGTCTATGGCGGCGGGCGCATCGGCATGATGGGCCGCATCGCCGACGCCGTGATGGAAAACGGCGGCGAAGTGGTCGGCATCATCCCGCAATTTCTGGAACAGGTCGAGGTCGGCCATTCCGGTGTGACCCAGCTTATCGTTACCGACAACATGCATGACCGCAAGCAAAAGATGGCCGAGCTGTCCGACGCCTTCCTGATCATGCCCGGCGGGCTCGGCACGCTGGACGAGACCTTCGAAATCCTGACCTGGAAGCAGCTGGGGCTGCATGAGAAGCCGGTCATCATCGCCGATATCGGCGGTTACTGGCACCATCTCACCGAACTGATCGATCATATGATCGGCGAGAGCTATGCCAAGCCGGAAAACCGCGCCCTGTTCCAGGTAATCGACGGCATCGACGAGTTGCTGCCCGCGCTTGAAGCCATGCCCGCTTTTGAACATGATGTTGAGGCGAAGTGGCTTTAGGCGCATGACGGGCACGGGGGACTCCATGGGCGAGGATCTGGAATATCCAGACGAATTCATATCTTTTCTCGAAATCATTTGGGGGGAGGGTTATCTCTCCCCCGGCGGTCCGGAAGAGGTGGGCCGCATCCTCGACGGGCTGGACCTGACGGGGCGCAAGGTGCTCGACATCGGCTGCGGCACCGGCGGCATCGCCTTTTCGCTGGCCGTCGATTACGGGGCGGCAAAGGTGATCGGAGTCGATGTAGAGGACCCGGTCCTCGCCACCGCCAACAGGCGGGCCGCCGCGGCGGGCCTGACGGACCGTGTCGAGTTCGTCAAGGTCGCGCCGGGCCCGCTGCCCTTCGATGATGGTGAATTCGACCTGGTTTTCAGTAAGGACGCGATGATCCATATCCCGGACAAGGAGGCCCTGTTCGCCGATGTCTTCCGCCTGCTGAAGCCCGGCGGCCGGTTCGTGGCAAGCGACTGGCTCAGCAGCCATGACGGCGAACCGACCGCGGTGATGAAACGCTATCTGGAGGCGGAAGGGCTGAGCTTTGGTCTGGGCTCGCCCGAACGCTATCGCACGGCGCTGGCGGCGGCGGGCTTTACGGAGATCAGTCTGACCGACCGTAACGAATGGTATCACAAGGTGGCCCGCAGGGAACTGGCCGACATGGAAGGACCGCTCTACGAAAAGGGCGTGGCCGCGGCCGGCAGGGAAGAAACCGACCGCAACATCGAGATCTGGCGCGCCCTGATCCCGGCCCTCGAAATCGGCGAGCTCCGCCCCCACCACCTGCGCGGCCGCAAGCCCAACTACTCGTGATTCATCAAGACCTGGCAGCGTTTCCGTCGAGGGAAACCGATTACCGATTGAATTTCCGTCGGTCGGCGCTACCGTCTCAACAATAAGATCAATAAGTCATGGGTAACCTGCCGCCCCGACGCGGACAGACTGTCGAACGCGGCAGCAGTGCCATGTTCCGGACCGGTCCCCGCATTAATCGGGAAACCAGAATGGGAGACAGACATGCAATATCGACGTCTTTTAAATGCAGTGCTTGCAAGCGTCACGGCCGCCACCATCGGTACCGTCGGCAGCCCGGCCCGGGCCGACCATGGTGGCGCTACATTCGATACGCTTTATGTATTCGGCGACAGCTCGTCCGACAATGGCAATCTATTCGCCGAATACGGGAGCCTGATGCATCCTACGTTTGGCCTCTACTATCCAACCGGCGCCTTCTCGAACGGTCCGGTCTGGGGCGACTATCTGGTTGATTTGGGGGTGGCCGCCGCCCTGGACAATCGCGCCTATGCCGGGGCGCTGACCGGTTCCTATGGCGAGCCCGCCCGGATGGGGTTTGAGACGGGACTCCTGCCCACCGGCCTGCAGACGCAGATCGACAATTTCGCAGGCGGGATCGGTGGCGGCGACCTTGTCGGCGTCTGGGCAGGATTCAATGATTACCTGTTCGGCGCCCAGTTCGGGCTGGACAATGCGCCCGCCACCGTCGTCGGAAATATTGCCGCGGCGATCGCGAGGCTGGGCGGTCTTGGCGCGAAGCATATCCTGGTCTTCCAACTGCCCGATCTGAGCCGGGTGCCGCTTGCGTCGTTCCTCGAACCGGCGCAGGCGAGACAACTTGGCAGCGCTTCGGCAGTCCATAACGCCCTGCTGTCGGCGCGCATATCCACATTGCGCCGGCAACTGGACGCAGAGATCATCGTCATCGACATTTTCGCGGTCATGAGCCAGATCGTCGGTCATCCGAACCGGTTCGGTTTTACCAATGCGACGGATTCCTGCCTTCTGGTCCTCGCCGACGGCCAGACGGCCATACCGAATCCGTTTTCCCCATGCGTGGTGAGCGATGGCGGCACGCCGGACAACCCATTCGATGATCTGCTCGTTCCCGCCGGTTTCGTGTTCTGGGACCTGCTGCATCCGACGACTGCGGCGCACCGGGTGCTTGCCGACTTTACCGCCGCAACGCTCGCGTCAAAGGCCTTCGGCAGCGCGACCTACGGTTCCGCGATTGACGATAGGACCGGCAGCGGCGTCGCGGTGTCAATGTGCGTCGATCCTGCGGATGGCATGTGGTGCTACTGACCATCGCCGCGGCGCCGCCCGATAAGCTGGGCGGCACCGCGGCCGGATCACCCCTGTCGCGCCTGCCCGCTTAACCGGCCCTCCTGCACGGTCGCGTACCCACCCTGCGCCCGCGCCACTGAAATATTGCACTGCGGAAATTCGGTGCTATTGTGCGCGCGGCCGCGCGGGCGGCATTGAATTTTGTGCATTTTCGAGGAGCCATCGATGAGCAAAATCAAGGTCAAGAACACCATCGTCGAAATGGATGGCGACGAGATGACGCGGATCATCTGGGCCTTCATCAAGGACAAGCTGATTCTGCCCTATCTCGACGTTGACCTGAAATATTACGACCTCAGCGTCCAGAAGCGCGACGAGACGGATGACCAGATCACCATCGATGCCGCCAACGCCATCAAGGAGCACCGGGTGGGCGTGAAATGCGCCACCATCACGCCCGATCAGGGCCGGGTCGAAGAATTCGACCTGAAACAGATGTGGCGTTCGCCCAACGGGACGATCCGCAACATCCTGGGCGGCACCGTGTTCCGCCAGCCGATCATCTGCAAGAACGTACCGCGCCTGGTGCCGGGCTGGACCAAGCCGGTGGTGATCGGCCGCCACGCCTTCGGCGACCAGTACCGCGCCACCGACATGATCATCCCGGGCAAGGGCAAGCTGACCCTGACTTTCCAGCCGGAAGGCGGCGGCGCGCCCATCACCCGCGAGGTGTTCGACTTCCCCGGCGCCGGCGTGGCGATGTCGATGTACAATCTGGACGATTCCATCCGCGGCTTCGCGCAGGCCTGCCTCAACTACGGCCTGGACCTCGGCTGGCCGGTGTACCTGTCGACCAAGGACACCATCCTCAAGGTCTATGACGGGCGCTTCAAGGACATTTTCCAGGAGGTGTTCGACAGCGAATTCAAGGACCGTTTCGCGGCCAAGGGCATCACCTACGAGCATCGCCTGATCGACGACATGGTGGCCTGTGCCATGAAATGGTCCGGCGGCTATGTCTGGGCCTGCAAAAACTATGACGGCGACGTGCAGTCAGACACACTGGCGCAGGGCTTCGGCAGCCTCGGCCTGATGACGTCGGTGCTGATGACGCCGGACGGCAAGACGATCGAGGCCGAGGCGGCGCATGGTACGGTGACGCGCCATTACCGCCTGCACCAGCAGGGCAAGGAGACCTCGACCAACCCGATCGCCTCGATCTTCGCCTGGACACGGGGCCTCTATTACCGCGGGACGTTCGACAACACGCCCGAGGTGGTGAAATTCGCCGAGACGCTGGAGAAGGTCTGCATCGAGACGGTGGAATCCGGCTTCATGACCAAGGATCTGGCGATCCTGATCGGCGCCGACCAGAAATGGCTGACCACCACCCAGTTCCTCGACAAGATCGACGAGAACCTGAAGGCGGCGATGGGGTGACGGCGATGTAGCGCGCCACCCTTTACTCGGCGGCCTGCTTAATCGGCGGCGTTTCCGCCCGGTCGGCCGCGGCTTTCGCCGCCTTGCGGCGCACGCGCGCGTCGCGCCATTGATCGATTCGGCCGCGCATATTGGCCCGTAGCATCAGGGCCGACGGCGTCACCACCAGGGTCAGCACCGTTGCGAAGGCCAGTCCGAAGGCGATGGCCGTCGACAGCTGGGTCCACCACTGGGTCGAGGGTGCGCCGACGGTGATCTGGCGGCTGAAGAAATCGATATTCGTGCTCAGCACCATCGGCAGCAGGCCCAGGATCGTCGTCACCGTGGTCAGCAGCACCGGCCGCAGGCGCTGGGCGCCGGTGCGCAGTACCGCCAGCTTCGGATCGGGCTCGACCGCGCGCAGCCGGTCGAATGTGTCGATCAGCACGATATTGTTATTCACTACGATGCCGGCCAGCGCGATCACGCCGACGCCGCTCATCACGATGCCGAAGGGCTGGCCGGTGATCAGCAGCCCCAGCAACACCCCGACCGTCGACATGATCACCGCCGACAGGATCAAGAAGCCGCTGTAGAAGCTGTTGAACTGGGTCACCAGGATGATCGCCATGATGAACAGCGCCACGCCGAAGGCCTTGCCGAGGAAGGCCTGTGCGGCGGCCTGCTCTTCGTCCTCACCCTTGAACCTATAGGTCACGCCCGGCGGCAGTTTTACGCCGGCGATCCATTCGCGCAGTTCGTGTACCTTGTCGTCGGCCAGCACGCCTTCCATCACGTCCGCCTTCACCGACATGACTCGATGCATATTAACCCGCTGCAGCGTACCGGCCTTGGGCCGCGCCACGCGCTTGACGAAATTGCCGATCGGCACCAGCCCCAACTCGGTGCGGATGCGGATGCTGTCCATCTGTACAAGCGTGCGGTTCGCCTCGGGGAAGCGGATGACGATGTCCAGTTCCTCGTCGCTGTTGTCGGGCCGGTAGGAGCTGATATTCAGCCCCTTGGTGACCATCTGCACGAACCAGCCGATCACCGCAACATCGGCGCCGAAGCGCGCCGCCTGTTCATGGTCGACCTGCAATTCCCATTCGATGCCGGGGATCGGGCGGCTGTCCTCGATGTCGCGCAAGCCTTCCATCTGTTCGACGCGCGCACGCACGAGATCGACCACCGGGTACAGCCGATCCCAGTCGTTCGCGGCCAGTTCTACATGAATCGGCTTGCCGACCGGCGGGCCGCCTTCCTCCTTCCTGGTCTCGACGATGATGCCGGGAATGCCGGCGCTACGCCCCTGGATGTCGTCCAGGATTTCGCGGGCCGTGCGGCGCTGGTCCCACTTGACGAAATCCAGCGAGATCGTGCCGATCACGTCTTCGGCTTCCTCCGTTCGGCTTTCCCGCTTGCCGCTGGCAGTATAGACGGTGGTGAATTCGTTCCGTTCCCCGGCGATATCCAGCACATGGGCCTCGACCCGGGCGACCAGCTGGTCCTGCTCCAGGGCCGACAAGTTGCCGCGCGCATGGATCTGCACCACGGCGCGGTCGGGTTCGACCTCGGGGAAGAATTCCACGCCCTTGCCGAAGCTTGCGTAGGCTATCCAAGTGCCGCCCAGCGTCAGCACGGCAAGCAAAAGCACCAGCGAGGGCCAGCGCAAGGCCAGCGCCAGCAAGCGGACGTACAGGCCGACCGGTCCTTTCAGGCGCATCAATTCCTCACCGCTGCCCGCGGCCAGGGCCAGGGCGGTTTGTTCGTCCTCGGCGCCGGCCTTGCCGATATAGGCGCCGACGGTCGGCACGAAGATCAGCGCCATCGTCAGCGACGCGGCAAGCGTCGCGATCAGTGTGATCGGCAGATATTTCATGAACTCGCCTACGATGCCCGGCCAGAACAGCAGCGGCAGGAAGGCGGCCAGCGTGGTCGCGGTCGAGGCTATGATCGGCCATGACATGCGCTTGGCCGCCATCCCGTAGGCCAGCCTGCGCGGTTCGCCCTCGGTCATTTTGCGGTCGGCATATTCGGTGACCACGATGGCGCCGTCCACCAGCATGCCGACGGCCAGGATCAGCGCGAACAGCACCACGATATTCATCGTCATTCCAAAGGCGGCCAGCACCAGGATGCCGGACAGGAACGAACCCGGAATGGCGATGCCGACCAGGAAGCCTGAACGCAGGCCGAGCGCCGCTATGACGACGATCATCACCAGCAGCACCGCGCTGATGACATTGTTCTGCAGATCGCCCAGGATCAAACGGATGTCCTTCGACTTATCCTGGCTATAGGTAATCTCGATGGTCTCCGGCCAGCCCGACCGCGTCGCCTCGACTATTTCCCTTACTGCCTCGATGGTGTCGATAATGTTCTCGCCGGCGCGCTTGGAGACTTCCAGCGCCAACGCCGGTTGGCCATTGACCCGGGCGAATCCCTCGGCATCGCGGAAGGTTCGGCGCACCGAGGCGATGTCGGCCAGCGTGATAACCGCGTCGCCTTCCACCTTGATCGGCAGCTTCATGATGTCGCGCACGGAATCGAATACGCCGGGCACCTTGACCGAAAAGCGGCCCTGGCCGGTATCCATCGCGCCGGCGGCGATCAACTGGTTGAATCGGGTGACGACGACGGCCATTTGTTCCGGGTCCAGCGCGTAGCTCTCGACCAGGATCGGGTCGACGATAACCTCTACCCGTTCGTCGCGGTCGCCCGCGATCTTGACCTCCAGGACCGCCGGGAGCGCCTCGACCTCATCCTTGAGGTCGCGCGCCAGGGCCAGCAGCGCGCGTTCCGGCAGCGGGCCCGACATGGTCACCACGAGCACCGGGAACAGGCTGATATTGACCTCCTGCACATGGGGTTCATCGCTTTCGGCGGGCAAGTCGTTCTTGGCGTTGTCGACCTCCTCGCGCACGTCCAGCAACGCGCTGTCGGGGTCGAAACCGGCGTCGAATTCCAGCAGGATGTTGGCGCCGCCCTCGCGCGCCCAGGAGATCATTTCCTTCACGCCCTCGATAGAGCGCAATTTTTCCTCCATCGGGCGTACCAGCACCCGCTCGGCATCCTCCTGGCTGATGCCTTCATGATTGATCGTGATGTAGATCTTCGGGATGGTGATGTCCGGGTCGGCTTCCTTGGGGATTTCCACCCATGCGTATGCGCCGCTGACGAGGATCAGCAGCAGCGCCGAAATCACCGTGCGCGAACGCGAAAGGGCGGCGTCGATCAGTTTCACAGTGCGCTCCCGCTTAGTCTTCCGGGCAATGACGGGATGCTGCCTTCCGGCACCGGCGTAACCGTCTGGCCCGGCAGCACGAATTCCTGACCCACCGTGATGATCTTCGCCTCATGGGGCAGGCCGCCGATCCAGATGCCGTCCGTCCCATCGGCAACCAGTTCGACCGGGTGGAACCGCACGATGTTGGCCGCATCGACGATCTTCACGCCGACGATTCCGGCATCGTCCAGCGTCAGGGCCGCAGGCGACATGTTGTGCGCCTCGACGGCCATCACCGGCAGTCGGATTTCTGCTGTCAGCCCCGCCGCCAGGCGGTTTTCGGCATTGTCGATCGCCAGTTCCACGCGGAAGGTCCGGGTGCCCTGGCTGCCCACGGACGAGACATAGCGCACCCGCCCGTCAACGATATCGCCGGTGATCAGCCGCACCTTGCCCTTGCCGCCACTTACGACGCCGGCAATCTCGCGCTCCGACAACTGGGCAACCGCGATCAGTGGGTCAAGGTCGACAATCAGGGCGATCGGATCGCCGATCCCCAGATAGTCGCCGACCTCCACCATGCGGGTCTGGATCACGCCGTCGAAGGGGGCGCGGATCACGGTGCGCTCGATATCGATCTGGATGCGCCTCAGGCGCGCTTCCGCGGCCTCCAGATTGGCATTGGCCTCCGCCAGCCTGGTCTGCGTCTGGAAGCCCTTGGACGACAGTTCACTGGCCGCCGTATATTCGATCTTGCGCTGCTTCAGCAGTGCCCGGGCCTCGTTCAGCAGGGCCTCGCGATCGTCGATGGCCAGTCGTACGATGATGTCGCCCTCGGCTACTGGCGCGCCTTTCTCGGCTTCGACCGCGACGACGCGCGCCGCCGTTTCCGCCCTGGCAGTGGCCTGGCGTGAGGCCTCGGTCTGCCCGGTCAGCACCAGCGAATTGACCCTCGTCTCCGCGATCGATTGGCGGACCTGCACCCGCATGGGCGTCTTCGCCGCCGGCTCGGTCGGCACCGCGGCGGCGCCAGAGGCGCTTTCGGTCTCTTCGGGGGCGCCGATCAGATAGGGCGAAGCCATCCATAGGGCGGCCGCCAGCGCGACAACGAGCGCAATCAGGTAGGAGCCTTTCATTGTCCTTGCACCCTCCTGCCTATTCCGCCGCTTCGGGTTTTGGGGGATATCCCGCCGACTTGATCAGCCCATCGCGATTTTCCTCCAGGAAATTCGCCGCCGCCCCGTAGACAGCCTGGCCGAACAGGTTCACGAATGTCGGACCCGCGCCCCATCCCGACCGGTCGCAGGACTGCATAAGCTCCAGCTTCTCCCGGTACCATTTGATGCGTTCGTCCACGGCTTCAGCGATCAGGTCCGGCGGCATGAAATGCTCGAAAAACATCGCCAGCAGGAAGTCGGAGCGGAACTTGTCGGCCCCGGGAGCCTTGGCGATGGCCGCCGTGAAGGCCGCGCGGCCTGCCGGCGTGATGGTATAGACCTTCTTGTCGGGCCGGCTGTCCTGCGCCTGTTCGCGAACCGTCACATAACCCTCGCCATGCAGCTTCTTCAGCGCCGGATAGATCGATCCGAAGCCCGCATCCGTGAAATACTGGAACGGTCCTTCCTCGAACATCTTGCGAATTTCGTAGCCGGTGGCGTCGCCCAGCGTCAGTACACCGAGACAAACCATCCTGACATCCATGATCCTGCTCCCGCGCGGTAAAGGGCGGCCATATTCGCGCCGCCCTGAAGGGGTCGTATCGAGTCGATATATATCGAAACGATATAACCAGTATATCGGAGCGATATAGGAGTCAAGCGTGTTTCGGTTGCAGAAGGGTCACGTCGGCGTGAGCCGCGCGGGAAATCAGGGCTATACCGTAATCACAATCTTTCCGAAATGCCCCGCCGCCTTCATATGGTGAAAGGCATCGCGCGCGTCCGCGAAGGAGAAAGTCCGGTCGATGACGGGATGCAGATCATGCAGGGCCAGTGCACGGTTCATGTCCTCGAACATGGCGCGGCTACCGACATAGACGCCCTGCAGCCGGATCGATTTGCGCATGATGCCGACCGGATTGATCGCGCCGCCGGTCAGCACGCCGACATAGGCAATATGGCCGCCGACCCGCACCGCCTCGATCGACTGCTCCATGGTGCCCGGACCGCCGACCTCCAGCACATGGTCGGCGCCGCGCCCGCCGGTCAGTTCCAGGAATCGCGTCGCCCAGCCGGGATGGTCGATGTAATTGATGGTTTCATGGGCGCCCATGGCGCGCGCGCGTTCCAGCTTCTCATCGCTGGACGAGGTAATAATGACCCGCGCGCCCGCGGCAATGGCGAACTGCAGCGCGAAGATCGATACGCCGCCGGTGCCCAGCAGCAGCACCGTCTCCCCGGCGCGCAATCCACCGCCCGCGATCAGGCAGTTCCAAGCTGTCAGCCCGGCGCAGGGCAGGCAGGCCGCCTCCTCGAAGGACAGGTGGTCGGGTATCGCGACCAGCCCGCCCTCGCGCAGCGCCGCCTGCTCTGCCAGCACGCCGTCCAGCGCGCCGCCCAGTGCGGTCGCCATGGCCCCGGCCGAAATGCCGCCCGCCGGCCAGTCCTGGAAGAAGCAGCCCGCCACCCGGTCGCCCGCCTTCCAGCGCGTGACGCCGGGCCCCGTCGCGGCCACCTCGCCGGCGCCGTCGGAATTGGGGATGCGCGGATAGGGCAGGTTGCGCGCGCCCGGGTCCAGCACGGTGGAAAGGTCGCGGAAATTGATCGAGTTGGCGCGCATGCGCACCAACACCTCGCCCGGCCCCGGCGCCGTCGTCGGCCGCTCGTTGCATGCCAGCGCGTCGATCCCGCCGTCCGAAACGATTTCCCAGGCTTTCATGGCATGTCCTCCAGGCTCGCAGACAACCGCCGATCTTATGCCAGAGCGATTGCGGCTCGGGACGACGGAGCGGCCCAACGCCACAAGAAAAAAG
The DNA here is from genome assembly GCA_947259795.1 of uncultured Alphaproteobacteria bacterium. Taxonomy (GTDB): domain Bacteria; phylum Pseudomonadota; class Alphaproteobacteria; order UBA8366; family JADFVY01; genus JADFVY01. The sequence goes on along the minus strand of CAMYNJ010000126.1, from coordinate 2,645 downwards.
AAAGGGCCCGACCGCGCAGGCCGGGCCCTTCCGGTCCCTTCCGGTCCAGTATCCTACTGCAGATAGTCGTACTTGCCGTTCTTCCACTCGTAGAACACATAACCAGGCGCGGTCACGTCGCCCTTCTTATCGAAACCGATCTTGCCGAGGACGGTATCGAACTGATTGCTATGCAAGGTCGCAACCACCTTACTGGTGTCCGTGCCGCCCGATTTCTCGACAGCCTGCGCCCAGGCCTGGATTGCGCCGTAGGTATAAAGGACGTAGCCCTCCGGCTCGATGCCCTTCTTGCGGAAGGCCTCGACGACCGGGGCGGCGACCGGGTTCTTGCGCGGGTCCGGGCTGAAGGTCATCAGCGTGCCTTCGCCGGCGGCGCCGGTGATCGCCCAATATTCGTCGGTAACCAGCGCGTCGCCCGACATCAGCATCGTCTTCATGCCCTGATCGCGCATCTGGCGCACGATGAGGCCTGCCTCAGTGTGATAGCCGCCGACATAGAGGACATCGACGCCGGCTTGCTTCAGCTTCGAGACGAGAGCGGAATAGTCCTTCTCACCGGCGGTGTAAGCCTCGTACATGGCCTCTTTCTGCCCGGCCTTGTTCATGTACTTCATGGTTTCGTCAGCCAGGCCTTTGCCGTAGGCGGTCTTGTCGTGGATGATGGCAATCTTCTTGCCCTTGAACTTGTTGGCAAGGAAAGCCCCCGCGACCTGGCCCTGCTGGTCGTCGCGGCCGCAAGTGCGAAACACGTTGTCCAGCCCCTGGTCGGTCAGTTTCGGGTTGGTCGAGGCCGGCGAGATCTGCAGGATGCCTTCCTCGTTATAGACCGCCGAAGCCGGGATCGACGAGCCGGAGCAGAAATGCCCGGCCATCAGCTTGATCCCCTTGTTGACCATCTGGTTGGCCACGGCCACGGCTTGCTTGGGATCGCAGGCGTCGTCGCCGATCTCAAGCACGAGTTTCTGTCCGAGCACGCCGCCCTTGGCGTTGATGTCGGCGACGGCCTGTTCCGCGCCGGCCTTCATCTGCGCCCCGAAACTGGCGTACTGGCCGGTCATCGGGCCGGCGGTGGCGATCGTGATATCGGCATGCGCCGTCGCGGCGCCGAAGAGGGATACCGCGGCAACGGCCGCGAAAACGCTCATATGTCCTTTCATTCTCATTTTACTCCCTGTCAGGGGTCCCTTGAGACGGGACCAAGATAATACAAACCGCGCAGCGATTGACCGAGCGCGTTAAGCGTAAAATTATGCTGCTTCCAGCTCTACTGCAACGGCTTTGTAGATGTCTCCGTCATTCCTGGCTGACGCCCGACATGACGGGGCTGCGTTGACGCCACGATAACAGACCTTGCCGTTCGTACAACCATGGATATTGGCTGACCATCTGGCCGACGAGGGTGATCCGATGTCCCGCGAGCGCAATAACAACCAGCGATGTGGCATCGAGTGCAAAACCGGCCAGCGATAGCAGTTGGCCCTCGAACAGGGCGAAGATCAGAAAACGGTCCGCCAGCGCGAGCAGCAGGGCATAGCCTACCGCCTGCCACGCCGGGCGCCAGTTCGTGGCAAGCGCATGGCCGGTCATCCAGGCGGCCCCGCCGGCCAAAACGCAGGTCACACCGATAAACACGGTCAGGCTGTTTCCGATCAACTGTTCCATACATCGCGCCCCCTTAGTGTCCGCCCTCGAGATAGGCCGCGCGCACCTCTGACGTGGCGAGCAACTCCTCTCCCGTGCCGCTGAGTGTAATGCGGCCGTTGACCATGACGTAGCCGCGGTGCGCCAGCTGCAGCGCGTGAAAGGCGTTCTGCTCGACGAGGAATATCGTCATGTCCTGCTGCTCGTTGATGTCGCGCAGCGTTTTGAATATGTGCTTGACGACCAGCGGCGCCAGACCCAGGGACGGCTCGTCAAGCAGCAGCAACCGCGGGCGGCTCATGAGCGCCCGCCCGATCGCCAACATCTGCTGTTCGCCGCCAGAGAGGGTTCCACCTCGCTGGTCGCTGCGTTCTTTCAGGATCGGAAACAGTTCGAAGACCCCGGCCAGATCCTCGTCGAAATATGCCGGGTCGGCAACCGTCGCACCCATCATCAGGTTTTCCATGACGGTCATGCGGGGGAAGATGCGCCGGCCCTCGGGCGACTGCGCGATGCCACGGTGAACGATCGCGTCGGTGGGCAGCGCGGTGATGTCCGTGTCTTCCAGTACGATGCGCCCCCGCGCCGCGTGCGGATTGCCACAGATCGTCATCAGGAGAGTCGATTTGCCGGCGCCGTTGGCACCGATCATGGTGACGATTTCACCCCGGTTCACTTCCAGATCGACGCCACGCAGTGCCTCGATATTGCCATAGAACGTATGGACGCCGGAAACGGACAGCATCGCTTCGCCGGTCATCGCGCCGCCTCCGCCTCGTCTTCGTCTTCACCGAGATAGGCACGGATCACGGCCGGATCGTTGCGCACCTCCTCCGGCGTGCCGTCGGAAATCTTGCGGCCATAGTCCAGCACCACGATGCGGTCGGAAATCCCCATGACGACGATCATATCGTGTTCGATCAGCAATAGCCCGATCTTGTGTTCGGTCTTGATGAACAGCAGAAGCTGGTTCAACTCGGCCGACTCCCGGGGGTTCAGGCCCG
>CAMYNJ010000125.1 GCA_947259795.1 uncultured Alphaproteobacteria bacterium | reverse complement strand
GTGAATATGTAGCCTTCGACGTACATGGCGACCCATTTCGGATCGGTCGTCGCAATCTGGACGCTGCCCAGCAAGTCGAACAGCCCGATGATCAGCACCAGGGTCGTGTCCTTGAACAGCCCGATGAAGGTGTTGACGATGCCCGGGATGACCAGTTTCAGCGCCTGGGGCAGGATGATCAGGCGCATCATCTGCCAGTATCCCAGCCCCATGGCCGCTGCCGCCTCATACTGGCCCTTGGGGATCGCCTGCAGGCCGCCGCGCACGACTTCGGCCATATAGGCGGAGGAAAACAGCGCCACGCCGATCAGCGCCCGCAACAGCTTGTCGAAATTCACGCCCTCCGGCAGGAACAGCGGCAGCATCACCGAGGACATGAACAGCACGGTGATCAGTGGGACGCCCCGCCACAGTTCGATGAAGGCGATCGATACGGCGCGGACCGCCGGCATGTCCGAGCGCCGGCCCAGCGCGAACAGGATACCGATCGGCAATGAGGCCGCGATGCCGGTGCCGGCCACGACCAGTGTCAGGAACAGCCCGCCCCACAGCGATGTCGCTATATGCTCCAGTCCGAACCCGTCGCCGACCCAGAGGAAGAACGCGATGAAGGGATAGATGAAGACCAGGAGGAAGATGATCCAGGACTTGATCGAGGCCCGGTTGAGCGTGATCAGGCCGAACGCGAGAAACGCCGCTATCAAGCCGAGCGAAGCCGCTTCCTGGCCGCCCACGATCTCCCCGCCGAGCAAATATCCCGCAATACCTGCGGCGACGATAACGGCCAGGCGGATGCCGAACCCAACCGCGGCATTGTCGTCGCTGCGCGGCAGCATCGCGCCGACCCGGGCATACGTAAGGCCGTAAGGCGCGAACATCATGAGCGCGACGATCACAGCGGGCCCAACGCCATACACGGCGAGGGAAAAGACGGTCGCGACCGCTGCGAATCCGAGGCCGATCTTGCGCTGGATCCACTGCTCTTTGAGGAACAGCGGCGTGGCCACCAACGCCAGAATCAGGAACGAAAAGTCTACCCGCCAGCGGGACCCTTCTGCATAGAAGGGGCCATATATGAACTGATAGAATCGGACATCGATGAACACCCAGCAAGCGTGGATGATCGATCCGTCCTGCGCCGTGCAGGCCTCTGGCCCGTCACCGACAAAGACAGCGCCCAAAAAGACGTAATCCACGATGGCCCAGATCGTCAGGACGGCGACGAGCCCGCCGACCGTGGTCAGCAGTGCATTGTACCAGGGGTACAGGAGATTGTGATACACCCAGCCATAGACGCCAACCTCGCTCTTGGGCGGCGGCAGGTCTTCATGGCGGTCATGCTTGACGATGGCGCCGTTCGGTGCGGTATCGGTCATCTCGTCACCTCTCCACCAGCGCCATTTTCCTGGGCCCGTTGCGCAGGCCCAGCGAACGGGCGGCCTCGGTCTGGCCGTGGCTGACCGCCATGATGCCGGCGCGCACGATCTCGGCGATGAAGGCGGCCGTATAGGCGGACAGGGCCAGCAGCAGCGCTACGAGTTCAGGAATGAGTTCGGAGCCACCTTTGAAATTGAAACCCTGCAGCGCGGGGTAATCGAAGGATATCGGCGCGCCGCCATAGGCGATCGAGGCTACGACCAAGCCCAAGGCCGGCAGACAAAAAATCATGCCAAGCGAGGTCAGCAAGACGGGGAACTGCTCGCCGGTGAGCTTCTGGCGGCGGCGGCTCCAGGCCGAAAGCCAGATAATGCCGGCGATGGCGATGGCGAAGCCCAGCAGCAGCAGCCATGTTCCCGGCTCGAAGATAGGCTTCGGCGTATAGAGGCCCCGATTGTTGAGGAAGATCGTATCGAATAAACTGTAACTGTTCCGGATATTCGGGAAACCCTTCAGGATCAGGCCGTACCATAACAGAATCTGCAGCAGCAGCGGGATATTGCGCAGCGTCTCTATATAGACGGTGGCCATCCGGCAAATGAGCCAGTTCGACGACAGGCGGCTGATGCCAACGATAAAACCGATGATCGTTGCCAGGATAATGCCAAGGCCCGAAACGGTCAGGGTATTCAGCAGGCCGACCCAGAACACCCGGCCATAGGTCGATTCCTCGCTGTATTCGATCCAGCTGTCGATGATGCCGAAACCGGCGGTGGAATTGAGGAAACCGAAACCGGAAGCAATGCCTTGTCGTTCCAGGTTGGCGCTGGTATTGCGGAACAGGTACCAGCCAAACCCGACGACAGCCGCCACAACGAGCAGCTGAAAGAATACGCTTCTGAATTTCGGATCGTTCCAGAACGCAGTTCTGCTGCGTGAGGGAGTCTCTCCCCGTGACGCCATGTTCCTATCCCTGTTCGGTCTTGTCGTTTTGATTAAGCGAATACGAAAGCCCGGCCCAAGTCAAACAATTCCGTGCCCAACGAGCAGCCGCCAAAAAAAAGCCCCCGGCCTACGACCGGGGGCGCTCTTGTTCAAGTCCGGCTCACCGGAACGGCGGCGCGTAGAGGATGCCGCCGTTGTTCCACAGTGCGTTCAGCCCACGATCGAGCTTCAGCGGCGTGTCGGGGCCGACATTCCTGTTGTAGCTCTCGGCGTAGTTGCCGACCTTTTTCAGGATGCTGTAAGAGAAATCCTGGCCGAGGCCGAGCTGCTCGCCGAAATTGGCTTCCTGGCCGAGCATCCGTTTGACCTCGGGGTTGGACGAGCCTTTCATCTTGTCGACATTGGCCGAGGTGATGCCGAGTTCCTCGCCGATGATCATCGTATTGAGCGACCAGCGGACGATGTCGGCCCACTGGCTGTCGCCATGGCGCACGGCCGGGCCGAGCGGCTCTTTCGAGATGATCTCCGGCAGCACGACATGCGCATCCGGATTCTTCAGTTTGGTGCGCTGGGCGGCGAGGCCCGAACGGTCGGTGGTGTAAACATCGCAGCGGCCGGCGTCGTAGGCCGCGACAACCTCGTCCGCTTTCTCGAAGGCGACCACCTTGTAGTCCATCTTGTTGCCGCGGAAATAGTCGGCCACGTTCAGCTCGGTGGTCGTGCCGGTATTGGTGCACACGGCAGCGCCGGCCAGTTCCTTGGCGCTTTTGACGCCAAGATCCTTGCGGACCATGAAGCCCTGGCCGTCGTAGTAGTTGACACCGACGAACTCGAGGCCCAGTGAGTTGTCGCGGCTGAATGTCCAGGTGGTGTTGCGCGACAGAACATCGACCTCGCCGGACTGCAGCGCAGTGAAACGTTCCTTGGCCGACAGCGGTACGAATTTGACCTTGCTGTCGTCACCGAAGATGCCAGCGCCGACGGCGCGGCAGACGTCGACGTCGATGCCGGTCCAGTTGCCCTTGTCGTCCGGGTTGGAGAAGCCGGGCAGTCCCTGGCTTACGCCGCAAAGGACATGGCCGCGGGATTTGACCGCATCGAGTGTCTGCGCCCCGGCCGCGAAGCCGACAAGAGTCAGCGCCGCAGCGGCGGCGATTGCTTTTTGGAATTTCATCTGTGTTGTTCCCTGCAAGTTTTGCTTG
>CAMYNJ010000124.1 GCA_947259795.1 uncultured Alphaproteobacteria bacterium | reverse complement strand
AACGGTCCCATGAAGACTATCTGGCAAAGTAGAGACATTTGATGGCGACATTTCCGACACGGGCAAGGGCGGTGGTGATCGGCGGCGGCATCGTCGGCTGCTCCACGGCCTATCATCTGGCGGCCGAGGGCTGGAAGGACACCGTGCTTGTTGAGGCGGGCCAGCTGTCCAGCGGGTCGACCTGGCACGCGGCGGGGCTGGTCGGGCAGTTGCGCAGCAACGCCAATATCACGCAGTTGCTGGGCCATTCGGTGGCGATCTACGACCGGCTGGAGAAGGAAACGGGGCAGGCGACCGGCTGGAAGATGAACGGCGGGCTGCGGCTGGCCTGCACGCAGGAACGCTGGACCGAGGTCAAGCGCCAGGCCACCATGGCGCGCAGCTTCGGGCTGGAGATGGAACTGCTGAGCCCGGAAGAGGCCAGGAAGCTCTGGCCGATCATGGAAGTCCATGACGTGGTCGGCGCCGCCTTCCTGCCGACCGACGGCCAGGCGAATCCGTCCGACATTACCCAGGCGCTGGCCAAGGGTGCGCGGGCAAAGGGCGTGACAATCGTCGAGGACGCGAAGGTCACCGCCATCGAGGTCCGGGATGGCCGCGTCGCCGCAGTGGTGACCGACCAGGGCCGCATCGAATGCGAGGTCGCGGTCAACTGCGCCGGCCAGTGGGCCAACGAGATCGGGCGGATGGTGGGGGTGACGGTGCCGCTGGTTTCGGTGCAGCACCAGTATCTGGTGACCGAGCCGATCGACGGCGTGCCGCGCGATTTGCCGACCCTGCGTGACCCGGACCGGCTGACCTATTACAAGGAAGAGGTCGGCGGGCTGGTAATGGGCGGCTACGAGCCCAACCCCATCCCCTGGGCCGAGGACGGCATTCCCGACAAGTTCCATTTCTCGTTGCTGGGCGAGAACTGGGACCATTTCGAACCGATGATGGAACTGGCGCTGGGCCGCGTGCCGGCGCTGGAGACCGCCGGGGTCAAGCAGCTGATCAACGGGCCGGAAAGCTTCACCCCCGACGGCAATTTCATCCTCGGCGAGGCGCCGGAATGCGGCGGCTTCTTCGTCGGTGCGGGCTTCAACGCCTTCGGCATCGCGGCGGGCGGCGGGGCCGGCAAGGCGCTGGCGGAATGGATCGCCGGCGGCCAGCCGCCCTACGATCTGTGGGCCGCAGATATTCGGCGCTTTGGCCAGCCGCATGACGATATCGAATGGGTGCGCACGCGTACGCTGGAGATGTACGGCAAGCATTACACCATCGCCTGGCCGTTCGAGGAGCATGAGAGCGGCCGGCCGCTACGCCGGTCGCCACTTTACGAACGGCTGCGCGAACAGGGCGCCTGCTTCGGCGAGAAGCTGGGCTGGGAGCGGCCCAACTGGTTCGCGCCCAAGGGTGTTGCGCCGCGCGACGACTATTCCTTCGGCCGCCAGAACTGGTTTGCCCATGTCGGCGAGGAACACCGGGCCGTACGCGAACGGGTCGGCCTGTTCGACCAGACCTCCTTCGCCAAGTTTCTGATGGTCGGCCGGGATGCCGAGGCGGCGCTGGGCTGGATTTGCGCCAACAATATCGCCAAGCCGCAGGGCAGCCTGACCTATACCCAGATGCTGAACGAACGCGGCGGCATCGAATGCGACCTCACGGTCGCGCGCCTCGCCACCGACCGCTTCTACATCGTCACCGGCACCGGCTTCGCGACCCATGATTTCGCCTGGATCAAGGCGAATATCCCGGCCGGGCGCGACGCGCATCTGGTCGACGTGACGTCCTCCAACGCAGTGATGTCGCTGATGGGACCGGCGGCGCGCGAGGTTTTGTCGGCGATCAGCCGCGACGATGTTTCCAACGGGGGCTTCCCCTTCGGCACTGCGCGCCGGATCCATAGTGCCGGCGCGCCGGTCACGGCCTTGCGCGTCACCTCTGTGGGCGAGCTGGGCTGGGAGCTGCATATGCCGATGGAATGCGCGGCGCATGTCTATGAATTGCTGATGAAGGCGGGCGCGGCGCATGGTATCGCCAACGCCGGCTACCGCGCGATCGAGAGCCTGCGGCTTGAAAAAGGCTACCGCGCCTGGGGCGCCGATATCGGGCCCGACTACACCCCGCTCGAGGCCGGGCTGGGCTGGGCGGTGAAGCTGAAGTCGAACATTCCCTTCCTCGGCCGCGAGGCGATCCTGGCCCAGCGGGAGGCCGGCGTGGACAAGATGCTGGCCGGTTTCACGGTGGCGGACAAAGATGTCGTGCTGCTGGGCCGCGAGACCATCTACCGCGATGGCGAGCGCGTCGGCTGGCTGTCGAGCGGCGGCTGGGGCTACACGCTGGAGACCAACATTGGCTATGGCTATGTCCGCAACAGGGACGGCGTCGATCGCGATTATGTGCTGTCGGGTTCATACGAACTGGAAGTCGCCACCGAGCGCGTCCCCTGCGAGGTCTTCGTTGACCCGCTCTACGACCCGAAAATGGCGCGCATCAGGAGCTGACGGCTTCCTTCATCGCATAGGCGATGTCGGCATGCCCCCCAAAACCAGGACCCTCCCCCGTTGAAGGGGGAGGGTCCGGTGGAGGCGCGGAATCACAGATTTCGCCGCCAGGGGAGTCCGTCCGCTAGCTCCCGGCGTCCGCGGGCTGCGTGGCGTCGGCGGGTTGCGTGGCGCCCTTCGGCGGCGGGCCGATCCAGTCGCCGAAGGCATAGACGTTCAGCTTTCGGGGGCCTGCCTGGTTGACGACATAGACCAGGTATTTGGCGCTGAAGTTCTTGTCCACATATTTGGCGAAATATTCGAGGTTGTCGTAGTCGATATCGATGCCGGACGGCAGCCAGTTGCCGCCCGGTTTCGGCCCGTTCTTTCCGAAGCCCAACAGGACCTCGGCCGTGCGCGTGTCGAAGACCTGGACGAGTTCGAAGGCGGCATCCACCACATAGAGATAGCCGTCCCTGTCGACCGCGATGCCCTTGGGGCGCGGCATGGCGCCCGGCCAGTTGCCCAGTTCGCCGATCGTCTTGATGAACTGGCCGTTCCTGTCGAATTCCTGCACCCGAAAATTCAGGAAGTCGGTAACGTAGAGATTGCCTCCGGCACCGAGAGCAAGGCGGGTCGGCCACTGGAACCGACCGTCTTTCGTACCCTGCACGCCGACCTTGCCGATCGCATCGCCGGTCTCGCGGTCGAGCGTCTCGACCTCGCTTTGGCGCGTGTCGGAGACACAGACCTTGTCGCCGTCGACGGCCGCAGCATCGCCGCCCTGTCGTTCTTCCCCCCGAACAGAGAAGAGAAATGCTCCGATTGCCCGTACTGCGGGGCTGTTCGGGTCGCCTGAAGTCGTCTTTCATCTCCGTCGCCGCAAATTGCCGGTTGCAATCTTTGCTTGCCAGTCGGTGTGAAACCCTGCTGCAATAGCGTGTGTGTAACCGCAGGGAGGCGACAGGATGGGCGAATTCGAAGGAAAGACCGCCGTTATCACCGGCGCCGCCGGGGGCGTGGGCTATGAGACCGCCGCGATGCTGGTGGCCGAAGGGGCCAATGCGCATATCATCGACCTTCTGGACCAACCGGCCTTGCCGGAAGGCCCCGGCAAGGCGACCTATCACCGGGGCGACGTGACCGACTGGGATTTCGTCAGCGGCGTTTTCGACGGGCTGAAGCAGCTGGACTATCTGGTCAACGGCGCCGGCGTGCTGTGGTTCGGCAAGGATGTCAGCGCCATCGATATCGAATTCGATATCTGGGACAAGGTGATGGACATCAATCTGAAATCCATGGTGATGACCATGAAATGCGCGGTGCCGATGATGCAGTCGCGTGGCGGTTCGATCGTCAATATCGCGTCGATCCAGTGCCTGCGCGGCGATCCCGTGCCGCAGGACGCCTACCAGGCCTCCAAGGCGGGCGTGATCGCGCTGACCAAATCCATCGCCATCCAGTATGCGCGCGACGGCATCCGCGCGACCTCCGTGCTGCCCGGCGGCGCCTGGACGCCGCTGCAGGAACGCTGGGACCGCGACCCCGAGGCCGTCAAGCGCGCCGCCGCGGCGGTGCCGCTGGGCCGCGTCGGCAAGGCTGAGGACATCGCCAACGCGATCATCTTCCTGCTGTCCGACAGGGCGTCCTGGATCACCGGCACGGAACTGATCGTCGACGGCGGGGTAACGGCGTTGCCGTAGGGCCTCGCCGGACGCATGCTGGGACTTTCCATCGAGGTCGTCTGGCACGACGCGGACCCGGAGGACATCGACCTCATGGAGCTGCGGGTGTCGGCGGACGGCGGGCCTTTTCGCGGGAGTGCGAAGGTCTATGCCCTGCCGCACGAAATCGATAGCCTGGCTGGAAAATTTCGCGGATTCCCGTCCTCCGCCGATGACCGTTTCCATATGGAACTCGGCGCAAGCAAACGTTCCAACCGTGTTTTGTTCGCGGCCAGTTGCCTCAACCGCGTCGGGGACTCTGTTCTCACCGTCCATATGGAAGAAGGCGCGGACGATGCGAGATTCGACGGTCATCCCCAGATTGCGGAGATCGTGTTCCGATTCGAGGCCCTCGCAGCAGATGAATTTGCCGCCGCCCTGAAACGGATCGCCAGCAGGAAAGCCGGTCGCGCGCATCTGGCGGGATTTCGATAGCATGCCCGCGCAATCAGCCTTGTTGCCGCCGCGCGCCGGCCCCGCTAAAACAGGCCCATGAAGATCGACGGAACCCATTATCGCAGCATCTGGCCGCATGCGGACGGCGGCTGGGTGGAGATTATCGACCAGACCCGGCTGCCCTACGAGTTCGGCGTGCTTCCCCTTTCCGCCATGGAGGATGCCGCGCATGCCATCCGGGTGATGCAGGTGCGCGGCGCGCCGCTGATCGGGGCGACGGCGGCTTATGGCATGGCGCTGGCCATGCGGGCCGACCCGTCCGACGCCAATTTGCATGAGGCGCTGCAGGTGCTGGGGGCGACGCGGCCCACGGCGGTCAATCTGCGCTGGGCGCTGGAGGGGATGCGCGGGCTGCTGGCGCCTCTGCCGCCGGGCAGGCGCGCCGGGGCCGCCTGGGGCCGCGCCGGCGAAATCTGTGACGAGGATGTCGAGATCAACCGTTCGATCGGCCGGAACGGCTTGGCGCTGATCCGCAAGATCGCCGAACGCAAAGGCGGCGGACGCGTCAATCTGCTGACCCACTGCAATGCCGGCTGGCTCGCCACCGTCGACTGGGGCACGGCGACCGCGCCGGTCTATCTGGCCCATGAAGAGGGCATCGACATCCATGTCTGGGTCGACGAGACGCGTCCGCGGAACCAGGGCGCGCTGACCGCCTGGGAGCTGGGTCATCATGGCGTGCCGCATACCTATATCGCCGACAATGCCGGCGGCCACCTGATGCAGCATGGCATGGTGGACCTCGTCATCACCGGCACCGACCGGGTCGCGGCCAATGGCGACGTCGCCAACAAGATCGGCACCTATCTGAAGGCGCTGGCCGCGCACGACAACGGCGTGCCCTTCTACGTCGCCCTGCCCTCGCCGACCATCGACTGGTCGGTGGAGAAGGGTGCAGACATCCCGATCGAGGAACGCGGAACGGATGAAGTGGAAAAGGTGCAGGGGCGCGGGGCCGACGGCGCGCTGGCCAGCGTCACCGTAACCCCGCCCGGCAGCCCCGCCGCCAACCCGGCCTTCGACGTCACCCCGGCGCGCCTCGTCACCGGGCTGATCACCGAACGCGGCGTCGCCGCCGCGACGCGAGAGGGGCTGCGCGGGCTTTTCCCCGAATTGGCTGCCTGAGAGCCTGGCCCGGAATATGTTGTTGTTTTCACAGGCTTGTGTTTTCCTCCGGTTAGGAGAAGGTCGCGCCGCGATGCCGGGCATCGCAAGCGGCCTTCGACGCTGTCCGGAGGGAAACACAAGCCTGCCCGGAGGGTTGGCGTTTGCCGGCCGACTGCGGCGTTGCATCCCTTGGCCGATGCGCGGGCATCGCCCCGCGGGCCGCGCCTTGCATTCGACTCGGCAGACGCCAATGAAAACAGCAACATATTTCGGGCCAGGCTCTGAGGGGTGCATTCCCCGGTCTGTGCCGTTATGGTGCGCGCCAGCAAATGTATCGAACCAACCGACAGGAGACCGTTATCTTGAATAAATGGCGAAGCCTCGATCTAGGCGTGAAGCGCAGTCCGGCCGACGCCGGCGCGGGCGGCGGGCTGGACCCGGAAAACACCCTCTACCTGGAACTCAAGGACGGGCGGGTGGTGATCCAGCTGTTCCCGGAACAGGCGCCCAACCATGTGGCGCGCATCAAGGAACTCTGCCGCCAGAATTTCTACGACGGCATCGTCTTCCACCGCGTGATCGACGGCTTCATGGCGCAGACCGGCGACCCCACCGGCACCGGCATGGGCGGTTCGGGCCAGAAGATGAAGGCCGAGTTCAACAGCCTGCCCCATGCGCGCGGTACGGTGTCGATGGCGCGCTCGAACCAGCCGGACAGCGCCGACAGCCAGTTTTTCATCGTTTTCAAGGCCTCGCCCTTCCTGAACGGCCAATATACCGTCTGGGGCCGGGTGGTTTCCGGCATGGAGAATGTCGACGCCATCAAGAAGGGCCACCCGCAGAGCGGCCAAGTGGACAATCCGGACAAGATCATCAGCATGAAGGTCGCGGCCGACGTGAAGGAATGATCAACCGCCCATAATTGGTACCGGGAGGCGTTCGTCGTTGGCGGGCGCCTCTTTTTTGCGGCGGCGCCGAAGCGGTTGCGTCGCGGATGTTCGGCGGGCAATCTGGGGCCGGATCGGCGAGGGCAAGGGAAATGGGCGACAACGCACGGAAATGGATCGCATTCGCCGTCAAGGCCGGGGTGAGCGCGGGCCTGATCTGGCTGGTGCTGCGCGGTGTCGATCTCGGCGCGGCGCTAAGCCGCATGGCCGGGCTGACCCTGCCGGCCGCGATCATGGCGGTCGCCCTGCTGATGCTGCATTGTTTCGTGGCCGGCTGGCGCTGGCGGATGATCATGCGGCTGTTCGGCCCTGCGCTGTCGCTGCGCGCCTCCATACGCCTGTTCTTCGAAGGCTATTTCTTCAACAACGCGCTGCCCTCGACCATCGGCGGCGACGGGGTGCGCATTTACCGGGCGCACCGGCTGGGGCTGCCGCTGGCAGCCAGCGTCAACGGCGTGCTGCTGGACCGCGTGACGGGGCTGACCGGCCTGTTCATCCTGGTGGCGGCGGGCCAGCCCCTGCTCTATGCGCGGGTGGAGGATGCCGCCACGCGCCTCGCCTTCGCGGCGATCCTGCTGGCCGGCGCAGCCGGGATCGCGGCCCTGATCCTGGCCCGGCGCATTCCGGAACGGCTGTTGCCGGCGCGCCTGCGCGACCCCGTCCACAAGCTTTCCGAGGCGACCCATGCGGCCTATCTGCATCCCGCCGTGTCATTGCCGGTGCTGGGATTGTCGGTGGTGGTGCATGGGCTGATCGTCATGTCGGTATATGTGATCGCGGTGGGACTCGGCCTGGATGTCGGGCTGTTCGAATCGCTGGTGCTGGTGCCCGCCGTGATTCTTTTGTCGACGGTGCCGGTCTCGATCGGCGGCTGGGGCCTGCGCGAGGGGCTGATGGTGGTGGCGCTGGGGTTGGCCGGGGTGCCGGCGGACGCCGCGCTGTCGGTCTCGATCCTGTTCGGCCTGGCCCAGATCGCCGCGGGCCTGCCCGGCGGGGCTCTCTGGCTGACCGGCGGCGGGCGCGGCCCACAGTAATGCAGGCGACAGGAATCAGGTTTCTTTGACTATAAACAACCCGGCAGGATCGGGTCTGATCCTGCCGGGCTGAAGTTGGAGACTTTGGTGGTGCACGGGCCGGATAATTCGGCTATGCGGCCCGGATTTCGGCCAGGAAACGCTCGACCTGGGCGCGCAGCCCTTCGGCCTGCTGTGACATTTCCTGGCTGGCCGTCAGCACCTGGCTCGCGGCAACGCCGGTCTCCCCGGCCGCCTTGTTGACGTTCTCGATATTGGCATTCACGTCCTGGGTTCCCCGTGCAGCTTGCTGGACATTCCGCGCAATTTCCTGCGTGGAAACGCCCTGCTCCTCGACGGCCGAGGAAATCGTCGTCGAGATGTCGCTGATCTCCGTGATGATGGTGCGGATTCGCTGAATCGCTTCAACCGCGCCGTTGGTCTCTTCCTGCACGGATCCGATCTGCTGGGAAATCTCCTCGGTCGCCTTAGCCGTCTGGTTGGCCAGGTTCTTGACCTCCTGGGCGACGACCGCAAAGCCCTTGCCGGCCTCGCCGGCGCGGGCCGCCTCGATGGTGGCGTTGAGCGCCAGCAGGTTGGTCTGGCCGGCGATGTCGTTGATCAAGTCCACGACTTCGCCGATCCGGTTGGCGGCCTGGGCCAGGCCCTGAACGGTAGCATCGGCGCTTTCCGACTCCTCAACCGCATTCTGGGCGATTTTCGCCGACTGCCCGACCTGGCGTCCGATTTCCGAGATAGAGGCGGAAAGCTCCTCGGCGGTCGCCGCCACGGTCTGCACGTTGGCCGTGGCCTGGTCGGAAGCGGTCGCCACATTGGCCGACTGCCGGCTGGTTTCCTCGGCGGTAGACGACATCTGCTGGGCGGTGGCCTGCATCTCGGTCGCAGAGGACGACACGCCGTCGACGACTTCCTTCACCGACTCTTCGAAACGGCCGGCAAGCTCTATCATGGCCTGGCGTTTCTCTTCCTCGGAACGCTGCGCGGCGGCGGTCTGTTCTTCCTCAAGCCGCTGCTTTTCGATCGAATTGTCCTTGAAGATCTGAACCGCGCTGGCCATCTCGCCGATCTCATCGTTGCGCCTGGTGCCTGGCACCTCGACGTCGAGACTGCCGCCGGCAAGCGCGGTCATGGCCCGCGTCATCTGGTCCAGCGGCCGGCCCACCAGCGACTGAACCATCAGCAGCAGGATAACGATCGAGACAAACAGAACCGCAACGCCGATTCCCGCGTCGACCATGAAGCTGTCGATAATGAGTTCGTTCAGGTGGCCCATTCCGTAGGCGACGACAACCAGGCCAAGGCGCTTTTCGGCGACGTAAATGGGGCTGGCGACCAGCATGTGATCGCCCTCGAATTCCACAATAGCCTGTTGACCAGTGGCGCCGCGGTCCAGGAACGCGGCATCGGAAAGGTCGATTACGGCATTCGCCTCGCGTTGGTGCGTGACCACGGTCGCGCCGGCATTGTCGAACACGGCGATCGCCGCGACTTCGTAGGAATCGTCGACGACCAAGTCGTTATAGGCGGCTTCGATGGCATTGGTGCGGCCCCAGCGCAGCCCGCCGGCCATGCGCAGTCCCAACTGGGTCGTGATCACCTGGCGGAATTCGGCGGAAACCTTCGTCAGGTTCTTGCGCTGTTCGTTGGATTCGAAATAGACCAGCGCTGCCACGCCGATCAAGATCGTCAGGGTAAGTCCCAAGGCGACTTTCCTGCCGACGGTCGACCGCAACCTTCCGGTCGTCGTGCCTGAGTTTTTATGCTTGCTGAACATGATCATCCTCTTGATAAATGTGACATGGCGCGGTCCGGCTGTATGCTGACCGCTCGGGCCAGCCGTTCACTTCGTCTCAAAGCCCCGTTCCGGAGGGAGGAGAACCCGCCCGCCCGAACGCCGGGACATTGCGGTGACCTGGATTGCCGCGTCTATCGATGCGCATTGGACTCCCCCCTTCAGAAACTTCCCTCGATGCGGGACCTACTGAAGCATTTCGACGTTCACGCCGACGGTGACGGCGCCGATCGTCTCTCCGGTGTCCGGGTCGGCGACGGGCAGGCTCAACTGCGACTGGAAGGTCTGGGAAGACTCGTCGAACTCGATTTCATCGATAAAGTCGGCGCCGGATCCGGCGAGAT
>CAMYNJ010000123.1 GCA_947259795.1 uncultured Alphaproteobacteria bacterium | reverse complement strand
CGCGTGTCGGGCATCGGCGAGACCCTGTCGCGCAATATCGTCGC
This sequence comes from uncultured Alphaproteobacteria bacterium, assembly GCA_947259795.1. Taxonomy (GTDB): domain Bacteria; phylum Pseudomonadota; class Alphaproteobacteria; order UBA8366; family JADFVY01; genus JADFVY01. The sequence continues at coordinate 9,905 of CAMYNJ010000123.1, read as the reverse complement.
CCAGCGCGATGCCAAAGGCGCCTTCCGTAATCGTGCGGGCCTGCAAAAGGTTTCCGGCCTCGGCCCGAAGGCCTTCGAGCAATGCGCCGGCTTCTTGCGCGTCATGGACGGCGACGACCCGCTGGACCGCTCGGCGGTGCATCCCGAGGCCTACCCCGTGGTGCGCAGGATCATGGCGGCCACCGGCAGCGACATCGGGGTGTTGATCGGCGATGCCGAAGCGCTGCGCAGCCTGAAGCCCGCCGATTTCACCGACGAGACCTTCGGCGAGCCGACGGTGCGCGACATCCTGGCCGAACTGGAAAAGCCAGGCCGCGACCCGCGGCCCGAGTTCAAGACCGCTTCCTTCATGGAAGGGGTGGAAAAGATCTCCGACCTCAAGCCAGGCATGGTGCTGGAGGGTGCGGTGACCAACGTGGTCGATTTCGGCGCCTTCGTGGATGTCGGGGTGCATCAGGACGGGCTGGTCCATGTCTCGGTGCTGGCCGACAAGTTCGTCAAGGACCCGCGCGAGGTGGTGCGCCCCGGCGATATCGTCAAGGTCAAGGTGCTGGAAGTCGACCTGGCGCGCAAGCGCATCGCACTGTCGATGCGAATGGACGACGGCGCGGCGAGGCCCAAGCCGAAGCGCGAGGACCGCCGCCCTAAAGGCAAACCGCAAGAGCCCCGGGGCAAGGACGGGCCTAAGGGCAAGGGCGGACCGAAGGGCAAGGGCCCGCGCCCGCCGCAGGGCCCGAAGGGCGGCGGCAAGCCGGCTGGCGGTGGCGGTGGCGGCGCCATGGCCGCGGCTTTCGCCGAGGCGATGAAAAAACGGAATTAGCCCGGCGGCCCCCCTACATAATCCGCTGCGACTTCCCATATTTCTGCTATAATTGGGTGGTCGCATATCCTTGGAAACCATGCCTGATAGAGTCCACAGTTTCGTCCCACCGACGGCAGCGCTCGCGCTGATGCTGGTGCTGGCGGCGCCCGGCCAGGCCCACGGCGTCGGGCTGCCGGACTCGGTGTCGTCCGGGATCCAGCGGGAACTGGAAAAAAATGGGGCGAGCGAAGACGAAACCGAGTTGGCCCTTCGGCAATGGTACGACGAAACCGGCTTCCAGCCCCTGTGGATCGGCCCCAACGGCGCCAACGGAAAGGCGCGTGACTTTCTCGTAACCCTGCGGCTCGCCGAGCGCGAGGGCCTGGTCCCCGGCGACTATCCCATCCACGAGATCGAGACCAGGATGGCGGCCTCTCCGGCGGAAGCGGAATTGCTGCTGTCGAACGCGCTCGTCAATTACCTGAGCGATTTGCGAACAGGGCGCCTGTCGGCCAAAACAACCTACCCGGCGCTTTTCACCCAGCCAGGCGAGATCGACCGGCTCGCCATCCTGCGCAAGGCCCGCGAGGTCGCCGAAATCGGGCGGACGATCGATAGCTATACCCCGACCAACCCCATTTACCAGCGGCTGCGCCGCATCCTGGGCGACTATCGCGATATCGCGGCGAACGGCGGGTGGCCGCTGGTTCCGGAGGGACCCAGCCTGAAACCGGGCATGCGGGACGGGCGGGTTACCGTACTGCGGGAACGCCTTATGGCGACGAAAGACCTTCTCGCCGGGGGCAACGAGGCCGACCTCTATGACGATGCGCTGCTGCTGGCCGTCGAACGATTTCAGAAGCGCCACGGTCTGGAGGTGGACGGAATCGTCGGCAGCAACACCCTTGCGGAACTGAATATCCCCGTGAAAAGGCGCATCGAGCAGATCATCGTCAATATGGAGCGCTGGCGCTGGATGCCGGACGATCTGGGGGATCGCTACATACTGGTCAATCTGGCCGGCTACGAACTGGAGGTCGTCGAATACGGGTCCGTGGTGATGGCCATGCGGATCGTCGCCGGCAAGCCCTACCGCCGGACGCCGGTCTTCACCGGCAGCATGACCTATATGGAATTCAATCCGACCTGGACGGTGCCGCCGACCATCGTCAAACATGACATGCTGCCCAGGGCGCGGCGGGATCCCGGCTATCTGGCGAGCCAGAACATTCGGGTTTTCGCCGGCTGGCGGGATGATTCGCCTGAAATGAACCCGGCGGTCATCGACTGGAATGCGGTCGATGCGAAGCGAAATCCGTTCCGCTTGAGGCAGGATCCCGGCCCTGGCAATGCGCTTGGCAGGGTGAAGTTCATGCTGCCCAACCGGTTCAACGTTTATCTGCACGACACGCCTTCGCGGGAGCTGTTCAACAAGACGGTGCGCAGCTTCAGCTCGGGATGCGTGCGGGTGGAAAACCCGCTGGGCATGGCGGAATATCTGACCGCCGACCTGCCCGGCTGGGACCGGAAGCAGATCGAGAAAGTCGTCGCATCGGGCAAAACGACCGTCGTCAAGCTGGCCCGGCCGGTGCCGGTTCATCTGACATATTCCACGGTCTGGTTCGGCGAAGGCGGCACGATCCATTTCCGCGACGATGTCTACGCCCGCGACGACCTGCTGTACCAGGCGCTTTTCGGCTATCCGCCTTCACGCAGGCAGATCCCGCAGGATCGCTGAAGCGTTAAGGCGTACAGGCGATCAGAGAACCGGCTTCTTATTGGAGGAATTTCCTATCGAGGGCCAGCCAATCCGCTCCAGCACCGTAACCGGGTCGAACGGCTTGCTTAGAAGCTCCAGTTCGTTCCATTCAGTGGTTATTGCGGGTATGTTCTTTGCGCTGTAGCCCGTCATCAGCAAGATCCTGGCGCCAGAACCGCCTTTCCTTATCCGTTGCGCACAATCCACGCCGTTTATGTCGGTAAGACCGACATCGATGAAAATGACATCATAAGCCTTGTTGCCGGCGGCGCGTACGCCGTCGCGCCCAGTAAGGATGACGTCGACTTCATATCCGTTCAATTCCAGCACTTCGGACAGCCCGACCGCCAGATCCTCATTGTCGTCGATAACGAGTATACGCCCGGCCCTCAAGAATTCTAACTCCGATAATCCTGCCCGCCACTACAGCTGGCCCGACAAGGGTCTATATCAACAATCTTCATCATGCTGTTTGCGATTCCCGCAGTTCATTTCGAACGGCTTCAATAACCGCCATTATAGATAATAAGTAATACAAAACTCTTGCTATAGTAGTAAATCTATATAGATGGCCTCCCCAATAAGACAATGGCTCGGCAGCCAGGTTCCTGTTTCTTGCCCTGATTCTGTTGACGGGACCGAGGGCTCTTGCCCCGGCACGGTAAGTTGACGGGCGGTGGGAACGGTCTATCTATGAAGCTCGTCAGGGTCCCGGGATTCTTTATGTCTGAAGCAACAAACATCTTCTCTCACCGCAAGCACTGGGCGCACAAGTTCGGGGCGGCGCCATTCCTGCCGACATCGCGCGAAGAGATGGACCTGCTGGGCTGGGACAGCTGCGATATCGTCGTCGTGACCGGCGACGCCTATGTCGACCATCCCAGCTTCGGCATGGCGATCGTGGGACGTCTGCTGGAGGCGCAAGGCTTCCGCGTCGGCATCATCGCCCAGCCGGACTGGCAGTCGGCGGAGCCCTTCGCGGCGTTGGGGGCACCGAACCTGTTCTTCGGCGTCACCGCCGGCAACATGGATTCGATGGTCAACCGCTATACCGCCGACCGCCGGCTGCGCCATAACGACAGCTACACCCCGAATGACGAGGGCGGCCGCCGGCCGGACCGCGCCACCATCGTCTACGCCCAGCGCTGCCGCGAGGCCTGCAAGGATACGCCCATCGTCATCGGCGGCATCGAGGCTTCGCTGCGCCGCATCGCCCATTACGACTACTGGTCCGACAAGGTGCGCCGCTCGATCCTGGCGGACAGCAAGGCGGATATGCTGGTCTACGGAAATGCCGAGCGCGCCATCGTCGAGATCGCCCACCGCGCCGCTGCCGGCGAGCATCCGCGCGAGATGCGGGACATCCGCGGCACGGCCTTCATGCGCGAGTCAGTGCCCGACGGCTGGACCGTCGGCGACCTCGGCTCCATCGACGAAGACGAGAACGCACCGGAAAACCCCCTGCGGCTCTATCGCGATATCCCGCGCGAGCGCACGGCGATCCGGCTGCCGGCCTACGACCAGGTGAAGGACGACCCGGCGCTCTATGCCCATACGTCGCGGCAGCTTCATCTGGAGAGCAATCCGGGCAATGCCCGCGCGCTTATCCAGCGCCATGGCGACCGCGAGCTCTGGCTGACCGCGCCGCCGATCCCGCTGACCACCGAGGAGATGGACGGCGTCTACGGCCTGCCCTACGCCCGCGCGCCGCACCCGTCATACGGCGATGCGCGTATCCCGGCCTGGGAGATGATCCGCTTTTCGGTCAACATCATGCGCGGCTGTTTCGGCGGCTGCTCTTTCTGTTCCATCACCGAGCATGAGGGCCGCATCATCCAGAGCCGCTCGGAGGAATCGATCTTGAAGGAGATCGCGGAAATCCGCGATCGCGTCGACGGTTTCACGGGCGTGATCTCCGACCTCGGCGGGCCGACGGCGAACATGTACCGCATGGCCTGCAAGGACGAGAAAACGGAATCGGTCTGCCGTCGGCTTTCCTGCGTCTATCCGGACATCTGCAAGAATCTGGACACCAGCCATGAATCGCTGATCCAGCTGTACCGCAAGGCGCGGGAGGTTCCGGGCGTGAAGAAGATCACCATCGCCTCGGGCCTGCGCTACGATCTGGCGGTGAAGAGCCCTGCCTATGTAAAGGAACTGGTGACCCACCATGTCGGCGGTTACCTCAAGATCGCGCCCGAACATACCGAGGACGGGCCGCTGTCGAAGATGATGAAGCCGGGCATGGGCTCTTACGACAAATTCAAGGCGATGTTCGAAAAGGCCTCGAAAGCGGCCGGCAAGAAGCAGTATCTGATCCCCTATTTCATCGCCGCCCATCCCGGCACGACCGACGAGGATATGTTGAATCTGGCGCTATGGCTGAAGCGCAACGGCTTCCGCGCCGACCAGGTGCAGACCTTCCTGCCCTCGCCGATGGCGCTGGCCACCGCGATGTATCATGGTCGGCGCAACCCGTTGCGCCCGGTGCGCCGGCGCGTCGGCGAGGAGGTCTGGACCGCCCGCGGCCTGAAACAGCGCCGCCTGCACAAGGCCTTCCTGCGTTATCACGACCCGGAAAACTGGCCGCTGCTGCGCGACGCCTTGAAGAACCTCGGCCGCGCAGACCTGATCGGCAACGGCAAGCACCACCTGATCCCCACCTGGCAGCCCAAGGGCACCGGCAAGACCGGCGGCGAAGGCGCACGCGCCGGTCGCAAGCACAAGGGGCAAACCTTCCTGACCCAGCAGGCGGGCAAGGGGCGACGACGCGCCCCGGCGCGCAAGGGATAGGAACTGCCGGATCAGCGGATCCACGTAATCCCCGCCCAGGCCGTTGCCACCAAACCTTTTGCCGCATAGAAATCACGGATGGAACGGAACATGAGCACCGGCGCCCCCCAGGAGATGAACTATGTCGACATCCGTGAATTCGGCGGGCCGGATGTGCTTGTCCCGGCAAGGGGGCCGGTGCCGCGACCCGGGCCGGGCGAGGTGCTGGTCAAGGTCCACGCGGCCGGCGTAAACCGGCCGGACATCATGCAGCGCAAGGGCGGTTACAATCCGCCGTCAGGCGCTTCGCCGATCCCCGGGCTGGAGATTTCCGGGACCATCGTCGAGGCAGCGCCGGACATCACCGGCTGGAAGGTCGGCGATCAGGTCTGCGCGCTGGTCTCCGGCGGCGGTTATGCGGAATATTGCGTTGCGCCAGCGCCGCAATGCCTGCCCGTGCCGAGGGGGCTGTCGCTCTTGGAAGCGGCGGGCCTGCCGGAGACCTATTACACGGTCTGGACCAACCTGTTCCAGCGCGGGCGGCTGCGGGCGGACGAGACCTTCCTGGTGCATGGCGGGTCCAGCGGTATCGGCACCACGGCGATCCAGCTTGCCCGCGAATTCGGCGCGCGCGTCTTCACCACCGTCGCTAATGCGGAGAAGGCCAAGGTTTGCATCGATCTGGGGGCCGAGCGCGCAATCAACTACCGAGACGAGGATTTCGTTTCGGTGGTCAGGGAACTGACCGGCGGCAAGGGCGTCGATCTGATCCTCGACATGGTCGGCGGCCCCTACATCGAGCGCAATATCGAAGCGCTGGCGGTCGAAGGCCGCCTGGTGCAGATCGCTTTTCAGCAGCCCAGCCGGGTCGAAATCGACTTCCTGCCGATGATGATCAAGCGCCTGACCATCACGGGCTCCACGCTACGCCCGCGCACGGTGGAACAGAAGGCCGAAATCGCGGCCGCACTGCGGGCGAAAGTCTGGCCGCTGATCGAAGCCGGTAAAGTCAAGCCGCTGATCCACAAGACCTTCCCCCTCGCCGAGGCCGCCGCCGCCCACGCCCTGATGGAAAGCAGCACCCATATCGGCAAGATCATGCTGATTTGCGAATGACCGGCCCGCTCGAAGCGGTCGGGAGGAAAGAGCAATGCTATTACGCAACAAGTTCCGGGTTCGTGCATTCGCCGCGCCCGGCAGGCTCTACCGCATCCGGCGGCTCCTCCCAGCGCAGCTGCCGGTAATAGAACCCCATCTCAAGGGTCGGCTTGACCACCCGGAAATAGGGCGAGACATCGAAGTCCCGCGGGGCGAACAGGCTGTGGTGCCGGATATGCAGGATTTCCCGTCTTGCCTGGATGCCGGGGGCGCCATCCGGGTCCGACCCGACGGTTACATGCGGCAAGATCGGATAGCGGACCGACTGAAAGGCCTGGGCGATGAGACCCGAGCAGATCGCCTGTGTCGGGTCGCCGCTGCCCAACTGCAACATGCGCCGGCGCCAGCGTGTCGGCACGGGGGGCGTCGGCAGCAGATAACGGAGCAAATCGAAAATGTTCTTAAGGTCGTATTTCAGTCCGATACGCTCGACCACGAAACGGATTACAGCCGCCCTGTCCTCGTCGCTCAGTCCGATCGGACGGCAAATACGGGTGTTGAAGTTACGATAGGCCGACAGCGGCAATGCCCGCACGCCTTCGACGACATCCGCTTCGACCAGCCTGTCGGGCTCGCCGCCGCCGGGCCTGGGCCCCAGCGCGTCGCCCACATAGAGGGCCGCATGCGACCAGGTGGACTGAGTCAGATACTTTATCACGACGCTGACGCGCCTGTTCCCCTCGACCAGCAGCACGTCGCCGGGCTGCAGCGTGGCCTCCAGAATGCCATGCGGCGTAACCGCGAAGGGCTCGTAGTTGCAGATCGGCCCGTTTATGTATCCGGCCAACCGTCGGCCAATCCAATTCATTGCATTTCCGGCCATGATTCGGTCCTCCGGGGGAGTGCGACCGCAACATGGCACAGCCCCCTGAACCCGAGCATGTCGCGAAAGCCTGCGCCGCGCGAATCAAGCCATGTCACAACGCGGTGACGACTGTCATGGCAATGAGGTTGTCGTTATCGTGCTGGTGCAGGATTTTCGCTTCGCCTTCCGGCGCCTTTCCCAAGTCAAGAACAGCACTATGGCGACAACCGCGCCAATGATATGGACGGCCGGCACGACGTCGAATTGGGTGGTGTCTGGCGCGGCGAAGACCGCCTGCCCGATCAGAATTTCATAGCCGATCTTGACCACGAACAGCAGCAGGATCGTTGCCCAGACCGCGCGGATGAAGCCGCCCTGCCGCAGCTCCTGCAGGCCCAGATAGACAACCACAGCGCTGACCACGCCCGACAGGCCGCCATAGCGTGCCATCTCGGGCATGAAGACCAGGAAATACAGGCCGCCCGCCAGCGCCGTCAGCCCGATCAGCCATGCATATCGCGGCCCGTTCCGTCGTTCCAGCCAGCTCCCGGCGACCGCGAACAGGATGAGATTGTATGCCGCATGGGACTCCGAGAGATGGACCGCATGGCCGGTGACAAGCCGCCATGCCTCCCCCGCAAGTACGCGGTTCCTCTCATAAACGAACACAGGCGCGGTGTCCGGCAGCAGGAAGAGGGCAAGGCTGCCCACCGCCACCAGAAGAGTTACAGCGGGAAAGGCGGCCTTACGACAATCTGCGGCGGCGATCATGGAAGGCGGCAGCGCTTGCCAGCATCAAGAACAGGATCGCAAAGCCGGCCCCAAGGTGGCCGCCCCCGGTGTAGCCGGGACTGCGCGTGATCCTGATTTCCTCCGGGCGCTCCTTTACCCGCACCCTGAATCGTTCCAGTTCGGCTTTCAGGTTTACCGCCATATCGTCGGCGGCCAACGCGAAGCCTTTGCGCGAGTCCAGGCGCAGTTCCTCGCTCTGGTTGATCGGCGTCGCCGATCCCTTGACCTGACTCAGGCCCGGCGCCCGGAACAGCATCTTGCGGCTGGCGATGTCGTAAACCACCGCATCGACCATAGTGCTGGTGTCGTTTTTCTCACCCTGGACGATATAGGCCCCGACTATTGTCCAGTAGGTAAGCGACAGCAGTCCCTCGTCGGTATATTGAACCTGGTCGTAGGAGAGCAGTACCATTACATCGACCCCGTACATGGTCCTGATCTGATCCAGATTGTCGAAACCGCCTCCCGGGCGAAGATATGCGGTCGGGATGATGGCGATGTTGCTGATGAAATCATACTCCCTGAAGCCTTCGGCGACGCGCTGCATCAGGGTCATTTTCTCGTTTTCGTCGAGATCGCGCTTGGAAAAGCGGCTACCTGCCGAGGGAACGAAGGCAATGCCAACATTCATCGGCAGGATCAGATGCGGAATTGTCGGCATGTCGATGGCGTTTGCCTTATCGGGGTAAAGGAAATCGATGGCGCTGCTCGCGACATGCGATTTCTGCCCTCCCACCAGTCCGGCGCAGCCGCCCAGGGCGACAAGCATAATCAGCAGCGGCGCCACCCTCCGCCGCCTTGGCTTCTCCAGCACTTCCAGTGGCCTGAATGAAACTTCCCCGCTTGCGGGATGAGATATTGTCCAGCGCATTGCACAGCCTCCGCATGTTGTTCATACGGATCGCATTAACCCTGTGCATGCTGGAAATTGGGAGACCTACGGATTTCACCCGCCGCTGCGGCAGGGCTCGCCCGCCGGGCCGCTTGCGCATGGGCTGATCGAAAGGTCGGCCGAAGACAGGCGCGCAGGCCGCGGGCGCCAATCCTTCCCGGTGCGCGGGGCGACCGGCTTTCACACCGGTTGATCGCGCCCCGCGCTTCGGGAGGACTGGCCTGGCTTAAGCCGCCAAAACTAGTGGAGACTGCAGGGGATGCCGTGACACGGCGCGTCGCTGAGCCGCATGACGATCACCCCGTTGTTGAGATCCGAGGCGATGATCGTGTCGCTGCTGTCGAACACGAAGATGCCCCACTGTCCCAGGAAGGCGCTGCCGAACCGCTCTTCCTGATGGATATTGAGGATCTTGTTCGGCAGACGCGGCTCGCTGTCCATGTGGCCCAGGCGCGAAAGGCTGATGGTGCCGTCGGCTTCCCGGTTGATCTGGAAGACCCGGGTGCCCGAGGTGTAGGAAGCGACATAGAGCTTGTCGCCCTTGACCACGTTGTTGTGGTCCAGCCCCACCGTGCCATGCTCGAAACGCTGGAAGAACAGCGGGTCGTCCAGATCGCGCACGTCGATGATGTAGGTGCCCGTGCGCGGCTTGTTGGTCGTGTCCGCCAGCGGCCGGGTGAAGACGCCAGCGGCGGACCAGTTGGCCAGCACCAGCTCGTCGATTTCGTCGCCGATGAACAGGAAGTCCTGTTCCACCGTGGTCGATCCGTTATGTGAGAAGACCAGCCCCGGCACCCGGAACTTGGCGATCTCTACAATGGCGTTCTTGTCGGTCACGTCCCAGATTCGGGTGAAGCCGCCGATGGGATCGCCGATCGCCTGGCCTTCCCGGTCGCGGCCGTCGAAGACGAAAAGGATTTCCTGC
>CAMYNJ010000122.1 GCA_947259795.1 uncultured Alphaproteobacteria bacterium | reverse complement strand
GGCCCGCCGCGCGCCATCAAATGGGTCATTATCAGCGAGCCTTGGTATTAGGGCGGTGGATTCTCTCCCCCACCGTCCCGGGCCAAAGGAAAGGGCCGCCGCGCGCCACCGAAGGCCGGTTTCCCTTGTCCGCTCGCTGCGTTGCGATCCGCTTGTGGTGCGCGGCACCACGGCGCGAACCGCGCCTGACGAGCGGAAAAGAGAAACCGGTCAAATGGGTCATTATCAGCGATCCTTGGTATTATGATCCTCGATGGCGGATCAGGGCAGGAGAGACAGAAGAATCATCGCATCGAAGATCAGCAAGGCAGCGGTGAAAAAGGCGATATAGCCGGTCAGCATCCGCCCGCGGGCGCTCAAGCGCCGCCAGGCGGCGGCCTTGCGCTGACAGGGAACCGGACTCTGGCCGCTTGTTCTCATCATCCTCTCGCTTAACCTCGTTGCGGTCTTGGCAGTGAGATGAGAGTGGCGATGAAATAAGGCGGCCACATGACGGGGCCCGGGCAATTCCGTGGAGAGTGGTTTATTCCTCGTCCCGCCGGTAGGGCGTCATTCCCGCCATGGCCTCCATTTCATGGGCGATCTGCCGCGACTCGCGGCGGATGAAATCGGCGACCGGGCCGCGCAGGCCCGGGTCGCGGATCAGGTGCGCGCTGAAGGTGCGCACAGGCTCGTAGCCGCGCTGCACCTTGTGCGGGCCCTGGGTGCCGGCCTCGACCCGTTCCAGCCCATGCTCGATGGCGAAGTCGATGGCGCGATAGTAGCAGGCTTCGAAATGCAGGAAGCGGTAGTCGCCTTCGGCGCCCCAGTTGCGGCCATAGAGGGCGTTGGCGCCGCGCAGGTTCAGGGCGCCCGCGATCATCCGCCCGTCCCGCTCCGCCGTTACCAGCACGACACGTTCGCCCAGCCGTTCGGTCAGCAGTTCGAAAAATTCACGGTTGAGGTAGGGATAGCCCCATTTGCGGTCATAGGTATCGACGTAGAACCGGTGGAAGGCGTCCCAGTGATGCGCCTTGATATCGGCCCCGCAGAGGATCGGCGTGCGGATGCCGGCATCGGCCACGCGCCGGCGCTCCCTGGCGATGGATTTGCGCTTGCGGCTCATCAGCGCGCCCAGGAATTCGTCGAAATCGCGATAGCCGCGGTTGCGCCAGTGATATTGCATGCCGTGGCGCACCAGCCAGCCGCGTTTCTTGAGGCGTGCGGCCTGCTCTTCCGGCAGGAAGGTGACATGGGCGGAACTCAGGCCGTGGCGTTCGGCGAGCTCTTCCAGGCCGGCGGCCAGCGCCGCCTCTGCCGCCGCCGCGCCCGGCCCGGCTTTCGCCAGCAGGCGCCTGCCGGGCACCGGCGTGAAGGGGACCGCGCATTGCAGCTTGGGATAATAGCGCCCGCCGGCGCGCTCATAGGCGTCGGCCCAGCTCCAGTCGAAGACATATTCGCCCTGGCTGTGCCCCTTCACGTAGAGCGGCGCGACGGCGATGACGCCGCCGTCCGGCCCCTCGACCGTCAGATGGCGAGGCAGCCAGCCGCTTTCCGCGGAAACGCACCCCGCCTCCTCCAGCGCGCCGAGGAAGGCGTGGGACAGGAACGGGTCGTCGCCGCCGGCGCAGGCGTCCCACTCGACCCCGCCGATCGCGGCGATCCGTTCCGCCACCCTGACCGATATATGTTCGCTTCCGTCCGGCATCCGTTACCATCCTGTCCTGTACACAGATTAGGGCGCTGCACCGCACAGGCAAGCGATTGCATATGCTTGACAGCAGGCTACAGCCGCGCCGATCATTGGGCGGACCGGCAACAAGGGGAAATGGAGAGTTGACCGACATTTCGGAGATCTTCGTCGCGGGTGGCGAACGCGAACATCGCCTGTTGACCCGCTATGCCAACCGCCACGGCCTGATTACCGGCGCCACCGGCACCGGCAAGACGGTGACGCTGCAGGTGCTGGCGGAGGGATTCTCCGCGGCTGGGGTGCCGGTCTTCGTCGCCGACGTGAAGGGCGATCTGTCGGGTTTGAGCCAGGCCGGCGAGGCGAAGCGCAAGATCGTAGAGCGCGAACGGGCGCTGGGCCTTGGCGAGCGGACCTATCGCGGGGCGCCGACCATTTTCTGGGATCTGTTCGCCGAGAAGGGCCATCCGGTGCGCGCCACGGTGTCGGATATGGGGCCCTTGCTGCTGGGCCGGCTGCTCGACCTGAACGAGGTGCAGTCGGCCGTGTTGAATGTCGTGTTCCAGGTGGCCGACGACGAGGGGCTGCTGCTCATCGACATGAAGGATTTGCGGGCGATGCTGACCTTCGTGGCCGACCATGCCAGCGAAATTCGCGAGGAATACGGCAATGTCAGCAGCGCCTCGGTCGGCGCGATCCAGCGCGGCCTTCTGACGCTGGAGCAGCAGGGCGGCGACCTGTTCTTCGGCGAACCGGCGCTGGACCTGGAAGACCTGATGCTCAGCGCGCCGGACGGCGGCGGCGCAATCAACGTCCTGGCAGCCGACCGGCTGATGCAGAGCCCGCGGCTCTACGCGACCTTCCTGCTGTGGCTGCTGGCCGAGCTGTTCGAGAATTTGCCGGAAGTCGGCGACCGGGACAGGCCGAAACTGGTTTTCTTCTTTGACGAGGCGCATCTGTTGTTCGACGAAGCCCCCAAGGCCCTGGTGGACAAGGTGGAACAGGTGGTGCGGCTGATCCGCTCCAAGGGCGTCGGCGTTTTTTTCGTCACCCAGAATCCGCTGGACATTCCCGACGACGTGCTGGGCCAGCTCGGCAACCGAGTGCAGCATGCGCTGCGCGCCTACACCCCGCGCGACCAGAGGGCGGTACGCGCCGCGGCCGAGACCTTCCGTCCCAACCCGGCGCTGGATACCGAGGCGGCGATCACCGAGCTTGGCGTCGGCGAGGCGCTGCTGTCCTTCCTCGAGCAAGACGGCGTCCCGGCCATGGTGGACCGGGCGCTGGTCGCCCCGCCGCTGTCGCGCATCGGCCCGGCCAGCGAGAGCGAGCGCGCCGCCGTTCAGGCCCAGAGCCCGCTTGGCGGCGCCTATGACAAGGCGGTGGACCGAGAGTCGGCCTATGAGGTTCTGCGGGGACGTCCGGAGGAGGAAGCGGCGCCGCAACCCGCCAGTGGTCCCTGGCGCCGCCCCGGCGGCGAGGAAAGGCGCGGCGGTCCCTGGCGCGATAACGATGCCGGCACGGCCCCCGCGAAATCCTCGACGCGCCGCTCCACCCGCGCGCCGAAACGCGAAAAAAGCGCTGTGGAAAAGGTCTTGCTGGGCGACGGCCGGCGCCAGGGCCTGGCCGAAGCCATGGCCAAGAGCGCGGTCCGCACCGTCGGCCGCCAGATCGGCCGCAGCCTGGTGCGCGGCATCCTGGGGTCCCTGTTCAAGCGATGAGCGACAAGCCCCATTCCCCTTACCGGGTCGTGGTCAGCGGGGAAACCCGGTCCGCGCCCAAGCATCATGCCGCCGCGGCGGCGCGCAATACCGCGCCGATTATCGAGGTCTTGCGCGGCATCCTGCCGGAGGCGGGCAGGGCGCTGGAGGTCGCCAGCGGCACCGGCCAGCATGCCGCGGCCTTCGCCGAGGCCTTTCCCGGCATCGACTGGCAGCCCAGCGACCAGGACGCGGGGGCGAGAGACAGCATCGCTGCCTGGGGCGCCGAATCCGGGCTCGGCAATCTGCGAATGCCGCTCGACCTGGACGTCTTGCGGACCGGGTGGGCGGACGCCATCGACGGCGAATTCGACCTGATCGTCTGCATCAACATGATCCATATATCGCCTTGGGCGGCCTGCGAGGGGTTGATGGCCGGCGCCGTCCGGATGCTGCCCGAGGGTGGCCTGCTTTACCTCTACGGTCCCTACAGGCGCGACGGAGAGCATACCGCGCCCAGCAATGCGGCCTTCGACGAGTCCCTGCGTGGCCGCAACCCGGCCTGGGGCATTCGGGACATGGGAGAAGTTGCCGCCGTTGCCGGCCTGCACGGGATGACGCTGGAACGAACGGTCGCGATGCCGACCAATAATTTCTCGCTGATCTTCCGCAAGGGGGCTGGATGATCAGGCCGCGGCCTCCACGTGAAAATAGGTGGCCATAAGGCGGTCGTGCAGTTCGTTCATCATGATCTGCAACCCGTCGATGAAACGGTTCAGCGCCTTCTGCTCCAGTTTTTCCATATCGGCCTCAGAAACCGTGATGCGCAGTTTGCGGATCACCGCCTGCGCACCCCGGTTGCGGGGCAGGTGGGCGAGGCAGGCCTCGATTTCACCCAGCGTATGGAAAATCGCCCGTGGGAAATCCTTGTCCTTCAACAGGAATTCCAGGACCGGCACGCGGCGGACCGACTGGTCGACATGCTGCCGGTACATCTGGTAGCCCGACAGTGACTTCAGCACGCTCATCCACTGGATGGTCTCGAAGGGGCGCAGGCCGCCGCCCTGGTCCGGCAGCAGGTCGGCCGAGCGAACGTCGATGATCCGGCTCGTCATGTCGGCGCGCTCCAGGCTGCGGCCCATACGCAGGAAATCGTAGGCGACATCGTGGCTCATCGTCCCGGCCAGCAAGCCGGCAATCGTCTGCGAGCCGAGGACGATGGCACGCAGAAACTGGTCGCGGTCGGGTTTCAGTTCGCCCTTGCGGCTGCGCTGCTCCGCCAGCGCATGGAGGCCGCTGATCTGCTCCCAGGCTTCGCGCGGCATGATGTCTCGCATCGTACGGGCATTTTCCCGCGCCAATTTCAGGTTGCTGAGGATGGAACCGGAATTGCGCTCGTCATGGACCAGGAAGGCGACGACGTTCTTCTCAGAGGGTGACGGGTAAAGGCTGTCGAATGTCGCCTTGCTGCTGGTGATCGCGAGCAGCGGCTCCCATCCCGTGCGGGCGTTGGCCGGCAGATCGAGCTGCAGATGGCCGTTCACGCTGACCATGCGGGCGACATTCTCGGCGCGTTCGATATAGCGCGCCATCCAGTACAGGTTTTCCGCCACGCGTGACAGCATCATGTGTCTCCGTTGTCGTCGACGATCCAGGTATCCTTGCTGCCGCCGCCCTGGGACGAATTCACGACGGTGGACCCTTTGACCAGGGCCACGCGGGTCAACCCGCCCATGGTGACGGACACCGTCTTGCCCGACAGGATGAAGGGCCGCAGGTCCACATGGCGCGGCTCGACATGGGTGTCGACCAGCGTCGGGACGGTGGAGAGCGTCAGCATCGGCTGCCCGATATATTCGCGGGGGTTCGCCCTGATCTTGCGCGCGAAGCTCTCGTGTTCCTTCTTGCCGGCCTGGGGGCCGATCAGCATGCCGTAGCCCCCGGATTCATTGGCCGGCTTGACGACCAGCTTGTCCAGATTGGCCAGCACGTGGTCGCGGTCGTCCTTCTCCATGCATAAGTAGGTCGGCACATTGGGAATGATCGGGTCCTGGTCCAGATAATACCGGATCATCTTGGGGACGTATGCATAGACCACCTTGTCGTCCGCTACTCCGGCGCCGGGCGCGTTGACGAGCGTGACGCTGCCCTTCTTCCAGGCGCGCATCAGCCCCGGTACGCCGAGCCCGGAACCCGGGTCGAAAACCTCGGGGTCGAGGAACAGATCGTCGATGCGGCGATAGATCACATGGACCCGTTCGGAGCCGTGGATCGTGCGCATGAAGACGCGGTCCTTGTCGTCGACGAACAGGTCCGATCCCTCGACCAGCTCCGCGCCCATCTGCTGCGCCAGATAGGCATGTTCGAAATAGGCCGAGTTGTATATGCCCGGCGTCAGCACCACGACCTCGGGCCGCCTGGCGGCCTTCGGCGCCACCGACAGCAGCATTTCCAGAAGGTCCGACGCGTAGTCGTCGACCGGCAGGATGTTGTAGTTCTCGAACAGGCCGGGGAAGACGCGCTTCATGACCTGGCGGTTTTCCAGCATGTAGGACACACCGGACGGCACTCGCAGATTATCCTCAAGAACGTAGAACTCGCCGTCCTTGTCGCGCACCAGGTCGGAGCCGCAGATATGGGCCCAGATGCCGAAAGGTGGATTGACCCCGACACATTGCGGCCTGAAATTCCGCGACTTGGCCAGCACTTCCTTCGGAAAGACGCCGTCCTTCACGATCTTCTGCTGGTGATAGACGTCGTCGATGAACAGGTTCAGCGCCTGCACCCGCTGTTTGAGACCTTCCTCGACGCGATCCCATTCGCTTTTCGGAATGATCCGGGGGACGATATCGAAAGGCCAGGCCCGGTCGATGCTGCCCCCTTTCTTCTGCGAGTATACCGTGAAGGTGATGCCCATCGTCTGGATTGCCAGTTCGGCGGCGGCTCGTCGCTCGTCGATCTCGTCGTCGGTCAGCTTCACCAGCCTCTGGCCCAGCATCCGGGCAGCCGCACGCATCTGACCGCCCGGCCGGACCAGCTCATCGTAGCTATTTGCCGCCGGGTAGCTTCGCCACCGGATTGTCATTGCAGAGCACCCATGTCAAAATGTCGGCTATAGATTAGCATTGAAAAAATATTCCGCAAATTCAGATGTTTTCGGGGCGAGCGACGCCTAAATACCGAGGGCAGTTCAGGAGTGCCGTCCAATGACCTATTGCCTTGCCATCCAGCTTACGGACCAGTTGGTTTTCGCGTCGGATTCGCGAACCAGCGCCGGTGTCGACAATGTAAGCATCTACAGCAAGATGCATATCTTCCCGGTGGCGGAGGACCGCTTCTTTACCTTGCTGTCGGCAGGTAACCTTGCGACCACCCAGACGGTGTTGAGCCGCATCCAGCGCGATCTCGACAATCCGCACGCCGAAGAGAGCTTGCGCAATGTCGATTATATGTTCGATGCCGCGCATTATGTCGGCCGCATAAGCCGCGACATTCAGCATGAGCATGAGGAAGCGCTCAGCCGCTCCGACGCCAGCGTCGAGGCCAGTTTCATCATGGGGGGGCAGGTGGCAGGGCGGCCGCCGAACGCCTACCTCATCTATCCGCAGGGCAACTGCATCACGGCCTCGCCCCAAGCGCCCTATCTGCAGATCGGCGAGACGAAATACGGCAAACCGATCCTCGACCGGGTGGTCACGCCCGAAACATCGCTGGGCGATGCGGTGCGCTGCGCCCTGATGTCGATCGCGTCCACCATGCGCAGCAATATTTCGGTCGGCCCGCCGATCGAGATCGCCATCTACCAGCGCGACAGCTATCGCATTTTACGGCATCTGACCTTCGAGCAGGATTCCCGCGAGCTCGTCGACATGGAGGAAAGCTGGAGCGCCGGGCTCAGACGGGCGCTGTCGGAGTTGCCCCGTTTCGAGTGGGAGGAAGAGGATGCGGGGCCGCGCGTGCTGCATTCGCAATGATCTCGTCGATCAGGCGGAGCTTGTCGGCGGCGCCGGAGCCGATCGCAAAGGGGTAGGCGTCGGGCAGGCCCATACTCCGGTTCAGCGCGTTGAGGGCGTTTGTCAGTTCCGACCACTCCTCCAGTATGAGTTGGAGCCGTTCCGGGTTGCCGGGTACGAGGAGTTCGACGCCGCTTCCGCGAATGGACAGTCCCAAATCGTTTGCCGTTTCGAGCGTGTCCGCCATGTGCAGATAATGCGCCCAGCTTTCCGCCCAGTCCTCCCACGGATGAGCCGAGGCATAGGCGCTGATATGGCTATCCGGCCAGTTTTCCAGCGGCCCGTTCGCATAATAGGCTGAAAGCGCTTCCTGGTAATTCTGGCGTTCGTCGCCGAACAGGGTGCGCACCCGTTCAATATATCCGGAATCGCGGACCAGCAGATCCCAGTAGTAATGCGCGACTTCATGCCGGAAATGGCCCAGCAGTGTGCGGTAGGCTTCGCTCATCCGTTCGCGCATGCGTTCGCGCGCGCCGGGATCCGCTTCGGCGATATTGATGGTGATGATTCCGGTCTTGTGGCCGGTCAGGATGTGCTGGTCGCCGCCCAATTCATTGAGGAACTCGTCGCTGTCGCCCGACTGGTCGCGGAGGAACTCGAAAGCGAGTCCGCGATCGCGATCGACATGTTTGCCGAATACCGGCAGCCCGAGCATATCCAGGGTGTAGACGAGTCTTCGCTTCGCCTGTTCGATTCGAAACCACAGGCGCACATTCTCATCAACCGAGAGATCCGGAATGATGCTGTTCAGCCGGCAGGCATGGCAGAAGGATGACGGGTCGTCGGCGGGTATCATCCAGTTGCAGGCGTTGAATTCGGCGTAGTTGACGCATTTGCGGAAATAGCCGGCATCGCCGTGGGCCGTCTTGGCGCGCCACAGACCGTCCCGGGCCGGATTGATTCGGGCAATCATCCGCAGGCCTGGACTATAGCCCAGCTGGCCGCCGCAGTTCAGGCAGATGCTGTTTTCGAAACTAAGCTCGTTTCCGCAAGGACAGTCGAAAGTTCGCATTTGGGTTTCATGTCAACATTTGGTTTTCGCCCCAAGGGCATAGGGCAGTATGGGTTGCGCGTCAATTCACGCCTCATGAAATGGCGCGTCTGGGCGAGTTTTGCACCCAGCACCGCAGCTTTTCTTGCTGCCCTTCTGGAATGGGCAAGGCGGTCAGGCGTTGCCGGCGGCCCGGTCCAGCAGCGCCCGCACGGCGCTGCGATTGCGACCGTCCAGCCATTTTTCCAGCGAGATGTGGCCCCAGCCCAGCGCCAGATAGCCGGATGAGACCGCCAGCATTTTCAGGCCCGACAGCAATATGGTGGCGCTGATGCCGTCCAGCGCCGCCCAGGCGGCGGTCCCGCCGAGCGCCGCCAGGACCGATAGTCCCAGGAAGGCGAAGCCCAGTGTCAGATAGACGTAGTACATGATGGCCAGCGTCGGGCGCAGCCTGTAACCGCCCTCCAGGGCCATGCCACCGCTTTTGACTGCCTCAAGCCTGGCGGTGAAATAGTAGGACCCCGGGCCGATCGGCCAGATCAGCGGACGGGTCCGGTGTTTCAGCGCGATGCGGCCGTCGCGGATACGCCCCACGAAGGCCCGGTTGAAGCGGAATTTCGGCAGGGTCATCAACAAGGGCAGCCGGTTGTCCGCTTCCGTCTCGATGGTCCGCGCGAAGGATTCCGGGCTGGCCGGTCCCGCCATGCGCCACTCCTCCTCGCGGAAAAAGCGCCGACGTTGCCAGTCCAGTAATCTGTTCAGGGGAAAGGGCAGGCGTTCCAGCATGCACCCTTATGCGTCCGCCGGCGTTTCCATGGGGTTAATGGAGATAACCGCGGCCACGATGCAGGCATGCTATCTGAGTAGATCGATAAAATTTTAGTAAAATGAATAAATAAAACAAGTAAAAATCGACTCTGTATTTCTTAACAGACTATTAAGTTTCCGGTATGTTTATATTTAGAAAATATTAACGTGTCATATATCGGGCAATTTATTAAGGAAACAGGAGGTTGCAATGTCCAACCCCTACAGGATTTCGGCGTTGGCGCGAAAGACCGGGGCAATCGTCCTGGTCGGCGCGGCCGTGGTTGCGCTGGCCACCGTATTCAAGGCGGAAGCCGGCGAAGCCGTGAACTGGGAGGTAGATTTGGTGGTCGGCGTGGTCATGATCGACGGCCAGGCCGCCAGCGCGGCGGCGTTGACAGTGGGTCCGGGCGCCGTGATCGAAACCGGCGCGGACGGTCACGTCGTCCTCATGCGTCCGGGTGACAGTATTACTGTCTTTCCCAACAGTAAGATGTCGGTGCCCGCGAGCGACAGCGGCGCGGAACCCGGCATTCTGCAGATGTTCGGCAAGCTGCTGTTCCGGATGGAAAGCCGCGAGTCCCGCGATTTCGAGGTCAAGACGCCTTACCTGGCGGCTGCAATCAAGGGCACGACCTTCACGGTCGAGGTCGATGGGAACGCCGCGGTCGTCGAGGTTTCGGAAGGTTCGGTGCTGGTCACCGCCAGCCGCAGTGGCCAGTCCGACTACGTCAAGGCCGGCAAGCGCGCCAGCGTCACCGCCAACCGCCGCGACTCAGTCCGGGTACGTGACCGGGTACGCGACGCCGCCGCCGCCGACGACGATGGCGACAACGACG
>CAMYNJ010000121.1:26415-35597 GCA_947259795.1 uncultured Alphaproteobacteria bacterium | reverse complement strand
TGCGGCGCCCGGTCGGCCGCATGTTCGATCAGCCAGCGCTGGTCGATCTCGAAGGCCGTGCGGAAGGCCGCTTTCTCGCCCTCATCCAGGAAGTCGAGATGCTGTACCGAGCCCTCGTTGGTCGAAATCGACGACCAGGTCTCGTCGTCGTCATGGCCCTTCTTTTCCAGCAGGCGCTTCAGGTGTTTGTTGCGCACGGTGAAGGATCCGCTCAGCGTCTTGTGGGTAAAGCTGTTGGCCGCGATCGGCTCGATCCCGGGCGAGGCGCCACCGCAGATGATCGAAATCGACGCCGTCGGCGCGACCGCCAGCTTGTTCGAGAAACGCTCCATAATGCCGTATTCGCCGGCATCGGGGCAGGGCCCCCGCTGTTCGGCCAACTTGCCGCTGGCGGCGTCGGCCTGGGCGCGGATATGCTTGAACATGCGGTTGTTCCAGACCTTGGCCATGACGCCCTCGAGCGGGATCAGGCTGGCCTGCAGGAAGGAATGGAAGCCCATCACACCGAGCCCCACCGAGCGCTCGCGCATCGCCGCATAGGCCGCGCGGGACATGCTTTCCGGCGCGCTGGCGATGAAATCGGATAGCACATTGTCCAGGAATCGCATCACGTCCTCGACGAAGGTCGGGTGCCCTTCCCACTCCAGATATTTCTCGACATTCAGCGACGACAGGCAGCAGACCGCGGTGCGTTCCTCGCCGTGATGGTCGGTGCCGGTCGGCAGCATAATTTCCGAGCAGAGGTTGGACGTCTTGACGGCCAGGCCCGCCAGCTTTTGATGCTCGGGAATCGCCCGGTTTACATGATCGGAATAGACGATGTAGGGTTCGCCGGTCTCGACCCGCGAGGTCAGGATCCGGATCCACAGGCTGCGCGCGGAGACCTTTTGCAGCACCGATCCGTCCTTGGGGCTGGTCAGGGCCCATTCCTCGTCGTTTTCCACCGCGCGCATGAAGGCGTCCGGGATCAGCACGCCGTGATGCAGGTTCAGCGCCTTGCGATTCGGGTCGCCGCCGGTGGGGCGGCGCAATTCGATGAATTCCTCGATCTCCGGATGGCTGACCGGCAGGTAGACGGCGGCGCTGCCACGGCGCAAGGAACCCTGGCTGATAGCCAGCGTCAGCGAGTCCATCACGCGGATGAAAGGGATGGCGCCCGAGGTCTTGCCGTTCATGCCGACCTGTTCGCCGATCGAGCGCAGATTGCCCCAGTAGCTGCCGATGCCGCCGCCGCGCGCCGCCAGCCAGACATTCTCGTTCCACAGGCCGACGATACCTTCCAGGCTGTCGGAGGCCTCGTTCAGGAAGCAGGAGATCGGCAGGCCACGCTTGGCCGCGCCGCCGTTCGACAGCACCGGCGTGGCCGGCATGAACCAAAGCTTGCTGATGTAATCGTATAGCCGTTGTGCGTGGTCCGAATCGTCGCCGTAATGCATCGCCACGCGCGCGAACAGGTCTTGATAGCTCTCGCCCGGCAGCAGGTAACGGTCGCTCAAGGTGGCCTTGCCGAATTCGGTCAGCAGCGCGTCGCGGCTGCGGTCCATATGAACGCGGATGCCGTGATCGTTCTGCGCGAAGTCGCGAACCTTCTCGTGGTTTTGCGGATTGGTCTCGAGCGGCAGGTTATCCACAGGTTCGGTTTCCAGGGGCGAATCCTCAAGCTCGACCGACTCATCCACACCGCCGCCCTGGACGTCTTCATTGTCAAACGAGTTGCGCAGCAGCATTTCGGTCGAGTCTTCCATTCTTATCCCCTCTTTGCACAGCCTGTGGACAGGAAAACCTGTGCATAAACACAATATGTCGTGGCTAAGGTTGACGAGAATACCATATTTCGATTAGTTGTCACTGTGAACAAAATGAGAACATACGGATAATATGATAATTGCGACTGCCGTCAAGGACTCGCTGCGAAACACTGGAAAGGCGAAAGCTTCAGCGAAGATTCGCCTGCTCCGGCCGATTTCTGGCATGATTAGAGCGATATGTCTGGAAGGTTCAGCCTGACCATGCCCATCGAGGCGGTTGGCCGCCTCTTCGGGGTGGACGTGGAAAACGCGCCCGTGTTGAAGGCGCGCTACAATATCGCGCCCTCGCAACGGATCGCGGTGGTTAGGCGGAGTGAGAAGTCGGGTGGGCGCGAACTGGTTTTCCTGCAATGGGGTTTCGTTCCGGCCTGGGCGCGCGATCCCGCCTCGATGCGCCAGCAAATCATGGCCCGCGGCGAAACGGTCGACGCCAAGCCGATGTTCCGCGAGGCCTTCCGCAAACGTCGCTGCCTGATCCCCGCTGACGGCTTTTACGAATGGAAAAGCACGGCCACCGGCAAACAGCCTTGGCGGATCGAGCGGGCCGACGGCGCGCCTTTCGCCCTGGCCGGCCTGTGGGACCGTTGGCAGGGGCGCGACGGCACGGTGATCGAGAGCTGCGCCATAATCACAACGGACGCCAACGAGGTGGTACGGCCGATCCACGACCGCATGCCGGTGATCCTGGATATCGGGCGCTTCGGCCCCTGGCTGGAAGCCTCGCCGGTGGACGCCTCGGACATGATCGAACCCTGGCGCGGCGAGCTTGCGGCATACCCGGTCAGCCGCCGGTTGAACGATCCAACCCATGACGACGCCGATTTGATAGAGCCGGCCGTGCCCGCAACGGACGAACCGCCGGAACCGGAAGAGCCCTGGTTATTGTAAGCCTGTAGCCCTGGTATCAGTGCAGGATCTGGCTGAGGAACAGCTTCGTGCGGTCCGACTGGGGATTGTTGAAGAATTCTTCCGGCTCGTTCTGTTCGATGATTTCGCCGTCATCCATGAAGATGACCCGGTTGGCGACCTCGCGCGCGAAGCCCATTTCATGGGTCACGCAGATCATGGTCATGCCCGACTTTGCCAGATCGATCATGACGTCCAGCACTTCCTTGATCATCTCGGGATCGAGCGCCGAGGTCGGTTCATCGAACAGCATGATCTTGGGTTTCATGCACAGCGAACGGGCAATCGCCACGCGCTGCTGCTGACCGCCGGAAAGCTGACCGGGGTATTTCAGCGCCTGTTCGGGAATCTTGACCCGCTCCAGATATTTCATGGCGGCTTTCTCGGCTTCGGCCTTGGGCGTTTTGCGTACCCAGATCGGCGCCAGGGTCAGGTTCTCCAGCACGGTCAGATGCGGGAACAGGTTGAAATGCTGGAACACTATGCCGACTTCGCGCCGCACCTGGTCGATCTGTTTCAGATCGCTGGTCAGCTCGATACCGTCGACGATGATGGTGCCGCGCTGATGTTCCTCCAGCCGGTTGATGCAGCGGATCATGGTCGATTTTCCCGAACCGGACGGGCCGCAGACGACGATGCGTTCGCCCTTCATCACCGTCAAATTGATGTCCTTCAGCACATGGAAATCGCCATACCATTTATGCATGCCGTTGATTTCGATCGCCGGTTCGTCGGTGACTTTCAACGCGACGGTATTGGCAGACATTTCAGACATTTTTATACTCCCGGTAACTTATTCTAGCGCTTGTGGCCGGTGTGAAGCTTGCGCTCGATAAACATGCTGTAACGCGACATGCTGAAGCAGAAAATCCAGAACACCATGGCGGTAAAGACATAGCCTTCGACGAACATGGCAACCCATTTCGGATCGGTCGTCGCGGCCTGCACGCTGCCCAGCAGATCGAAAAGCCCGATGATCAGCACGAGGGTCGTATCCTTGAACAGCCCGATGAAGGTGTTGACGATGCCGGGGATCACCATCTTCAGCGCCTGTGGCAGGATGATCAGGCGCATCATCTGCCAGTATCCCAGCCCCATCGAGGCCGCCGCTTCGTATTGGCCTTTCGGGATTGCCTGCAACCCGCCGCGCACGACCTCGGCCATATAGGCCGACGAGAACAGCCCGACGCCGATCAGCGCCCGCAGCAGCTTGTCGAAATTGACGCCTTCCGGCAGGAACAGCGGCAGCATTACCGACGACATGAACAGCACGGTGATCAGCGGCACGCCGCGCCACAGCTCGATGAAAGCGATCGATATGGCGCGGACCGCCGGCATTTCCGACCGCCGGCCGAGCGCGAAGATGATCCCGATCGGCAGGGATGCGGCAATGCCGATGCCGGCCACGACCAGTGTCAGGAACAGCCCGCCCCATCTGGGTGTCTCGACAATGTCCAGCCCGAATCCGCCACCGAACCAGAGGAAGAAGGCGATGAACGGATAACCGAAGATCAGCAGGAAGGCGATCCAGGATTTGACCGTGGCCTTGTTGAGCATGACCAGGCCGAAGACGAGAAACGCCGCTATCCAGCCCAGCGAAACCGCTTCCTCGCCGCCCACGAGCGCCCAGCCCAGAAAATATCCCGCGATAGCCGCGGCGGCAATGACGGCCAGCCGGATGACAAAACCAAACACGGCGTTGTCGTCGCTGCGCGGCAATATCGTGCCGAGCCGGGCATACGCAAGACCGTAGGGCGCGACCATCATGAGCGCGATTACCACGGCCGGGCCCCAGCCATACGCCACAAGCGAGAAAACAGTCGCGACGCCGGCGAACGCGAGGCCGATCCCGCGCCGGATCCATTCCTGCTTAAGGAACAGCGGCGTGGCCACCAGCGCAAGCACCAGGAACGAATAGTTTATTCGCCATCGGGACGCCTCCGGATAGAAGGGGCCATATATGAATTGATGAAAGCGGGCATCGATAAACACCCAGCAGGCGTGGATGATCGACCCGTCCTGCGCCGTGCAAGCCTCCGGTCCGTCGCCGATCCAGATCGAGCCAATAAAGACGTAGTCGACGACGCCCCATATCGCCCAGAAGGCCAGGAACGCGCCAATTACGGTCAGTACCGCGTTGTACCAGGGGTACAGCAGATTGTGATACATCCAGCCGTAGATGCCGACCTCGCTCTTGGGCGGCGGCAGGTCTTCGTGGCGGTCATGTTTGACGATGGCGCCGTTCGATGCGGTATCGGTCATCTCATCACCTCTCCACCAGCGCCATTTTTTTGTTGTACCAGTTCATGAAGGCCGAGATCAAAAGGCTGAGTCCCAGATAGAGGGCCATGGTGATGCCGATCACCTCGACCGCCTGGCCGGTCTGGTTCAGCACGGTGCCGGCGAACACGGAAACCAGTTCCGGATAGGCGATCGCCGCAGCCAGCGAGGAATTCTTGGTCAGGTTCAGATACTGGCTGGTCAGCGGCGGAATGATCACCCGCAGCGCTTGCGGGATAACCACCAGCCGCAGCGTCGGCCCGTTGCGCAGGCCCAGCGAATGGGCGGCCTCAGTCTGGCCGTGGCTGACCGCCAGGATGCCGGCGCGCACGATCTCGGCGATGAAGGCCGCCGTATAGGCTGACAAGGCCAGCAGCAGCGCCACCAGTTCAGGGATGAGTTCGGATCCGCCCTTGAAATTGAAGCCCTGCAGCGAGGGGTAATCGAAGGAAATCGGCACGCCGCCATAGATGATCGAGGCCAGGATCAGTCCCAGGGCCGGCAGGCCAAAAAACATGGCAAGCGATGTCAGGAAAACCGGGAACTGCTCGCCGGTTTCGTTCTGGCGGCGGCGACTCCAGGTCGAAAGCCAGACAATGCCGACGACTGCGATGGCGAAGCCCAGAACCATCATCCATGTTCCCGGCTCGTAAATCGGCTTCGGTGTGTAGAGGCCGCGATTATTCAGGAATATCGTGCCGAATATATCATAGCTGTTCCGGATCTGCGGGAATCCCTTCAGGATCAAGCCGTACCAGAAAAAAATCTGTAGTAGCAGCGGGATATTGCGCAACGTCTCGATATAGACCGTCGCCATGCGGCTGATCAGCCAGTTCGGCGACAGGCGCGCCACGCCGACAGTGAAGCCTATGATCGTGGCGAGAATGATGCCCAGGATCGAAACCGTCAGGGTGTTCAGCAGGCCGACCCAGAACACACGGCCGTAGGTCGATTCCTCGCTATATTCGATCCAGGTATCGATGATGCCGAAGCCGGCGGTGGAATTCCAGAAACCGAAGCCGGACGCGATGCCCTGGCGCTCCAGGTTGGCGCTGGTATTGCGGAACAGAAACCAGCCGAATCCGACGACGGCCGCTACCACCAGCAACTGGAAGAATATGCTTCTGAACCGCGGATCGTTCCAGAAGGCAGACCCGCCGCGCGAGGGAGTTTCTCCCTGTGCCGACATTATGAAGTCCCCGTCAAACCGTTATCGTTTTTTTTACCGAATACGAAAGGCTGCCATGAGTCAATGGCCTCGCTCAACGATTCGATTATTCGTTAAATGGAAAAACGCCCCCGGCTTTGGGCCGGGGGCGCGGTTCCTGGTCGTTCTGCTTAGCGGAACGGCGGGGCGTAGAGGATGCCCCCGTTGTTCCACAGGGCGTTCAGCCCTCGGTCCAGCTTCAGCGGGGTATCGGGACCCACATTCGCATTGTAGCTCTGCGCATAGTTGCCGACATTCTTGACGATGTTATAGGCGAAATCCTGGCTGAGGCCGAGCTGCTCGCCGAAATTGGCTTCCGCGCCAAGCATGCGCTTGATCTCGGGATTGCTGCTGCCCTTCATCTCGTCGACATTGCCGGAATGGACGCCGAGCTCCTCGGCGATGATCATCGTGTTGAGCGACCAGCGCACGATATCAGCCCACTGGCTGTCGCCATGGCGCACGGCCGGGCCGAGCGGTTCCTTCGAGATGATTTCCGGCAGCACAATATGGGCGTCCGGATTCTTCAGCTTGGTGCGCTGGGCGGCAAGGCCCGAACGGTCGGTTGTGTAGACGTCGCAGCGGCCCGAATCGTAGGCCGCGACAACCTCGTCGGCCTTCTCGAACGCGACAACCTTGTATTCCATCTTGTTGCCGCGGAAATAGTCGGCCACGTTCAACTCGGTGGTGGTGCCGGTGTTGGTGCATACGGCGGCTCCGCCAAGCTCCTTGGCGCTCTTCACGCCGAGATCCTTGCGGACCATGAAGCCCTGGCCGTCATAGTAGTTGACACCAACGAATTCCAGGCCCAGCGAGTTGTCGCGGCTGAAGGTCCAGGTGGTGTTGCGCGACAGGACGTCGACTTCGCCGGACTGCAGCGCGGTGAAACGCTCTTTCGCCGACAGCGGCACGTACTTGACCTTGCCGTCCTTGCCGAAGATCGCGGCACCGACGGCGCGGCAGACATCGACGTCGATGCCCGTCCAGGTGCCCTTGTCGTCAGGATTGGAGAAGCCGGGGAGGCCCTGGCTCACCCCGCAGAGGAGATGGCCCCTGGATTTGACGGCCTCGAGCGTCTGCGCCTGGGCAGCCGCGCCGATAAAGGACAACGCCGCGGCCGCGACGATTGCTTTGGTAAATTTCATTGCTGTGTTCCCTGCAAGTTTTTTATCAGCATGCTGATAAATTTAAAAAAAGAAGAAAAATAATATAATTAATATGAGGAAAATAACGCCGGTCGCTCGGATATCCTGGCGGGCCAGTTGATACAGGCGGGACAGGGATTCGTTTCAACCCCAAATTGCTTTGACCTAGGTCATTGCGCGAGGCATTCGATTTTGGCTGCAATCAGCGCCGGTTGCCGAGCTTATATCAAACAAGCCTCGGTATTACTGTATCGTTCGCTCGGTAATGCGAATTCCAGGCGCCTTTGGAATTCACCTGCACCGGACTAGTCGAATACCGTACTATGCAGAACAGGACCGGCATGTCGACCGCCCGGCGAGCAGTGAGGGACCGGAAGCCTTGAAGGGGAAACTGTATATCGGCATTGATGTGGGGTCCACGACAGTCAAATGCGTGGTCGTCGAACCTTCGACACTCAACCTTCTCTGGAGCCGCTACCAGCGACACGAGACGCACCAGGCGGAAGTCGTGGCCGAAATGCTGGCGGATATCGAGCGGGCCTTCCCCGGCCGCGAACATTCCGATATCAGGACTTTCATCACTGGTTCCGGCGCCGCACCGATTGCTGCGCAGTTGGGCTCGCGCTTCGTTCAGGAAGTCAATGCGGTGTCCATCGCCGTCGAGCGGCTGCACCCCGACGTAAACAGCGTTATCGAACTCGGCGGCCAGGACGCCAAGATCATTATTTTCAAGGAAAACCCGAAAACCGGCGGGCGCCAGATCATCGCCTCGATGAACGACAAATGCGCCTCGGGGACGGGGGCGACCATCGACAAATGCCTGATCAAGCTGGGCATGCCGCGCGACGCACTGGCAACGCTGCGATTCGATCCCGGCAAGTTGCACAATGTTGCCGCGAAATGCGGGGTGTTCGCCGAAACCGACATCGTGAACCTGATCAAGGCCGGCGTTCCTTCCGACGAGCTCATGAACTCGCTGATCGATGCGATCGTGATGCAGAACCTCTCGGTACTGACCCGCGGCAACACCCTTCGCGACAAAGTGCTGCTGCTGGGCGGCCCCAACAGCTTCCTGCCCTTCCTGCAGGAATGCTGGCGCCGTCGCATACCCGAGACCTGGGCGGATCGGGGTTATGAGGCGCCCGACATCGATCCCGATCAACTGATTTTCGCGCCGGACGACGCGCAATATTATGCCGCGCGCGGGGCGGCGATGTTCGGGATGGAAGAGCCCGGGGACGAGGGCGCCTATCCGGGGCTGGACAATCTCAGGAATTTCATCGCCAACGGGCGCAAGGCGCAGCTCGGGCCGTCTGCGGGCTTGCCGCTCATCGGCGAGGACGACGATCTCGATGACTTCAAGGCGCGCTATCGCGTGCCGGAATTCACGCCGCCCGACCTGCCGCCCGGTACGCATGTCCGCGGCTATATCGGTTTCGACGGCGGTTCGACCAGTTCCAAGGCCGTGCTGATCGGCGAGGACGGCGAGATCCTGACCAAGCAATATCTCATTTCCAGAGGCAACCCGATGGCCGACGCCAAGGAAATCATGGCGGCGATCCGGTCCTTCGCCACCGACCGGCAATGCAGGCTGGATATTCTGGGTTTCGGCGCCACCGGCTATGCGGCCGACGTGCTCGACAATGCCATCCGCTGCGACGCCAATATCGTCGAAACGGTGGCGCATATGATCAGCGCTACCCGCTATTGCGGCGACGATGTCGACGTCATCTGCGATATCGGCGGACAGGACATAAAGGTGCTGTTCCTGCGGGGTGGCTCGGTGCGGAATTTCCGGCTTTCCAACCAATGCTCGGCGGGCAACGGCATGCTGCT
>CAMYNJ010000121.1:0-26340 GCA_947259795.1 uncultured Alphaproteobacteria bacterium | reverse complement strand
TTCAGCTATGGCTGCGCGGTCTTCCTGGATACCGACCGAGTCAATTTTCAGAAAGAAGGTTTTACCCGCGAGGAGCTGTTCGCGGGTCTTGCCAGGGTGCTGCCGAAGAATATCTGGCAATATGTGGTCCAGATCCCGCGCATGGCCGAACTGGGCCGCAAATTCGTCCTCCAAGGTGGGACCCAGCATAATCTCGCCGCCGTCAAGGCCCAGGTGGACTATATCGCCGAACGCGTCCCCGGCAGCGAGATCGTGGTGCACCCCCATTGCGGCGAGGCCGGCGCCATCGGCGCTGCGCTGGAGGCGCGCCGGGCGGTCGAGCGGCGAGGATACAGCCGCTGCATCGGCCTTGACGCGATCATCGACCTGGCTTTCACCGCACGCACCGACGAGGAAACGCGGTGCAACTTCTGCACCAACAACTGTTCGCGCACCTTTATCGATACGGTTACGCCCGACGGCGGAAGGAGCCGCTATATCGCCGGGTTCTCCTGCGAGAAGGGCACCGTGGAATCGAAGGAAGAAGTGATCCGCCTCAATCAGGAACGCAAACGCCTGAAGGGTGAATTCCCCAATCTGGCGGAATATGAAGCGGTTCTGGCCTTCAAACATTTCCATGACGTCGCGCCGCCGCCAGCCGAGGGGACGCCGATCGCCGACGAGCGGGTCAGCAGGGCATGGTTCGGTCGTGGTCCCGTCCGGCGCCGCCCGGTAAAGCGCGGCTTCCGGGCGAGTTCCGAGGCGGCGCGCGAACGCCGCGGGGAAATCCGCATCGGCATCCCCCGGGTTCTCAATTTCTA
This sequence comes from uncultured Alphaproteobacteria bacterium, assembly GCA_947259795.1. GTDB lineage: Bacteria > Pseudomonadota > Alphaproteobacteria > UBA8366 > JADFVY01 > JADFVY01. Next base: position 25,540 of record CAMYNJ010000121.1, on the reverse strand, counting down.
CGCCTTCGGGCCGTTTCTGCGCAGCTATCTGGCGGCGCTGGGGATTGCGCCGCGCAACGTGGTGTTTTCCGACGAGACCTCCGAACATCTGTGGCAGGAGGGGGGCAGGTACGGCTCCATCGACCCCTGCTATCCGTCGAAGGTCAGCCTCGCGCATATTCACAACTTGCTGCACCACAAGCAGTCCCGCAAACCGCTCGACTGTATCTGGTTCCCCGGGATAACGGCGATGCCATCCTTCGTCAGCCATATACAGGGTTCGGCCGCCTGCCCGATCGTCGCCGGCTCGCCGGCGGTCGCCGCTGCGGCCTTCACCAAGGAGAAGGATTTCTTCGCTGCCGCCGGCGTGGAATTTATCTATGACCCATTGAACTTCGAAATCGAGAACCTGACCCGTCAGCAGCTGTTCGATACGTGGGGCGAGCGACTGGACATCACCCGAGACGAAAACGACTGGGCTTGCCTGCAGGGCTGGGAAGCGATGCGGCTTTGCGACAGCGAGCTGCAGCGCCGGGGCTTGGAAATGCTGACCAGGGCCGAACAGGAAAACGCGGTGGTCCTGCTGATGCTGGGCCGGCCCTACCATAACGACCCGGGCCTTAACCACGACGTTCTGGAGGAATTCCAGGCGCTGGGCTATCCGGTCCTGTCGATCCGCTCGATCCCGAAGGATCCCGTCTGGCTGGCGCGCTTCTTCAGGGACGATCTGGCCGTCGGCCGCATGAGGGACGTCTTCGATATCGACGATGTCTGGCCCGAGAATTATTCCGCCAACAGCGCCCAGAAGGTCTGGGCCGCCAAGTTCGCGGCGCGGCATCCCAATGTGGCGGTTCTCGATCTTTCCAGTTTCAAATGCGGGAACGATTCGCCGACCTACGGGATCATCGACGGCATTATCGGCGCCGGCGACACGCCCTATCTGGCGCTGCACGATCTGGACGCCAACAAGCCCGGCGGCTCCATCCGGCTCAGGGTCAAGACCTACGCCTATGCCCTGGACCTGTATAAGGAACGGCTGGAGGATCTTGCGGCGAGGCGCTCGGCGCTGGAGCAATCCCTGATGGCGCGGCGGCGGGAACTGCTGGCGGCATACCGGGTGGAGCTGGAGGAAAGCATCAGGATTACCGGCCCCGGCGCCTGGCAGGCCATGCAGGAGGCATTCAAGAACTATCTGGAGCCGGACGGCGAGGAAGAAGAAGGCGGTATCGGCATCGAAAAGGTAGACCGGGCCGGCGGGCCGGCATCGAGCCAAGCCACCGAGACAGTCGGGAACAACCGGCCAGTAGACGTCACCGAGCCAGCCGAATAGAGGAGTGAAGCGAAATGCAGAATTCCAGGACCACGAAAGTAAACGGATGCGCAGTGGCGGCCCGCGCGGTCACCGAGATCGAGGCGGACCTGCGAACCTTCGAGGCGGAGGAGCGGCGGCGGCTGGGGCTGGAAGACGGCGCGGAGCAATGGCGCAATCCCGATGTCATTCCCTTCACCGAAGAACAGCGGGCCACCACGACAATTCTCTTCGGCGGCCTGACCCGCCTGCATGACGCGCTTCTGGAGGCGGTTTTCCAACGGCTCGGCTATACCGTCAGGGCGCTCGACTGTCCGGACACCGCCTCGCTGCAATGGGGTAAGGAATTCGGCAACCGCGGACAGTGCAACCCGACCTATTTTACGGTCGGCAATTTGCTGAAATATCTGGTGCATTTGCGCGACGTCGAGGGCATGGACCCCGCCGACATCATCAACAGGCATGTTTTCGTCACCGGCGGCGGCTGCGGCCCGTGCCGCTTTGGCAGCTACATCACCGAATACCGCAAGGTGCTGCGCGACGCCGGGTTCGGTGGCTTCCGCATCCTCGATGTCAGGAAATTCGGCGAGTACAAGCGCAACCCGAACGTCGCCGGACTGAAGCTGGATCTGGCCACCAATTTTATGGGCTACAAGAGTATTATTGCCGGCGATGTGATCAATGTGATTGCGTGTCGCATCCGGCCCTACGAGGTCGTTCCCGGCGCTACCGACGCGACGGTCGCGCAGTGCAGGGAGATTCTTTGCGGCGCGTTTCGCAACAGAAGGAGCGTGCTGCGTGCCCTTCGCCGCTGCCGCAAGGCGCTCGACCGGGTCGAGGTCGACCGCCTCAAACCCAAGCCCAAGGTCGCGATCATCGGCGAGTTCTGGGCCATGACCACCGAAGGCGACGGCAACTACCAGCTCCAGCGCTTCCTGGAAAGTGAGGGCGCCGAATGTGAAATCCAGCCGGTGACCAACCATTTCCTGTATGAAATATGGGAAGTCCGCCACGATACCCGCGAGCGTATGATGCTGCGACGCCGCGACGGCCGGAAGCACGATTCCGAGACCGATTCGCCGCTGCTCACTCTGGCCGCCTGCCGGCTGATCGATCTGGTCGCGCGGGCGACCTTCGCGGCCTATGCCCGCGCCGCCGGCCTGACGCACTACCGTCTGCCCGACATGGATGATCTCGCCCGCATCGCCAAGCGGATGTATCCGAACGAGCTGCGTGGCGGCGAGGGACATCTGGAGGTTGGCAAGGTCATCGAGGCGGTCTCACGGAACAAGGCGCATATGGTAATCAGCGTGAAGCCGTTCGGCTGCATGCCGTCCTCAGGCGTGTCCGACGGCGTCCAGTCGCTGGTCACGGCGAAATATCCCGAGGCAAATTTCTGCGCCATCGAAACTTCCGGCGACGGCGCCGTCGGGGTCTACAGCCGTGTGCAGATGGCTTTGTTCAAGGCCCGCGCCCGCGCCGTCGAGGAATATGAAAAGGCGCTGGCGGATAACGGAATCGGGAATCCGGAGGAGATCCGCAAGGGTCGCCGCCGCCGGAAAGCGGGAAGCGCCATCTATTACCCACGCCACAAGGTAGCGGGCACCGGCGCCAACGCGCTTTACGAACTCTCGGGGAAGTGACGGCGGGCGGAAACTGGAAACGGCGAAACCCCAAGGTTTCCCTTGGGGTTTCGATGGTGGGCGCGGCTGGGATTGAACCAGCGACCCCCGCCGTGTGAAGACGGTGCTCTCCCGCTGAGCTACGCGCCCGGATAAACCGGAATTCCGGCACATTTACGACTGGCCTCCCGGCGTGTCAACCCGGCCGTCACCGCCAGGTGGACCGGCGGAGCCGCCGCGCCGTCAACATTATTCTTGCCGGCTACTTAACTTCCCGCGAATCCGTACACAATTACTCTCAGTGCGGCGCCAGATGGTCTGGAATAGCGCACCATACTCAGGAGGAATTCAAGGATGAGTAGGGATAAGTTCGTGATCGCAGTCGTTAGCGGGTCTCTGCTTGCGTTTGCCTCGGTCGCCAGGGCGGACGAGGTCAATGTTGAAATGCGGGAAATCAATGCCCGGGGCGTGTGGGACGTCGTCGGCAGCGTCAAGGCGACGGACACCGGCGATGGCCTTGTTCTTGCAATCGCATTGACCGACTTGCCGGGCGGGGCCCACGGCTTCCATCTCCACGAAAACGGCAACTGCGGACCGGGCTCAACGGCCAGCGGCGTGGCGGCTGGTATGGCGGCCGGCGGCCATTACGATCCAAATAATACGGGCCGTCACATGGGGCCGTCGGCGCGCGGCCATCTTGGCGACCTGCCCGTTATCTTCATCCAGACCGATGAGGATGGAGGTGTGCCTTATAGTGGCACATTGGTTGCCCCGCATCTGAAAGTATCGGACATGCGCGGTCGGGCGCTGGTGATCCATAAGGACGGCGATAACTATGCCGACGAGCCGAAGCCGAATGGCGGCGGGGGTGACAGGCTGGCCTGCGGTGTGGTTGCCAGATAAGACGCCCCCTCTTTCGCGCCGGGTTTTCCACCCGATTTTCACCGATACCAATTGAAACAGAATGTTACTGGCCTGTTCGACTCCGCCGGCATATCTTTAGGGTTGGAATTTCAGCGTTTGCATAACAAAACGATAATTTTCAGGGGATTGTATGCAATGATGATAAAGCGACGGCGCAAGGGCGGGACCGCGCTGGTGGTCGAACATCCGGCCAGAAAAATCCGGCAGGCTGTGATGACAGGCTTGGTGATGGCGATTTTCGTCATTCTTCTGGCGATTGCGGGGCCGCGGCCGGCTGCATCGGCGGAGGGGGTGGCGCTCGGCTATGAGGGGTATCTCGGCGGTTTCCATATGATGACGGCCGAGGTCGAACTGGCCCGCAACGACGAGAGTTACAGAATGGAGACCAATGCCGAGGGGCGCGGGCTCATCGGCTGGGTTCTGGACTGGCAGAGCATGGCCGTGACCGAAGGCGTGGTCGGTGAAGACGGCGGTCTGCGGCCGCTGCGCCACCGCCGCGACATGATTCGCGGCAACAAGCCCGCCAAGATCATGCAGATCGAGTATCGCGACGATGGCGTGCCGCTGGTGGCCCGGCTGCGCGAGGGCGACGAGGCCAAATTTTCCGAGGCCGAAGACCGCAAGGGCACGGTCGATCCGATGAGCGCGGTGACCGCGATCGTCGACCAGATGGCGGCGGGTCAGGCCTGCGCCGGCGAATTCCAGGTCTTCGACGGAAAGCTGCGCTACGACGCGACAGCAGAGACCGGCGAGCCGCGCCGCCTGAAAGGCAATAAATATATGATGTACAAGGGTGAGGCCGAGCGCTGCGACCTGATCCTCACGGCGATCGACGGTTTCGATGACGAAGACGAGCTGAAAGGCAACCCGCGCGAGCGTGGCGCGCCGGCCGACGACAATATGGTCCTGACCCTGTGGTTCGCCAGCCCGGCCGTGGGCTTGCCGTCGGTTCCAGTGCTGGCTTCGGCCGATAGCGATTACGGGGGCCTGCGCATCTATCTGGCGCGCGCGGAAGCGGCCGAAATCCCTACTGAAGGTCAGCGCGCCGACGCGCGCTGACCCGCTCAATCCCGACGGGACTGCCTTCTTCCGTCGCCTTCCTGCCGCGGTTCCTGTCACGGGACGCTCGCACGGTGTCGCTCATCCTGATCGCGGCGCCTCCCGGCAATGCCGGCTCCCGACGGCGAGTTATTGAAAGTGCACCGTGGATGTGTTATATATGTGTATAAATGACGCATAACTTGGAGCGCGCAATGATTAGACTGAACGTGACGATGTCCGAGGATCTATACGAGAAGCTGGATACGATCTCGGAACAGGACCATCAGACCAAGAGTGAAATTCTGCGAAAGGCGCTTTACCTGTTCGAGGTCGCGCGCCAGGGCAAGAGGGAAGGCAAGAAGCTGACGCTCGTCGACGAAAACAGCATGGCGACGACCGAGATCGTCGGTTTGTGAGCACGATCGACCTCAACAACCCGCCGCCGAATCATACATTGTCGGTGGCGGTGGACCGGGAAGAAACCAAGGGCGAACAGGCGGTTCGGCTGACAAAGGATATGGCCCTGTTTTTCGTGGCGATCGGCTTCGTCGTGGCGATTGTCTATCTTTGCTACAGTACGGTCGTCGACGCCACCGCATCCGCCGAAGAGAAGAAGTGGGCCATGTCCGTGCTCTCGGCCAGCGCCGCCGGCCTGATCGGTTACCTGATCCGCAAATAACGCCGCCCCGCGCCTCGTAGCATGCCCGCACCCTGAGTCGCTGTCAGGCGTTCAACAGAACAGTCGGGGGTTTCCACATATTCGCCGGCCTCAGCCTGCCGGCCGCAATGCTTCGCCGCTCTCGATCTTCCCGATGCACCGCGCAATCCACTGCGCCTTCAGTTTTTCCTGCACCGAATTCTGCCGCAGGCGCGCGCTCAGCCCGGCCCAGTCCACTTCGTCGAGCGGTTGGTCCTGGTTGAAGCAAGAGAAGACGTAAGAACGCTCGCCGGTTTTCGGGTCGATATGCGGCTGCAGGCACTGGGCGCAGATTTCCTTCATCATGCATTGCATCGGCGAATTGATCGAGCCGATGGCGAAATGATGCTCCTTCAGGAAGGGTTCCAGTACGTCGTGGCGCGCCAGCGCGACGGCCGCCATCATGCGGTCGGAGCCGATCGCGACGATTCGGTCGACGTCGGTAAACGCAATCGCCTGCTCGCCCAGTTCCCCCGAGGCATAGGCCCGCATCGCCTCGACGATATTGCCGACGAAGCTGCGGTCCTGCGGGCGGGTCGTCTCGAAGCCGGGCCCCTCATCGCTGCACCACACGATGGTGTCGGCGGCGCGCTCGATCTCCTCGATCTTGTAACGGTCCTGCATCGCCTTGTAGCCGGCGAAATACAGCACCCTGCTGCCCGCCGCGCGCATCGCCTGGCCGATCGAGAACAGCACCGCGTTGCCCAGCCCGCCGCCGGCCAGCAGCACCGTTTCGTCCGACGGAATCTCCGTCGGCATGCCGGTCGGGCCCATCAGGACCACCGGCTCGCCCGGCTTGAGGAACCGGCACAGGCTGCTCGATCCGCCCATCTCCAGCACGATGACGGAAATCAGCCCCGCTTGCCGGTCGACCCAGGCGCCGGTCAGCGCCACGCCCTCCATGGCCAGCGTCGTGCCGTCCGCCGTCAGCGCACGGGTCTCGTAATTCTGCAGCCGGTAGAACTGGCCCGGCTGGAACTTGGCCGCCGCCTGTGGCGCACGCAGCACGACCTCGATAATGGTCGGGGTCAGCCGCTCGACACGCTCCACCGTCGGGCGGAGTTCGCGGTTGAGCGCCGCGATGAAAGCCTCGCGGCTGTCGCCGGCTGCGGGCTCGATAGCCTCCAGAACGCGGCTGACCACCGGATAGCCCTGCTTGGCGCTGCCCATGGCCTTGACGACATTGCCGAAATAGCTGGGATGCAGGTCGCCGAAGAAGCTCATGAAGCGGCCGTTTGCCGTCTTCGACATCAGCACGCGCGCCGCGCTCGGCTTGGCGGCGGACTTCTCGGGCGTGACCGGCGCACCGTTCTCGTCGATGGCCTGGAAATAGCGGCCATCCAGATGGAAACCTTCCGGATCCTCGCGCGCGAGGATTGTGTTCGGCTGCGTGCCGGCGGCCATGAAGATGCTGCGCGCGGGCAGGGCGACCTTGCCGCCGGCGGTCCATTTGCCGTCTTCGCCCAGGATCTGCTTCGCCAACCTCAGGGTGCTCGCGTGGCCGTATTCGTCGACTTCCACCGCCACGGGCGAAAGGCACTCGGAAAAGCTGATGCCTTCCTCCAGAGCTTTTTCCACTTCCTCGTGGTTCAGCCTGTAGGAGGGGCTGTCGACCAGCCGCTTGCGGTAGGCGATAGTCACGCCGCCCCAACTGTCGAGCAACGGCAGGATGTCCGGCGCGCGGCCGGCCGCCGCGGCGGCCTAGCGTTCCTCGCGGATGGCCCTGCCATGCGACAGGAAGATGTCGGCGATCGCCGCCTCTTCCTCGTCCCAGACGGCGCGGACCGCCTCTTCGCCCTTTTCCGCGACCAGCGTCTCGTACCGGCCGAGGAACTTCTCGACCTGCCGGGGATAATAGGCCAGCGCCTCGGTCGCCGTGTCGATCGCGGTCAGGCCGCCGCCGATCACCACCGCGGGCAGACGCAGCTGCATATTGGCGACGGTGTCCCGGCGCGCAGCGCCGGTCAGCTGCAGCGCCATCAGGAAGTCGGACGCCGTACGCACGCCGCGGGCAAGGTTGTTCGGCATGTCGATGATGGTCGGCTTGCCGGCTCCGGCCGCCAGGGCGATATGGTCGAAGCCCATGTCCCAGGCGTCGTCCGGCGTGATGGTCCCGCCGAATCGCACCCCGCCGAACAGCGCGAACTGCGAACGGCGCTCCAGCAGCAGGCGGATCAGTTTCAGGAAATTCTTGTCCCAGCGCACGGTGATGCCGTATTCCGCGACGCCGCCGAAACCGGCCATGATGCGGTCGTCAAGGCTTTCGTATAGGCTCTCCACATCGCGCACCGGCTCGAAGGGAACCCGCTCGCCGGTCGCGCCCACACCGGAAATACCGCCGGGCAGCGGCTCGATCTTCAGCCCGTCGATACCGACCACGGTATGGCCGTCATTCATCAGGTGATGCGCCAGCGTGAATCCTGCTGGGCCCATGCCGACCACCAGAACCTTCCTGCCGCTTTCCGCTTTTGGGTAGGGGCGACGCAGATTCAGCGGGTTCCACCGGGTCAGCAGGGAATAGATCTCGAACCCCCAGGGCAGCGCCAGCACATCCTTCAGCGTTCGGGTCTCGGCCTGCGGGATGTCGACCGGATCCTGCTTCTGATAGACGCAGGATTTCATGCAGTCGTTGCAGATTCGGTGCCCGGTGGCCGCCACCATCGGGTTGTCGATTGTCATCACCGCGAAGGCGCCGATCGGGAAACCATCAGCCTTCAGTTTCTGGAACTCGGAAATCTTTTCTTCCAACGGGCAGCCGGCCAATGTGATTTCGAAGGTATTTTTCCGGAAGGGCGCGGGGCCGGGCTCGTCCTTCCCCAGCTTTTCCCGCAAGCCCGTCGAGCAGGAATCGCGGCCCTGCTTGTGGCACCAGATGCAGTAATTGGCCTCGCCCAGGGCGCCGGCGAGGTCCGCACCCGCGTCGGTCAGCGCGAATCCCTCGCGCCGGCGCAAGTGGCTCTGGTCCAGCCTGTGCCTGGTGAATCCGTCGCTCTCCTCGCTGACCATGTGACGGACCAGATGGTCGAAATCCAGTTTCCCGGGTTCCTTGAACAGCACGCTGCCGGCATGTTTCTTCCGGCCTGCGGGCGAAAGCGTCGCCCAGGCGGCGTAGGATTCGGCGGTGGCCAGCGCCTCGACATGTGCCGCCTCGTCGGTCTCCCATTCGGCGACCTTGCGCGCGAAGGCGAGCGCCGTCAGCGGCCCGCCCACCAGTGTTTCCATCTCGCGCCCCAGCGCCTCGCCGTCCAGCGCGGCGGCCCCATCCGCCTTGATCTTCTTGACCGCGCGCCGCTGCACGAAATTGCGCCTGACTTCATAGATCGGCGCCAACGCGTCATGTTCGCCCCCGAGCGCCACCAGCGCGTCACCGATGCCGAACAGGCCGCCGAGGAAGGCCTCCAGATGCGCCGCGACTTCCATGATCAGGTCAGATTCTTCCAGCCGTGTCAGCCCACCCGGTTCGGCGCGTGCCGATTCCAGCCGTCGGCGCAATTCCCCGTCGGCCACGCCCAGGGCCTCCACGAACAATCCGTCCAGACGGACCAGCCCCTCACGATCGTACAAATCGTCAAAGGAAAGGCCGTGGCCCAGAGTCAGCGCGTCAGCCTTCATGGTTTGAGCCTGGTTCATCGCACTCGCAGCATTTTGTTGGCGTGACTGTATATGGCCTTCAACCCGCCCCCGGCCACCCCTTTTCTCACAGGGTTTTGCCGGGGCGGCGGCCGGGGTGAGTTTGAGGAATAATTAGTGTACTTATGAATTTTGGATTGTCAATTGGATGCCGATTGTCCCGTCGGTTCGCGGGCATCCCGGCGAAATATCCGCCAGCGCGGCTTCGCGAGGGGCGCGTTCTAGCAGCCAGTTGGAATTGCCGCGGAAAGGGAGGGCCGGCTCATAGTGGATATTGCCGCCCGGGATTCGGTCATGAGTGCGAAACCATTGCCGTTAAGAGTCGAACCCTGCGACAGACTTTACGGCTGTTGAAGTTATTTGTCATGAACCTATCGTCATGTTGTGTGGTATATCGCACAGCGTCGGTGGGCTACGTCAGATAATAATTGCCAAACAGGACTGCAGGAACAGGACTGTAAAATTAAGAGCGGATTGCCGTGCATTCGATGTGCGGATCGTCTGCCATAGATGGAGAGGGTAGGATGACGTCACCAGCAACAATATTGCCTCAAAAGAACCGGGAACTTCACAACCATCATTTCGACTCAACGATATGGAACGATTTCAAATTCCGCGACGACGACATCGTCATCGCGACCTATGCGAAATCCGGCACGACGTGGCTTCAGCAAATCGTCAGCCAGTTGATCTTCAACGGCCGGGAAGGATTGCCGGTCGCCGAAATGTCGCCCTGGATGGATTTGCGGGTACCGCCAAAGGAAATCAAACTGGGCGAAGTCGAGCAGCAGACCCACAGGCGTTTCCTCAAGACGCATTTGCCCGTCGACGCGCTCGTTTTTTCTCCAAAGGCGAAGTACATCTATATCGGCAGGGACGGGCGCGATGTGGTGTGGAGCCTTCACAATCACCACGCCAACGCCAACGACCTTTGGTACGAAGCCCTCAACGAAACACCCGGCCGGGTCGGGCCGCCGATCGCACCGCCCCCGGACTCGATCGAGCAGTATTTCGACGATTGGCTGGGCAGGGATGGCCATCCGCTCTGGCCGTTTTGGGACAATGTCAGAACATGGTGGGAGATCCGCGATCTGCCCAACGTGCTGCCAGTCCATTTCGCAAAGCTGAAAGAGGACATGCCCGGCGAGATCCGACGGATCGCGGCATTCCTCGATATCCGGATCGAGCAGGCCGACTGGGACGCCATCGTCGAGCATTGCGGCTTCGACTATATGAAAACCACCGCGGCAAGCTGCGTGCCACTGGGCGGTGCGTTCTGGGAAGGCGGCGCCGGGACCTTTATGCACAAGGGCATGAACGGCCGCTGGCGCGATACGCTCAGCGCGGAAAAAATTGCGGCCTACGAGCAGAAGGCACTTACCGAACTCGGGCCGGAATGCGCGGCCTGGCTGGCGACAGGGGAATGGTCGTAAGCGGACGGCGACCAGGCCGTTGAGGCCAGGCTGCGCGAGCTAATAAACGCGTTACGCATGCCCGACCCCCTGTACGACACCTATCCAGTTGCCATCGTTCCTTGAGCCAGCCAAACAGAAGCAATGAGATAGCAGATCGCCGATGCCGCGGAAGCGATGGCCCGGACGTAATTCCAGAAGGTCCAGCGCGGCATATAGGTGTTCGTCCAGTAAATGGCGGCCTCGGTACCGGAATATTCCCTGGCATCGAGGCGGTTGTTCATCGGCACATTGAAAACAAGCGTCACGACGAACACACCGGCGAGATAGATGGCGCCGCCGGCCATGATCAAGGCGGATGCGGACCCTGCCATGCGAAAATAGGCGTAGCCGATGAGGAACGGCGAAAGCGCGGACATGCCCAATAGCAGGACCATAAAGACCGACCTGAAGACTTCTCGATTGATGACCTGCATGACCTCGACGCCGGCGGCGGTTCTTGCGCCATCCAGCGATCTCATCACGAAATCCGAGAAGGTCAGAAAGACACCGGAAACCACGCCGCAGGCGATAACGGAGATTTCGCATAGAATAAAATACCAGGCCGGGGTCATTGCGGCGCCATGCTGCTGGTCCAGATGTCACGGCGCATCTTCCAGCCGCCATCTTCATATTTCCAGATCACGATACCTTTGCCATGATCGATCACCTGATCGTCCGCGTCGCTCAGGCTGTATTTGCTTACCTCGATGGCCGTGTCGCCATGCTGCTCCAGTTCCAGGATGTCGATTTTGGCGTTCCTTATGCCCATGTCCATGGCCTCCCGCCAAAACGCCTCGATATCCCGTTTGCCCTGGACAAAGTCGAAGCCTGACGGCAGCAGCATACCGTTATCAGTATAGAATTCGGCTATACCGGCGGCGTCGCCTCGTCCAAAGACCGCCGCGAAGTTCTCGGCGAGAGTACGGATTGCTGTGTGAATGTCCGTTGTTTGCAGTGTCATGGTATCCTCCGCAAGGTGATATGATTACCGGCTTTCAGGGGTCAGTAGGACAGGCTTGGCGACCGGCGCAGATAGCTGTCGTCGGTAAGTTGCCGCAGCATGAAACCGGCGACATCGGCGCGCCGAGGCCGCTCTGTCTTACGAGCGCTTCCTGCGCCTCGTGATCGGCATAGGCTGGCCTCAGCAGAAGCCCGAACATGATGCGTTTCCAGAAGAAATTGAGCACGGCGCGGCTGTCGCCGGCCCCGAGCGTGCTTTGGCACACAAGCCTGCGGACGCCATGGCGCTGCATCGCTTCGACGATATGTTTCGTCCCAACGGCGCGGACCGTTCCCTTGCGCCCCGCACCGAGGGCGATCAGCACCGCATCATGGCCCTCTACGGCGTCCGCGACCGCGCCCCGGTCGAGCACGTCTCCGGCCTGGCGGGTGAGATCCCGATGTTCCAGTTTTAGCGCCGAAGGCCTGCGCGCGAACGCCGTCACCCGATGGCCTTGCGAAAGCGCCTGATCGACCAGCAGGCGCCCGACCGTTCCGGTCGCTCCGAAGATAATCAAGTTCATGTCCAACTCCTTGTGACTTGACACCGTGTCAATTGACATGACGACAAATACGCGATACTTGACATCATGTCAAGCGACAACCCGGCCGTCGAGGCCCCCGAAACCCGAACGCGAATTCTGAAAGCCGCCCTGCATTTGCTGGAAGCAAGCCAGGGCAGGGGCGTGCGCATGACGGATATCGCCAAACGGGCGGGAATCAGCCGGCAAGCGGTCTATCTTCATTTCAGCACGAGGGCGGCGCTGCTGATTGCAACGACCTACTATCTCGATGAGCTGAAAGGGAGTGAGGAACGACTCGTTCCGAGCCGCACGGCGCAGACCGGACTCGAGCGTCTAGACGCTTTTATCGAGGCCTGGGGCAATTACATCCCGGAAATCCATGGCATCGCCAAAGCGCTTCTCGCCATGCGGGACACGGACGAAGCGGCGGCTGTGGCATGGGACGACCGGATGCAGGACATGCGGGAAGGTTGCGAAGCGGCAATCGGCGCCCTGAATCGTGACAACATGCTGTCGCCCGACCATTCTCCGGACCAGGCGACCGACATTCTGTGGACGATGTTGTCGGTTCGCAACTGGGAACAGCTAACCATCGAATGCGGTTGGCCGCAGGAGAGATATATCGGGACGCTCAAATCACTGGCCCGGCGCATTTTCGTGGTGAAAGGAACGCCAGGCTGAAGAACAGACCAATGAGGCAGGAACAGATTCAGACCCGAAATCTCTTGCGCGGGCATGTCCCCGGAATTCCCCGTTACCGACAATCGGCGCAAGGCGTCTATAATGGACGATCAAGCACCTGCGGAGCCATGCCGCCAGGCGGCTCGGCATATCTTAGGGAGGAGGACGATCGTGGCCAGAATTGAGAGCCTTTATGGCACAACGCCTGCCGAGATTTTCGAAAGCGGTCTGGAAAACGTCGGTGAAATCGCGGGTGTCGCCGCGACCGTGTTATGGAAAGACGGCCGGATCACGGCGGGCTGGTCGAACCTGGACGCGGCCAGCCTGTCGCGCATGATCGTCATGCTGGACGAGAAGCACCGCCGAGACACCATCCACGACGCCGACCTGGACTCATAAACGGCGGCGCCGCGATTGCGGCCATGCCACTGGAACTCAACCGGACCGTCGGCGTTCAATCGGCGCCGCGCTGAAAGGCGAACGGCGCCAAGCCGAGGATTTCCCATGCCTCGGCCTCGTCTGCAACGATGGTAAATTCGACGTCCGGCAGTTCCAGCGCGTCCCAGATCGCCTTGTAGAGCTGCATGAGGTGCTTTTGCGCCGGCGATGAATGAACCAGCACGGAACGGAAGCACGCCTCTCCGTCATCCTGGCGTTCGCGTTCCAGGATACGCCGCTGAATGCGTCTCAGCGCTTCGATATCGAGCAGGTGCAGTTCTGCGTCCGGGGCGAGCGTGATGATCCTGTCCAGGCTCGGCTCGATATGCCGCGAATCGAACGCGAAGGTGACCGAATCGTTGACATCGGCGCCGGTCAGGGTGCCGAAGCAGTACGCGACAGCAACCCTCCCGTCCGGGGTCCTGGTAATCTCGACCGGCATTGCTTCGCTCCGGCTCGCCCAACGCTTATCCTAAGACACGCAGATTATTCATTCTACTCCAGATGGCCAGGCCTTTTGCGCATAAACGCCGGGCGAGCCGGCGCCGACAGTTCAGCCCGCGCCGTTCAGTCTTGCCAGCGCAGCCGGGATATCCGCGAAATTGTCGACGATGATATCGGCGCCCAGTTCCTGGACCGGCTGGCGGCGGTAGCCATAGCTGACGGCGATGGAGCGCACGGCCGCGTTGATGGCGACCTGAATGTCGTTGTGGCTGTCGCCGATCATGATGGCGCGCTCCGGGGCGGAGCCCAGCATATCCAGCGCGCCGAGCAGATGGCCGGCGTCGGGTTTGCGCACCGGCAGGCTGTCGCCGCCCGCGACGGCCGAGAAGAATCCAGCCAGCCCCAGCGCCTCCAATATCGCATGGCTGGCCGCCGCTGGCTTGTTGGTGCAGACCGCCATGCGGTGGCCAGCCCGTTGCAGCGCTTCCAATGTCTCCACTACGCCGGGGAAGGGCGTGGTCAGGTCGGCGACGGCCGCGCCGTAGATCGCAAGATACTGCTTCAGGATTTCGTCGTAGTCGTCCGGCACGCCGCCGGTCGCCTCCAGGGCGCGGCGCACCAGCATGGGCACGCCGTCGCCGATCATCGGGATGACTTCTGAAAGGTCCAGCATGCGCCGCCCCCGCGTCTCCATCAGGCGGTTCAAGGCGGCGTGAAGGTCCGGCGCGCTATCGATCAGCGTGCCGTCCAGGTCGAAGACGAGGTCGGGCGGGCTATCTGTCATGACGGGTGTTTCTGCAAGAAATCGAAATAAACCGCAACTGATGGATACAGAAAGTGACTTTGCCTTATGTGTGGCCTTGTGGCAGGTTCCGCCACGATGCTGATTAATCTGGTGATTCGCGAGTTCGAACTCAATGGCTGGGCATGAAACTGCCGTAGTCCTGCTTGCCGCCGGCAAGGGGACGCGGATGAAATCCGATCTTCCCAAGGTGCTGCACCGGCTGGCCGGCAAGCCGCTGGTCAATCATGCGCTCGACGCGGCCGCGGCCCTGGCCCCCTCGCAATGCGTGGTGGTGGTGGGCCCCGGCATGGAGGATGTCGCCGCGGCGGTCGCGCCGCATCCCGTCGCGGTCCAGGCGAAGCAGCAAGGCACGGGCGACGCGGTCCTGGCGGCGCGAGAAGCATTGTCCGGTTTCGGTGATGGATCCGACGGGGCGACGATCCTGGTGCTCTACGCCGATACGCCGATGATCGGCCCCGATACGCTGGCCCGAATGATCGCGGCGCGCCAGGCGGGCGCGCAAGTCGTCGTGCTGGGTTTCCGGCCGCAAGACCCGGCCGAATACGGGCGGCTGGTGCTGGACGGATCGGGCGCGCTGGAAGCCATCGTCGAATATCGCGATGCGGATGAGGCGCAGCGGGCCATAAATCTGTGCAACTCGGGCGTCATGGCGGTCTCCGCCGGGCGGCTGTGGGAGCTGCTCGACCGCGTCGGCAACGACAACGCCAAGGGCGAATACTACCTGACAGATATCGTCGCGCTGGCCCGTGGCGACGGGGCGGGCTGTGCGGTCGTCGAGGGCGAGGAGCGCGAAGTGCTGGGCATCAACAGCCGCAATGACCTGGCGGCGGCCGAGGCGGTTTGGCAGACGGCGCGACGCGCGCGCGCCATGGCAGACGGCGCGACGCTGATCGATCCCGCTACCGTCTGGTTCGCCCACGACACCGAGATCGGCCGCGATGTGACGATTGGCCCGTCGGTGTTTTTCGGATCCGGAGTCACCGTGGCGGACGGGGCGGAAATCCACGCGTTCTGTCACCTGGACGGCGTCGCCATCGGTCCCGGCGCCTCGGTCGGGCCCTTCGCGCGGTTGCGGCCGGGCGCGAAAATCGGCGAAGGCGCGCGGGTCGGCAATTTCGTCGAGGTCAAGAATGCAGTGCTGGGCGCCGGCGCCAAGGCCAACCATCTGAGTTATGTCGGCGATTCGGATGTCGGGGCCGGGGCCAATATCGGGGCCGGCACGATCACCTGCAATTACGACGGCTATCTGAAACACCGCACCGAAATCGGCGAGGGTGCCTTCATCGGCTCCAACACGGCGCTGGTGGCGCCGGTCCGGGTCGGCAAGGGCGCCATTACCGGGGCCGGCAGCACCATCACCAAGGACGTGCCGGAGGATTCGATCGCCGTCTCCCGCGGCCGTCACAGCGTGCTGGAAGGCGCCGCCAAAGCCTATCGTGAACGCAAGTCGCGCGAGAAGGCCGCGCGCAAGAAGGAGGGCTGATCCCACCATGTGCGGCATCATCGGGATCGTCGGCCGGCAGACCGCCGCGCCGCTTCTGCTCGACGGCCTCAGGCGGCTGGAATATCGCGGCTACGATTCGGCCGGTATCGCGACGCTGACGCAAGGCCGCATCGACCGCCGCCGGGCCGAGGGCAAGCTGGCCAATCTGGCGGCGCGGCTCGACAAGGAGCCGCTCGACGGGCTGACCGGCATCGGCCATACCCGCTGGGCAACCCATGGCGTGCCAAACGAGGCCAACGCCCATCCGCATGCGACCGCCAAGCTGGCGCTGGTGCATAACGGCATCATCGAGAATTTCCAGGAATTGCGCGAGGAGCTGGCCGGCGGTGGCGCGACGTTCGAATCCGAGACCGATACCGAGGTCGTGGCCCATCTGCTGACCCGCTATATCGACGAGGGCATGTCGCCCGTCGAAGCGGTGGCCAAGACCCTGCCGCGCCTGGAAGGCGCCTTCGCCATGGCGATCATATTCACCGGCCAGGCGGACCTGATGATCGGCGCGCGGCGCGGCAGCCCGCTGGCGGTGGGTTTCGGCGACGGCGAGATGTATCTCGGCTCCGACGCCTTGGCGCTGGCCCCGCTGACCCAGCGCATCTGCTATCTCGAGGAAGGCGACTGGGCGGTGGTCAGCCGCGACGGCGCCAAGGTTTTCGACGCCGCGAACGCGCCGGTGGACCGGCCGATAGTGCAGACGGCGTTGTCGGGCGCCGCGATCGGCAAGGGCAACTACCGCCATTTCATGCTCAAAGAAATCTATGAGCAGCCGGCGGTGATCGGCGACACGCTGCATTCGATGCTGAACCCGGCAGACCGCACCATCACCCTGCCGCCGTTGCCGGTCGATCTCGCCGCCGTGCCGAAGATTACGATCATCGCCTGCGGCACCGCCTGGATCGCCGGTATGGTCGCGAAATACTGGCTGGAGCAGGTCGCCCGCATGCCGGTGGAGGTCGATGTCGCCTCCGAATTCCGCTACCGCGAGGCGCCGATGCCGCAAGGCGGGCTGGCGCTGTTCGTCAGCCAGTCGGGCGAAACCGCCGACACGCTGGCGGCGTTGCGTTACGCCAAGGCGCAGGGCCAATTTATTCTGTCGGTGGTCAATGTGCCGGAGTCCACCATCGCCCGCGAATCGGACGCTGTGCTGCCGACATTCGCCGGTCCGGAAATCGGTGTTGCGTCGACCAAGGCGTTCACCACCCAGCTTACGGTGCTGGCCTGTTTTGCCATTGCCGTGGCCAAGGCGCGCAAGGCAATCAATGCGAAACGGGAAGCGGTACTCAGTGCCGCCCTGGCGGAGGTGCCGGGCCGGGCGGCGGAAGTGTTGCGCCATGACGAGCGCATCGAGGCGCTGGCCCACGGCATCATGGAGGCGCGCGACGTGCTCTATCTGGGGCGCGGGTCGTCCTATCCGCTGGCGCTGGAAGGCGCGCTGAAGCTCAAGGAGATTTCCTATATCCATGCCGAGGGTTATGCCGCCGGCGAGATGAAGCATGGGCCGATCGCGTTGATCGACGAGGCGGTGCCGGTCATCGTCATCGCGCCGAATGACCCCCTGTTCGAGAAGACCGCGTCGAACCTGCAGGAGGTCATCGCGCGCGGCGGCCGGGTGATCCTGCTGTCGGACGCGGAGGGCGTGGCGAAGATCGAGGCCCAGGCGAAGCCGGAGGCCAGCATTTCCCTGCCGTCGGTCGACCCCTTCGTTGCCCCCATCCTCTACGCCATCCCGGTGCAGCTGCTCGCCTACCACACCGCCGTGCTGAAAGGCACCGACGTCGACCAGCCCCGAAATCTTGCGAAATCGGTTACCGTCGAGTAGGGCCGGGCGCGGCAGCCGCGGGCAGTATTAGTTCGGGTGAAGCGGCAGTCCAATTCGGCCGAAATCCCCTGACCAAAACACGATTTCGGCGCGGTCGGTCAGGCTCGCCAGTGGGATCGGGCCGGTCTGCCGGCTGTCGCTGGAATTGTCTCTGTTGTCGCCCAGTACGAAAACATGTCCTTTCGGGACGCGGACCGGGTCGGTGTAGTCGAGGCGGGCGACATCGCCTTCCAGCTCGATGATGCGGTTGTTTCCGCCGCCGGGCAGCGTTTCGACATATTGCGGGACCAGGGCGATTCCCGAGTTGAGGAATGGGCGCATTGACAGCGGCTGGATCAGGCTGCGTTCCACCGGAACCCCGTTGATATGCAAGACACCGCGCCTGATATGGATGGTCTCGCCCGGCAGGCCGACGACTCGCTTGACGAAGGAGGCGCCCCCACGCGCGTTGCGCCCGGCAAGGGGGTGGCCGGACGGAAGCTGATAAACCACGATGTCGCCGCGTTGCACGGCACGATTGTCATAATAGCCGCGATATCCGAATATCAGATCGCCTGACAGTAATGCTGGCGCCATCCCGCTGCCGTCGATGGAGTACATGGATCGATTGATCGACATGTGGCCGGCCATCGCCATCAGCAGAAAGGCTGCGATCGAAGCCAGAAA
This sequence comes from uncultured Alphaproteobacteria bacterium, assembly GCA_947259795.1. GTDB lineage: Bacteria > Pseudomonadota > Alphaproteobacteria > UBA8366 > JADFVY01 > JADFVY01. The sequence goes on along the minus strand of CAMYNJ010000121.1, from coordinate 7,007 downwards.
AAGCAGGGCATACACCCAGACCGGACGGAGACGAATTTCGGGGACGGCTCGGGACCGTCTGGCGCCGATCCCGGCGTCGATAACAATGCCGACCAATATCAGCAGACAACCCGCCGCCAGGGTGACCCCCAGCAGAAGTCCCGGTATGCTGTTCGGAGGCACCGCCGCGCTTGTGGGAATCAACGCCAGCGCAAAAACGAAAAAGACCGCTGCGACCATCGCCCGGCGCGGAGTGCCGCTGTACAACTGTCCGGCGCCCATTCCCACGAACAAGGCAAGCAGCACAGCATAGAGCACTTTGCGTCGTCGCGGTTCCGGTCCGGCGGGCGGGTTTTCCAGCCGACTGCTCATCATCATCCCTTCATGGAGGACAGCAGCATACGCCAGACTGTATGCAACCATAGCCGCTGAGTAAACCGGCCTTGGTTTTTCGGACCAGCGGCTGGTATGCCGTCGGGATTTTTTCGCCAGGACAACGTCGACCAGCCCCGCAATCTGGCGAAATCGGTGACGGTGGAGTGACCGGTCACCCACTGGGTCCAAGGCCGTATTTTATCTGAAGATTACAGCCGATCCCGAACTCTCTGCATACCTCGCGTATATACTGATCGGCGCCAGGAGTCGCGGTTGGCGGATCCGATCAACGCCGCGCGCGCCGGCTTGCGCTATGGAATAGTGGCGCTTCACTGCCAAGATACCCTGGAAATCCGCGAAAAATACTCATAAAGTGCATTAATCGCACGATATGCAATTATGCACTTCGCGCTTTGACGTCAGCGCGGCGATCGGAACCGGGGCCATGTGAAATGCGGCGATCCGGGAGAAAAATAGGAAGGAAGTCATGCGGAATACAAACAAGAATATTGTCGAAACTCGGCGGTTTGCCAAAATTCTCGGTTCTGTAATCACCCTGTCGGTCCTGATTGCAGGCTGTACCGGTTACGAGAGAATCCCGAAGCAGACCGTCGACCAAGATTACACGGTGCTTGCACTCAACTGGCAAAAGGGCGAAAGCACTCTCATTGTGCTGAAGGCCTTCAATAGCGAGGATCGGCTGGCCGTGTGCGGTTCGCGAACCAGGAGCGGCGGCAGCGATAGCCACGCCCAGCTGGAGCAACAATTTTTCAATCAGGCGAGCGTCGTAATCGAAGGGGAAGAAATTGGCCCCCTCGCATTCATAAACCAGGTTCCTAGGTCCGGTCTGGAGATCGAAGAGAACACGGCGGGTTACGCGGTCAAGCAATGGTCCGGCAAGGCCAATTGCGTCAGAACCGAGATGCCCTGGAAAGACGACTATCTAAAGGCGACCATAGATTTCAGGGGGCCGAATCGGGTGAGCATCCGCAATTAGAGTGGGCCGGTGGCAATTCCACGCAAGTGGGGAGTGTTCCAGGACCGCCGCCGGCGCTACGGCTGCACCGACCGCCCGATAAGGTTGGACAGCGACGACGACAGGATGACGGTGGGCCGGTCGCCCAGCACCAGCCCTGGCAGCATGCCGAAATCCCAGCTGCTCTTGCTGCGGTCGCGGTTGTCGCCGATGACGAAATAATGGCCGTCAGGGATGCGCAAGGAAGCGCCCAGCAAGGTGCCCGTGAACATGCTCCCCGCCGACTGCAGGATACGGTAGGACGTGCCGCCCGGCAGGGTTTCGATATAGCGCGGCGCGTTGCGGTGGGTGCCGCCGGCGTCGCGCCAGCTGAAATCGCCGTCGGTGTCGCGCCCGATCGCCTCGCCATTGATCGTCAGCACGCCCAGCACGGCCAGCAAACTGTCGCCCGGCAGGCCGACGATGCGCATGATCCGGTCGCCCTCGACGCCGGGCAATTGCACCACGGCCACGTCGCCGCGCACCGGCAGATGCTCCTCGTAATAGTCTTTCCAGGTGACGACGAAATCGCCTTCAAGCGTCGTCGGCGCCATGTCGTCGCTGGGGGTGGTGATCGAGCCGATGTTAGGGGACGCGACGAGGAGCGCAATATATGCGGCTAGGGCCAGGAAATACACGGTCAGGCCAACGCGAACCCCGGCGGGCCTTTCACCTTCTCCTGGCGCATTTTCTGCCTGATTACGGAGGCTGGTGTCGATCGCAGAGCCAATTCCGGCCGCGACCGAGAGAGTTATCAGAGTCAACGCCGGCAAAAACATCAGCGACAGGGTCACCAGACTGAACGGGGGCATCAGGGCAAGCGCGACCCCAAGCCCTGCAAACCCTGTGGCGAAGGCGAGTATGCTAACCGCCTTCTTGCCGTTGCCCACATAGCGATAGCCCAGCCCCGGCGCCAGCAGGCCCAGCATGAATGCCTTGCCCGGCGACGGCTTGCCGGTTTCCGCCACGTCACGCCACGCTCAGGAAACAGCTCATGCCCGCGGCCATATGCTCCAGCACGTGGCAATGGAACATCCAGTCGCCGGGATTGTCGGCGACGAAGGCGACCTCCACAGTTTCTCCCCGGCCCACCAGGACCGTATCCAGCCATTCGCCCCGCATGTTCGGCTTGCCGTTGCGCGACAGCACCCGGAAGGCGAAGCCGTGCAGATGCATGGGATGTTCCCAGCCGGTCTCGTTGACCATGCCGATGATGCAGGTCCGGCCCTTCGGGACGGCGAAGATGGGCTTGCCCTCGCGGCCCTTGTCCGGCAGGTCGTTGAGGAACCAGTACTGGCCCTGCTGAATGAAATTGTCGACGCCCGGTGGCATCCGGCCCATGGCGCCGCCCGACAGGACGATCAGTTCGCGCTGGGCTTGGTCGTCGACTACGGGTTCGGGCAGCGGGTTGGCGGGCAGGGCGATCGGCGCATCCAGCGGGGATTCCCGCAGGAGCTTGCCTTCGTCGTGGGAAATGGTGATGAACTCATAGGTCTGGCGGCTAAAATAGTCGTCGGTCACCTGTATTTTTTCGCCTGGCTTGCCCGACATGTCGATGATCAGGTCCACGCGCTGCGCCGCTGCCACGACGACGCGCGCCCCTGCCGGTTCATGTGGCGTTACCGGCTGCCCGTCCAGCGCGATGATTTGCGGCTTGAGCGACCCGAATTTCAGCCCGAACGTCCGCGCGTTGGCGACATTGATCAGGCGCAGCCGGATCCGTTCGCCAGATTTCACGGCGAATTCGATCGGGATGCGGCCATTGACCGTCACCGTATTGCCGGTGCGCCCGCCATGGCTCAACTGCATCGGATGGCCGAAGCTCTCGTCGATCTGGGCGGTTTCGCGCAGCACCCAGTCGTCGATCACCCAGGTTATATCGCGATCGACACGGACCGGTTCCCTCTCCTCGACGATCAGCGCGCCGGCCAGTCCGCGGTCCTGCTGTTCCGTGCTGTTGACGTGCGGGTGGTACCAGAAGCTGCCGGCATCGACGGCCTCGAATTCGTAGGTGAATTCGCCGCCGGGCGGGATCGCCTCCTGGGTCAGGTCCGGCACGCCGTCCATGGCGTTCGGCAGCCTTATGCCGTGCCAATGCACCGTCGTCGGCTGGTCCAGGTGGTTGCGCGCGACGACGCGCATTTCCGGCCCCGGCACCACGCCGTCATAGGCCCAGACCTTGGTATCCGGCCACTTGCCGCCGACCAGCGGCACAGTTGCCGGACCGGCCGTCAGTGTCCGGGGCAGGGGGGCGGCCGCTGCCATGCGGTGGGTGCCGGGCAGCAATGCTGCGGCGCCCGTGGCCAGGGCCGATCCCACAAACGCTCGCCGCGAAAACGCATTTTTCATATATATTCAGCTTTCTTCAGGACCCGCCGGGCTTGCATTGCGGGTATTGTTCCAGGATCGAACAATTGCCCAGGTCACAAGCCTTGCGCATTGCCGAACAGGCCTGTTCATGCTCGTTCAGCATAATATGGGTGCCGGTCTTGATGGACCAGAATTTGACTGATTTCGGATCGAGTTCGATACCTTTTTCCGCGTCCGCCTGGGCACTCTTGAAGAAGGGCGCGGCGCCGTCCCAGTTGTCCTTCTTGCCCAGCGCCTGGCCTTGCGCGAAGTTCATATTCGCCCGTGCGGTCAGTGCCTTGACGGTCGGCTTGGCGCGAATCGACTCGCTGAACGCCTCATAGGCCGGGTCCGGCTTGCGCGCGGCCAGCAGGATCATACCCTTTTCGAACCAGGGCCAGTGCAGCCACTCGTCATCGGCGCCCCTGGTGTTGCGCCCGATCCTGATCGCCTTGTCCAGTGATTCCAGGGCGGTCTTCGGTTTTTTCAGGCGGGCCAGTGTAACGCCGCGCAAAACCAAGGCAGAATCGAAATTCGGCGCGATCATCAGCGCTTCATCCAGCGCCTGCAAGGCCTCTTCCATCCGGTCTGCCTCATAGGCTTTCAGGCCTTTTTCGAACAGGGCCTTGGCCTTCGCCTCGGCTGCCAGTTCAGCCTTTTCCCGCTGCGCTTCCTCCTCCGCCTTCTTTCGTTCGGCTTCCGCTGTTGCCTCGGCCGTCTGGGCCGTGGCCGGCTGGTTCGACGTTGCCGTAAGCAGCCTTACCGCCTCGGCCTGTGTTTTGCTGACCAGCAGCCCGTCCTTGTCGGCGACGATCGGCCCGTTTGGCGCGCCGCTGACGATGACCGGCGTCCAGAACAGCTCGCCCTCTACCGCGTAGGTCAGCGCCAGCGCGTAATAGTTGCCGGCCGCGCCGCGGAAATTCAGGTTCAGGCCCTGCCGCGCCTCGATATTTCCCACATGCAGGATATGATCGCCCGGCGCCAGCCTGGCCTGGCGGTATTCGCCCTTCGAGGCGCCCTCGTATATTCGTACGGGATAGCCGCCGACGACACTGATAAGCGCCTTGCCGAGCGGCTTTATCACTACCGTGGCGCCGTCCAGTCCGCCGGGGGCGTATGTGTCCTGCGGTATTCCCTTGGCAACATCGGGTTCCGGCTCTTTTGGAGCGGCGGCATCGGTTTGTGCCGCGGCCGGCGCTTCCGCCTGCGCCTGGCTACCGCCATCGCCCGTCTTGCTTTCGCAACCCGCCAGAATGGCGACGATCAGCATCGCAATGACTGTCCGGTGAAATCTCATGTCCATGTCATTCTTCTTCTTGTTACTCATGATTACGAGGGTCGCCATATTAATAAGCTGCGTCGGTCTGGCAAGGGCTGGCGACGCAGGCCACAATCTGCTAACAGCAAGCGCGGATGGCGCGATATGCCGCCAACCGGTTTCACCTGATTCGCTTTTCCTCTCTGGGAGATGGCCACCATGCAGCTCAAGGACAAGAGCCTTTTCCGGCAGCAATGCTATATCGACGGCGCCTGGGTCGATGCCGACAATGGCGAGACGATTGCCGTCAACAACCCGGCGACCGACGAGACCCTGGGTACGGTGCCCAGGTTGGGCGCCGATGAAACCCGCCGGGCGATCGAGGCGGCGAATGCGGCCTGGCCGGCATGGCGCGCAAAAACCGCCAAGGAGCGCGCCGACATCATCCGGCGCTGGTTCAACCTGATGCTGGAAAATCAGGACGATCTGGGCTTGCTGATGACGTTGGAGCAGGGCAAGCCGCTGCCTGAGGCGAAGGGCGAGATCGTCTATGCGGCCTCGTTCCTGGAGTGGTTCGCCGAAGAGGGCAGGCGCGCCTACGGCGACATTATCCCGCCCCATATGGCCGACCGACGCATTGTCGTAATCAAGGAACCGATCGGCGTTTGCGCCGCGATCACGCCATGGAACTTCCCGGCAGCGATGATTACCCGCAAGGCCGGCCCGGCGCTGGCGGCGGGCTGTCCGATGGTGGTCAAGCCGGCGAGCGCGACGCCCTATTCGGCGCTGGCCCTGGCTGAACTGGCCGAGCGCGCGGGCGTGCCCAGGGGCGTGTTCAGCGTCGTGACCGGCGCCGCCGGGGCGATCGGCGGCGAGATGACCTCGAACCCGATCGTCCGCAAGCTGACCTTCACCGGCTCGACCGAGATCGGCAAGATCCTGATGCAGCAATGCGCCGGTACGGTGAAGAAGGTCAGCATGGAACTGGGCGGCAATGCACCCTTCATCGTGTTCGACGACGCCGACCTGGACGCGGCGGTGGAAGGCGCCATGGCTTCGAAATACCGCAACGCCGGCCAGACCTGCGTCTGCGCCAACCGCTTGCTGGTGCAGGACGGCGTCTATGACGCCTTCGCTGCGAAGCTGGCCGAGGCGGTCACCGGCCTGAAGGTCGGCAGCGGCGTCGATGAGGGCGTCAGCCAGGGACCGCTGATCGACATGTCGGCGGTCGAGAAGGTCGAGGAACATATCGCCGATGCGCTGTCGAAGGGCGCGCGGCTGGTGGTCGGCGGCAGCCGCCACGAGCTGGGCCGTTCCTTCTTCCAGCCGACCATCCTGGCCGATGTGGACACCAGCATGAAGGTGACGAAGGAAGAGACTTTCGGCCCGCTGGCCCCGCTGTTCCGCTTCAAGACCGAAGAGGAAGCGATCGCGATGGCCAACGACACCGAGTTCGGCCTGGCCGCCTATTTCTTCAGCCGCGATATGGGCCGGGTCTGGCGCGTTTCGGAAGGCCTCGAATACGGCATCGTCGGCGCCAATGTCGGCATCATCTCGACCGAGGTGGCGCCGTTCGGCGGCGTCAAGGAATCGGGCGTCGGCCGCGAAGGTTCCCATTACGGCCTCGATGAGTTCATGGAGGTCAAATATATCTGTATGGGCGGCGTAAGCTGAGCCGGAGGGGCCGTAACGTGACACAGGACGCCGCCGCTTACGACCATCCCACCGCGACGGCTGTCGTTCAGGTTCGCGACCTGGTCTATGACTACCCCACGGCCCGCGCGCTGTTCGGGGTATCATTCGACATCGAGCCCGGCAGCATCACCGCGCTGGTCGGCCCCAACGGGGCGGGAAAGACGACGCTGCTGCGCTGTCTGGCAGCGCTGGAAACGCCCTATTCGGGCAGCGTGTTCGTCGACGGGCTGGATGTCGAGGAACATCCGCGCGACATACACAAGCGGCTGGGGTTCCTGCAGGATTTCTTCGGGCTGTATGACGAGCTTTCGGTCCGGCAATGTCTCGATCATCACG
>CAMYNJ010000120.1 GCA_947259795.1 uncultured Alphaproteobacteria bacterium | reverse complement strand
GGGTGCGGCCAGCCCAGTTTCTTGCGCGCGCCGGCGATTTCCTCGTCGCCCAGCGCCGCGCCGTGGGTCGCCGCCGTTCCGGCCTTGGTCGGCGCGCCGAAGCCGATCACCGTTTTGCAGGCGATCAGCGACGGGGCGTCGGTCCGCTTGGCTGCCGCGATCGCCGCATCGATGGCGTCGGCATCATGCCCGTCGACGCGCGCCACGTCCCAGCCCGAGGCCTGGAAACGCGCCAATTGGTCGTCGCCCACCGAAAGATCGGTCTTGCCGTCGATGGTGATGCCGTTGTCGTCGAACAGCACGATCAGCTTGGCCAATTTCAGATGGCCGGCCAGCGATACCGCCTCGTGGCTGATGCCCTCCATCAGGCAGCCGTCACCGGCCAGCGCATAGGTGTAATGATCGACGATGCTCTCGCCATGGCGCGCGGCCATCATGCGTTCTGCCAGCGCCATGCCGACGGCGTTGGCGAGACCCTGGCCCAGCGGTCCGGTGGTCGTCTCGATGCCCGGCGCATGACCATATTCGGGATGGCCGGCGGTCTTCGAGCCGAGTTGGCGGAAATTCTTCAACTGATCGATATCCATACCGGGATAGCCGGTCAGGTAAAGCAGCGAATAGAGCAGCATCGAGCCGTGGCCCGCCGACAGCACGAACCGGTCGCGGTCCGGCCAGTTCGGCTCGGAGGCGTCGAATTTCATGTGGCGCGCGAACAGCACGGTGGCGACTTCGGCCGCGCCCATCGGCATGCCCGGATGCCCGGAATTGGCTTTCTGCACGGCATCCATCGACAGCGCGCGGATCGCATTGGCCATGTCGGCAAGGCCGACGGATTGTTTCTGCATTTCGGCGGTGCTCATATGATCAGGTCCGATCTCTTCCCCGTTCGACAAATACCTACCCACGCGGTCCGCGACCAGCCCGTTTCGCTGGAACGCGCGGTTATTGTTGGTTTTCGTGCGCAGCAGGCCGGTCAGGATGCCGTTCTGCCAATGTATCAACAAGGCGGCAAAATGCCGCTGTGCGGCGGTGGCGTCAATGGCCAACACTTACGGGTAGGCGAGAAAAATGACGCATCCGGTATTTCGCCGGTCCGCCACCTGTTGACAAGACTGTGGATAAGTTTTCATGGTGCCGGGCGCTGGCTCGGGCTTACGGAAATCTCGCGACTCTGCTATGACTGTTCCAGTTTCGCGTGCCGGGAAGGGCGCGCATCGATCTCGGCGCGAAGGGCGACAGATATTCTGAAATGAGCGAAGCCGTGAAGATGAGCGACAGGGTTGAAACGCCGGGCAAGGGGGCGCCGGGCCGCCGCGCCGGCGTGCTGCCCTACCAGGCGATGCTGGCGATGATCGAGGCCGGGCAGATCCGGGCCGACCTGGAAATTCCGGAAGATCAGGTGCAGCCCGCCAGCATGGATCTGCGGCTGGGACGGACGGCCTACCGGGTTCGCGGCAGCTTCCTGCCGGGGCCGAACGCCACGGTGATGGAGAAGATCGAACGTTTCCGCATGCATGAGATCGACCTCGCCGGCGGCGCGGCGCTGGAGAAAGGCTGCGTCTATATCGTGCCGCTGATGGAATCGCTGAAGCTGGACCGCAATATCGCCGGCATCGCCAACCCGAAGAGTTCGACCGGGCGGCTGGATATCTTCACCAGGCTGATCACCGACAACGCCACCGAGTTCGAGCGCGTGCGCGGCGGTTATGAGGGGCCGCTCTACCTGGAAATTTCGCCGCGCAGTTTCAGCATCGTGGTCCATGAAGGCACGCGGCTGAACCAGCTTCGCCTGCGCCGCGGCGCGTCGGCCTACAGCGACGCTGCGATCCGCCGGCTGCATGAAGAGGTCGGGCTGATCGACCGGGCGCCGGGCGAGGAAGACGTGTCGAACGGGCTGGCGCTGAGCGTCGACCTCGGCGGCGAACATAACGGCGGACTGGTCGGCTGGCGCGCCAGGCACCACGCGCCGCTGATCGATGTGGAAAAGATCGCGCATTACGATCCGCTGGAATTCTGGGACGCCATTATGGTGCGGCCGGGTGAGGGCATATTCCTCAATCCCGACGATTTCTATATCCTGGCCTCGAAAGAAGCGGTGAAGGTGCCGCCGGACTGCGCGGTTGAAATGGTCGCCTACGACACGCTGGTCGGCGAGTTCAGGGTGCATTACGCCGGTTTCTTCGACCCCGGTTTCGGCTGGACCGGCGATGCCGCGGGCAATACCCGCGCCGTGCTGGAGGTGCGCTCGCACGAGGTGCCCTTCCTGCTCGAGGACGGGCAGATCGTCGGGCGGCTGGCCTACGACAAGCTGACGGAAGTGCCGGACAAGCTGTATGGCGCCGGCATCGGCTCGTCCTACCAGGGCCAGGGGCTGATGCTGTCGAAACAGTTCAAGCGGCCGGGAGACGGGACATGAGCCGGATTGAAGAGGCGCTCGCCAGGCTGGACGCCGCCATTGCACGGGTCGAGCAGGCCGGCGCAAAGGCGAGGCCCGCCGGCACGGATCTGGAGATGGCGGCGGAGTTGCGCCAGGCGCGTGAGGATTATGCGGCGCTGAAGGGCAAGACGAACGGCGTCGCCGACCGGCTGGACGCCGCCATCGGGCGGCTGAACGGCATTCTGGAGTAGGGGGCGTGATGGGACAGGTTACCGTCAATCTGAACGGGCATCATTACACCATCGGCTGCGCCGACGGCGACGAGGGCAGGCTGCGGGTGCTGGCCGAGGATCTGGACAAGCGCATGACGTCGCTGGTCGGGGCCGTCGGCCAGGTCGGCGATGCGCGGCTTCTGGTGATGCTCAGCCTGCTGCTGCTGGACGAACTGGAAGAAGCGCGCGGTGGCGGCGCTGCCCCTGCCGGTGACGAGGAAGCCGCGGCCGCCGCCATCGAAAGTCTGGCCGCGCGCGTGGAATCGCTTGCCGAAAGGCTCGAGGCCACCTAGATAATGAGGCCGGGCGGCTGCGGCGCGGTGCGTGAGTCGTCAAGATCCCTGGGGCCGATTACCACCTCTAGGGAGCTGTCCCTGCCGGGGCCGTGGTCCCGGTATATGGCGCCCACCTGCGCAAGCAGGCCCGAGAGGACTCTATGACCACGGCCGATGCGGCAGTGCCCGACATACGCCACCTGCTAGGGGAGGGCGTATAATTTTTTGTCCAGCATCGATGGATTCCATGACAATTGCCGCCGACATTGACGAAGCCAAGCGCGCCATGCGCGGGGAAGCCACCGCGCGCCGTCGTGCGTTGGCGGCACCGGGCGACGCGGCCCAACGGCTGATCGACAATCTGCTCGGCGCCGGCGTGGTCCCGGATGGCGCCGTGGTGTCGGGCTTCTTGCCGATCGGCGCCGAGATCGACCTGCGGCCGTTGCTGCGGGCGCTGGCCGCACGGAGCCATGTCGTCGCGTTGCCGGTGGTGGTGGGCCGGGACCGGCCGCTGGTCTTCCGCACCTGGCGCGAGGGCGACGCGATGGGCGAAGGCCCTTACGGCATCCGCGAGCCGTTGGAGAGCGCACCGGCGGTAACGCCGCAAGTCCTGCTGGTGCCGCTGCTGGCCTTCGACCGGGCGGGATACCGGCTGGGCTATGGCGGCGGCTTCTACGACCGCAGCCTGGAGAGCCTGCGGGCGCACGGCGAGGCCATCGCGATCGGCGCGGCCTGGGCGGCGCAGGAGGTTCCCGCCGTGCCCCATGACGTACAAGACCAGCCGCTGGACTGGATGCTGACCGAACGGGAATGTTTCCCCATCCCGGGTGGCGCGCCATGAGGATGCTTTTCCTGGGCGATGTGGTCGGGCGTAGCGGACGCGATGCCGTGACCAAACGTCTGCCCGGCCTGCGCAAGGAGCTGGACCTGGATTTCGTGGTGGTCAATGCGGAGAACGCGGCCGCCGGCTTCGGCATGACGCCGAAGATCTGCGACGCCATGTTCGCGGCCGGGGTGGATGTCATCACCGGCGGCAATCACAGCTGGGACCAGCGTGAGATCATCCCCTATATCAGCGAACAGAAGCGCCTGCAGCGCCCGGCGAACTATCCCCAGGGCACGCCGGGCATCGGCGCCGGGCTCTACCCGGCGCGCGGCGGCAAGAAAGTCGCGGTGATCAGCGTGATGTGCCGGCTGTTCATGGACCCGCTGGACTGCCCCTTCGCCGCCGTCGACCGCCTGGCCCCGAAAGACGGACCGAAAAGCGGCGGCGCCGACGCGGTGCTGGTGGATGTTCATGGCGAGGCGACCAGCGAGAAGATGGCGCTGGGCCATTACCTGGACGGACGCGCCAGCCTGGTGGTTGGCAGCCACACCCATTCGCCGACCGCGGATTCGCAAGTATTTCCCGGCGGCACCGCCTACCAGACCGACGCCGGCATGTGCGGCGACTACGATTCGGTGATCGGCATGAAGAAGGAAGGCTCGGTGGACCGCTTCGTCCGCAAGATGCGCGGCGAACGCCTGGCCCCGGCCGACGGCGAGGCGACGCTCTGCGGCGTGTTCGTGGAAACCGACGACGCCACGGGTCTCGCGACCCATGTCGCCCCGTTGCGGCAGGGCGGAAGGTTGCGGCCGGCCTGGCCGATCTAGCCAGGTAGACAAAAAGAAAAGGGCCGCCCCGAAGGGCGGCCCGGGCCTGGTGCAAACGGACAGGCCGTAGAGGGATCAGGCAGCGCGGACGTCGGCCAGGAACTTCTCGACCTCGGCGCGCATGCTCTCGGCCTGGGCCGCGAGCTGGCTGGCGGAGTCCAGCACCTGGTTGGACGCCGCGCCGGTGCTCGACGCGGCCTGCGTGACACCGCTGATATTGGTATTGACCTCCTGCGTGCCTTGGGCCGCCTGCTGGACGTTGCGCGCGATCTCCTGCGTCGAGACGCCCTGCTCCTCGACGGCCGAGGCAATGGTGGTCGAGATATCGCTGATCTCGCTGATCACCGACATGATATTGTCGATCGCCGTGACGGTGTCGCGGGTCTCTTCCTGCACCGCGGTGATCTGGCTTGAGATCTCCTCGGTCGCCTTCGCCGTCTGGTTGGCCAGGTTCTTGACCTCCTGGGCGACCACGGCGAAGCCTTTGCCGGCCTCGCCGGCGCGCGCCGCCTCGATGGTCGCGTTCAGCGCCAAGAGGTTGGTCTGGCCGGCGATGTCGTTGATCAACGTCACCACTTCGCCGATGCGGTTGGCGGCCTCGTCCAGCCCACGCACGGCTTCAGTGGTCCTGGCCGCCTCTTCCACCGCGCCGGCGGCGATCTTGGCCGACTGGTTGACCTGGCGGCCGATTTCGGAAATCGAGGCGGAAAGCTCCTCGGACGCCGTGGCGACGGTCTGCACGTTGGCCGTCGCCTGGTTTGAGGCGGTGGCGACCGCGCTGGCCTGCTGGTTGGTCTGTTCGGCGGTTGCCGACATGCCTTCCGCCGTCTGTTGAAGTTCGGTCGCGGCGGAAGCGACCGTCTGCAGAACCTCGCGGGCCTTGGCGTCGAAACCGTCGGTCAGGACAGTTACCCGCTCCGCGCGCTTTTCCTTGGCCGCACGCTCGGCGTCCTGCTCGGCCCGCATCTCCTCGTTGCGGATCATGTTCTCCTTGAACACCAGGACGGCGCGGGCCATGTCGCCGACCTCGTCCTTGTTGGCGGTCGAAGGTACGTCCACCGTCTTGTCGCCCTCTGCCAGCGCCATCATGGTATCCGTCAATCCGGAGACCGGGTTGGTGATGCTGCGCGCCAGCAGCCAGGCGAAAAAGGCGAACAGGAAGGCGGTGATGCCGGCACCCGCAAGGATGAAGTTGCGGGTGCTCGTCCGCGCCTCGGCCAGCTTCGCCAGCTCGCTCGCGTAGCCTTCGGCGGCGGCCTGGAACAGCGCCTCCATGGCGGGTTCGGCCTCGGCGTCTTTGGCGCTGAGCTGCGTGCGCAGGACTTTTTCCGCCTTGTAGTCCGCCGCATAGGCCTTGAAGTCCTTGACATACTGGTCTAGCAGGCGGGTGATCTCAGCCTTGCCGGCCAGCGGGATCAGCGCGGCCTCCAGCAGCGGATTGAACTCCTCGCGCCGGACGTCGATGCGTTTGATGTACTTGTCGTCGCCGCGCATGATGAAGTCCTTCTCGTGGCGGCGCATCATCAGCATCTTCACGGTCATGTTATCGAACTCGTACTCTTCCAGCTTGCTCTCGACCTCGTGCACCGCCTTGCGCAGCGATCCCTGCAGGCCTTGATCCTCATCGAAGCCCAGCTCTTGCGTCACCGCCACCAGTTTGTCGAAGATCGCGACATGTTCGGTGATCTTCGTTTCGATCTCCTTGATGTTGGCGGCCTGGTCGTGGGCCTCCGACGCGTCTCTCATATTTTCCAGATGTGTCAGCACCGCTTCCGCGGCCCTGTGGTACCGCTCGGCATATTTCATGTCGTTGCGCAGGATGAAATCCTTTTCGCGCCGGCGCATCTGCAGGGCTTGCGCTTCGATCTCGCCGGCCAGTATCTCCATCTGGGCAAAGTGGTCAGCGTGGGCGGTGTCCTGCTCGACCTCGCTGTCGCCCCACAGATAGATCAGGGACAGGGCCGTAAGGCCCGCCACGCCCAGAAACACCAAAATGGCGATGCGCTTGCCGATGCGAAGATTGGAGAGGCTTGCCAATCTGGTCTTCGCGTCGTCGCTGTCGGTTACGTGGCTGATAACATTCATGTCATGTTCCCTAAATTCTTACCGCCTGATCGAGTTCCTCTTTGTATTCACTCGTCATGGTTACGTTTGATGGTTTGTTTCTATACGTACGTAGTTACCAATCGATACCAATAGATTATTAAAAAAGAATTTAACACAAACAAAAAACAAAAACGAGGTACCGATATTAGTGGTTTCCGTTAACAAGCGCACTGATAACAAAGGGTAACGCTACCTCAAGGTACTGCTACTGATAGATATGACTGTTGGGAGCAAGCCCCGCAAAACCTGTGCCAACTGACGAATCATCGGTTAGGACGTGCGTTTTTCGCAACGATGTGCGATGGGCATGGCAGGCCGCGAACTGCAACGCGCCGGCGGTATCAGGCGGCGCGGATATCGGTCAGGAAATTTCCTGCGTGCTGACGCAGCGACCTGGACATTCCGCTCAGCGTTTCCAGCGGGGTCGTCAGGGTGCGCGGTGATCATGCAGGCAAAAAAGGGGCCGCCCCGAAGGACGGCCCCGGCCTGGAGCAAATGGACGGGCCGTGAAGCTGTCAGGCGGCGCGGACTTCCTGCAGGAAGCTGCCGACCTGGCCGCGCAGACTTTCCGCCTGCACGGACATTTGCTGTGCCGCGTTGAGCACCTGGCCGGCGGCCGTGCCGGTCTCGCCGGCGGCCCTCGATACGCTTTCGATATTGTCGTTCACGTCCTGCGTGCCCTGGGCGGCCTGCTGGACGTTGCGTGCGATTTCCTGCGCGGATACGCCCTGTTCCTCGACCGCCGAGGAAATCGTGGTGGCGATGTCGTTGACCTCGCCGATGATGCCGCGGATCTTCTGGATCGCGCCGACGGCATCCTGGGTTTCTTCCTGGACCGCGCCGATCTGCTGCGAGATCTCCTCGGTTGCCTTGGCGGTCTGGTTGGCCAGGTTCTTGACCTCCTGCGCCACCACGGCAAAGCCCTTGCCGGCCTCGCCGGCGCGCGCCGCCTCGATGGTGGCGTTGAGCGCCAGCAGGTTGGTCTGGCCGGCGATGTCGTTGATCAGATTCACGACCTCGCCGATCTTGGCTGCAGCCTCGGCCAGTCCCCGAACCGTTTCATCGGTCGCTTCGGCCTCGTCCACCGCATTCCGGGCGATTTTGGCCGACTGCGCTACCTGGCGTCCGATCTCGGCGATCGAGGCACTGAGTTCCTCGGCGGTGGCGGCGACCGTCTGCACATTGGCGGTCGCCTGGTCGGAGGCACTCGCCACATTGCCAGCCTGGCGGCTGGTTTCCTCCGCCGTCGCCGACATCTGCTGGGCGGTCGCCTGCATCTCGGTCGCGGCCGAGCCGACGTTGTCCGCGACTTCCTTGACCTCTCGATCGAAGCTCGCGGCCAGTTCGTTTATGAACCGGCGCTTCGCCTCCTCGGCGCGCTGGTCTGCGGCCGACTGCTCTTCTTCAAGCCGCGCTTTCTCGATGGCGTTGTCCTTGAAAACCTGAACTGCGCCAGCCATGACGCCGATCTCGTCCTTGTTGCCGATCGATGGAATGACGACCTTGGTATCGCCCCCGGCCAGCGCCATCATCACCTTCGTCAGCCCGGTGACCGGCGTGGTGATGCTGCGGGCCAGCAACAGGGCGAATATGCTGAACAGAACAATGGTGATTCCGCCGGTGACAACGATGGTGTTGCGGGTGAAGCTTCGAACGTTCTCCAGCAACATCAACGAATCGCGGTGGCCCTCCTTGGCGACCTCGAACAATTTTTCGAGTTCGGGTTCGGCCTCGGCATAGATCGCGCTAAGCTGGTTGCGGACGGCCGTCTCCTCCTGGTAGGCCACCGCATAGGCCTTGAAATCGGTGACATATTTGTCGAGCAGGCGGATGATCTCCTCTTTTTCAAAAAACGAGATCGGTGCCGCATCCAGCAGCGAACCGAACTCCTCGCGCCGTCTGTCGATGCGCGCGATGTACTTGTCCTCGCCACGCATGATGAAGTCCTTCTCGTGGCGGCGCATCATCAGCATCTTCACCGTCAGAATGTCGAGATTGAGTTCTTCGAGCTTGGACTCGACCTCATGCACCGCCTTGCGCAGGGATAGCTGCAGGCCGGATTCCTCGTCGAAGCCGAGCGTCTCGTTGAGCGCGACCAGCCTTTCGAAGGCGGCTACATGCTCTTCGATCTTGCCTTCGGTGGTGTGTATACCGGCGGCGATGTCCGCCGCGACCGCGAGACCCTCGATCCCTTCCATGGCGGCGACAACCTCTTCCGCGGCTGCGTGATATTTCTCGGCATATTTCATGTCGTGGCGCAGGATGAAATCCTTTTCGCGGCGGCGCATCTGCAATGCGTTGCTATCGATCATGGCCGCCAGTTCCGACATTTTCGTGTACTGATTGTATATGTCGGTCGCGGCCCCGATCCGCGTATCGCCGACAAGATAGGTGCCCGCCAGCACGGACAGCCCGGCCAGGCCAAGAATCACCAGGATGGCAATTCGCTTGCCGATGCTGAGATTGGAAAGACCTCCCGATTTCGTCATCGCGTATTCTCCGCCGGTTACGTCGCTGATTTTATTCATATCAAGTTCCTCATTACCCAAGAACACCTCTGTGCGTTGATCTCCCGCCCTGCTAGTTCAGGACATGACATCATTATTTCGTGTCATTATTATTGTATACATTACATCTAGGGTATTAACGGAACACTAAAATTAAATTGTAAGACTGCGGACAAATACTATTATTGAGGGTGGTCTCGAATAAAAAAACGACATCCATGAATCCGGGCGGCTCACAATGAGCCGTAGATTTTGGCTGAGGAAAAATGCGCGCCAACAAATGAATCGTCGGCCGGCATGTGCGTTTTTTCGGAGCGATGTGTGGCGGGAGCTGTGAGCCGCGCTCACCGGTCCGTGCGGGTGCTCACCAGCATTTCCAGCCCGGCGGCGACCGCAAGGGTGGTCCTGTCCCCGATGCCGGTCACGCCGGCCTCCAGGATCGCCTGTAACGCCGCCACATGGGCGCGGACGATATCCAGGATGGCGCGATCATGCGGCTCGACGAGACGCGTGGCCCGGCACAGCGAACCGGCGCAGCGGGTCATCAGTGGGTAACCGAACAAGACGCCCTGGCCGCGCAGGTCATGGGCGATCCGCAGGATTTCTTCATAATGGACGGCCCGGTTATCGCGGTCGTTCGCCATCTTGTCGGCGTACCGGTCCAGTTCCGCGATATCGCGCCGTGCATGGTTGGGATATTCGGCGGCCAGCCGGTCGATCACGGCCTCCGCCTTGGCAAGGACTTCGTCGGCGATGCCGGGAAGGTCCGCTTTTGCCTGTTTGCGGGCCGCGTCGTCGGCCGGCGCGAAAAGAGAAATTGTCACGGGATCGGATCCTCGATGGGGGATGCCGAAGGGGACGACCGGCGCGGCATGGGCGCAAAGACCTTTCCCACGCCGCAATCTTGCCATAAAACGCTGCTAGTGGTGTGAATCAGACGGATGGTACCCATGGGATCGTGTTTCCCGTTTCCTCGGCAGGAGGGCGTGCGCGGGCGGTGCTTGTGCATCGTCAAGCGCGCCCGACGCACCGAGGGGTCGGGAAACGCGACCCTTCGGGCGGCCTTGCGAGCTCACCGGCCGCGTTGCGCGCCGCTTGCGATGCGCCGGCATCGCGGCGCGACCCGCGCCTTGCCGGATGAACTCGCAAGACCGTCCCATGGGTGCCATCCGTCTGATTTACA
>CAMYNJ010000119.1 GCA_947259795.1 uncultured Alphaproteobacteria bacterium | reverse complement strand
CATGATCCTGTTCGCCACCCTGGTTCAGGCGGCTCTACTCAGCGGCGTGCTGATCCTTGGGCCGTTGATGGTCGAAAGGCTGCGACGGGGGCGGCCGCTGCCGCCGGGGCGGGGGCGGGTGTTCGGATATTTCGCCTGCCTAGGATTGGCGTTCCTGTTCGTCGAAATCGCCTTCATCCAGCGCTTCGTGCTGTTCCTCGGCCATCCGCTTTACGCCGTCGCGGTGGTGCTCTGCGCCTTTCTGGTGTTCGCCGGCGCGGGCAGCGCCGCGTCGCGCCGCCTCGCCCAACGCCTCAACAAAAGCGGCATTACGCGCCTGACGCCGGTCGGCGCGGCAGTTGCCGCCATCGCCGTTATCGCAGTGGCCTACGTATATCTGTTGCCGCCGCTGTTCGGTTGGCTCGCTCCCTATCCGGACCCCGTGCGGATCGCCGCCACGCTGGTGCTGATCGCCCCCCTCGCCTTCGCCATGGGTCAACCGTTTGCCCTCGGGCTGTCGGCCGTCGCCGAACATCAACCCGAGTTGACGCCCTGGGCCTGGGGGGTCAACGGCTGCTTTTCGGTGATGAGCGCGGTGCTCGCCACCATCCTCGCGATCCACTGGGGCTTCACCGCCGTCATTGTCCTGGCGGCCGGCCTGTACCTGACCGCCGGCGCGATCTTCCACGCCCCGCTGCCGTCCAGACCATGATTGATAGAAGCCGGGCCGGGCTGTTCAAACTTCGGCATGGGATCAAGAATCCGTTTCGTCCAGCACGGCGCGTACCTTCTCCAGCAACTCGGCCCGGCGGTAGGGCTTGTTGACCGTCATCAGTTTCGCGCCCACTATTCCTTGGCTGGCAAAAGCTTTCTCGCCGTATCCCGTGGTGTAGAGAACCTTAATATCCGGTTGTATCTGTTTGGCCTGTTCGGCGACCATCACACCGTTCATCCCGCCCGGCAGGATCACATCGGTGAACAACAGGTCGAACGGCGGGCCGTTCTTCAGGTGCATGACCGCTTCCTTGCCGCCCACCGCCTCGACAATCTCGTATCCTTGTTTATGTAAAATTGCCACCGCGATGTTCCGGACACTCTCATTATCCTCGACCACCAGGATCCGTTCCGAGCTCATGGGAAATTCCGGGGCGCAGTCCCGGGAGCTTGCTTGGGCGGCGGCGTCTTTGGACCGCGGCAGATAGAGCCTGACCGTCGTGCCCTGGCCGGCCTCGCTGTAGATCGCGACGTGCCCGCCCGATTGCTTGGCGAACCCGTAGACCATGCTCAGGCCCAGGCCGCTGCCTTCGCCGACATCCTTGGTGGTGAAGAACGGCTCGAACACTTTCTCAAGGTTTTCAGGTGAAATCCCGGCGCCGGTGTCGCTCACCGCGACCTCGACGTAGTCACCGGGGGTGACGTCTTCCTGCTGCTCGGCATAGGTTTCGTCCAGGGTGACGTTGGCCGCCTCGATCGTCAGCATGCCGCCGTCCGGCATGGCGTCGCGGCCGTTGACCGCCAGGTTGAGCACCGCGTTCTCGAACTGGTGGGTGTAGATCAGCGCCGGCCACAGGTCCGCGGGCGTTTCGACCTTCAGCGCGACGGTCTCGCCCAAGGATCGCCCGAGCATGTCATGCATGCCGCCGATCAGGCCGGACACGTCGGCGACCACCGGCGACAGGGTTTGCTTGCGCGAATAGGACAACAGCCGTTGCGTCAGCGACGACGCCCGGTCGATGGACCGCTTGATCGCCTCAAGGTGGCGCCCGGCATCAGGGTTGCCGCCGATCTGGTCTTCGAGGAATTCCGCATTGCCGGACATGACGTGCAACAGGTTATTGAAGTCGTGGGCGACGCCGCCGGTCAGCTGCCCCACCGCTTCCATCCGCTGGGCCTGGCGAAGGGCGCCCTCGGCATGTTTGCGCTCGGTGATGTCGGTCAGGATCGTCGCCACCGCGACCGCGCTTCCATCCGCCGATCGAACCGGGCTTTTATGTGTCAGAACCGTCCGTCTGACGCCGTCGCTGAACGTCCGGGTCGCTTCCGTGACGCTTCGCGTCCCCTTGTCCATGATCCAGCGGTCATTGGATTCGATCGCCTCCGCCTCCTCGGCCTGAAAGAAATCATGGACGGTCCGGCCGATGACTTCAGATGCCTCTATGGCCATCCATTTTAGATATGTTTCATTGACGTTGACGAAACGCCCCTGCCGGTCCTTGATGGTGATCGCCGCCGGCGAGCTGTCAAAGATGGCGCGGAACCGGCTTTCGGTTTCCTGCTTTGCCGCATCGGCCTGTTTTGAAGCCGTGATA
>CAMYNJ010000118.1:3200-13974 GCA_947259795.1 uncultured Alphaproteobacteria bacterium | reverse complement strand
GTCCCCGGTCTATACAATGGGAGAGGGTTGGGGTGAGGGTGCCGCATAGGCTCTCTCCCCTGGCGGGAGAGGGTTTGGGTGAGGGGGTGCAGCGCCCCATCAAGCCACCGCGACGACCGACTCTTCGTCCGCGGGTCTCTCCGCCCGGGCGTCCGCCAGGCTTGCCGGCAGGGTAATCTCGACCGTCGTACCGACCCCCAACTCGCTGCTTATATCGAGCGTGCCGCCGAGCAGTTCGGCGAGCCGCTTCGACAGCGGCAGGCCGATGCCCGTGCCGTCGAAACTGCGCGTCATCGAGGCGTCGACCTGTCCGAACGGGGCCATCGCCAGGGGCATGTCCTCCTCGCGGATGCCGATCCCGCTATCCGTGACGGTGACGGTGATGGAACCGGCCGTCGCCGCCTGCGCCAGGCTCACCCTGACGCGGCCGCCCGCCGGCGTGAATTTCAACGCATTCGACAGGACGTTGATGACGATCTGCCGGAATTTGGTCGGGTCGGTTTGAATCGGCGGCAGGCCCGGGGCAAGTTCCACGGTCATGTCGATCTCTCCCGACCTGGCGATCTCGGTCATCAGCTTGCAGGCGGATTCGACCACCGACGCCGCGTCGACCGGCGCGACATGAATTTCGACCTTTCCGGCTTCCACCCTCGCGAAGTCGAGCACATCGTCGATAATGGCCAGAAGGTGGGCCCCGGCGTCATGGATGTCGGTGGCGAACTCCTTGTATTTGCCGACGGCGATCGGCCCGAAGAACTCGCTCTCGATGACCTGCGACATGCCGATGACGGCGTTCAGCGGCGTGCGCAACTCGTGGCTCATATTGGCCAGGAATTCGGATTTTGCCCGGCTCGCGGCCTCGGCCCTGGCGACGTTCCGGACCAGCGCGATGTTCCGGGCATGGTGCCGCCGGATCAGCTTTTCCGCATACCAGACCGAAATCAGCAGCAGCAGGAAGACGGCGGCGAGCATGGCGGCGTTGATGGCGGCGTGGATCATGCCCTGGCGCATGATATGGGCATGGAATTCCGTTACGTCGCTGTAAATTTCCACGACTCCCTCGACCGGGCCGGCGCCGTTCTGCGGCCGCACGGGGACGTAGCTCGACAGCACATAACGATCCTGCAGGGGCGCCGAGATCGAATTGAAGGTCTCGCGGAATTCAAGTTTGGTGGCAAAACCGCCATCGATCGCCTTGAGGAACCGGGGATTGCGCCCGTAATCGCTGCCGATCTGGCCGGATTCGGTGGAAAACACCGTCAGGCCGCGGGTGTCGTAGAGCTTGACCTTCAGGACCGGCGTCCCCCGCATCAGCTGGACCACGGCCCGGTGCAGCTCCCCCGTACTTGCATGATTGCGGATCTGATCCGGCGTCAATCGGTGGGCGTCGTTGACGAAGGTGGTGAATTCGGGCCAGATACTGTTGCCGAAGGCGATGGTCAGGTCGACATTGTTCCGTTCGGCCATGCGCGTGAGCTGGTCGATCGCGGTCGCACGGTCGAGATAGGCCAGCGTGGCCCCGGCGGCGAGCACGACGGCGGCGCAGATGACGGCGAACCGCCGGGTGAGGCGGATCGGTTCGCCCAGCTTCAGGCCATGGTCTGCCAATGCGGTTTCCAACGGGTTCGGCTTCCCTGTCCACCCATAACGATACGCCCGCCAGCTTAAACGACGGCGGTTTAACGGGTGATTAACCTCACCGGGTTTTTCCTGACTTTACCGGCATCCGGCATTCCCGGCCCTGCAACCGCGCATGCCTCTTTGCACCCTCTTTGAACCCTGTTTCATGCATCTCCCATACCCTTTGCCTGCATCGCGCATACCTGTTTTGCGGGCCGGATCTGCATCGGATCTGTATAAAAGCCGCCGCAAGCGCCCGGGGGCGGCGATTCGCGCGTGTCGCGGCGCCGGGGAACCTACCTTTTTATGATCCTTTTTCGCGCCGCCCCGGCCGCGGGCCGCCTTCAGAAACATCCCCGGTAGGCTTGCGCGGCGCAGTCGCGGGCCAGCTGCCGGGCCCGTGAAATGTCGGCCGGGGCGATCCGCCGGGCCAGGGTATCGCGGTTCTTCGCCGCCTTGCGGTCGCCCTGCGCCGCCGCGATATCGAACAGCATATGGGCCTTCACTTGGTCGCGCGCGACGCCCCGGCCGTCGCGATACATCAGCCCGAGATTGCGCTGCGCGGTCACGTTGCCCTGTTCCGCCGCCTTGCGCAGCCAGCGGACCGCTTCGGCGTCGTCCCGCTCGACGCCGAGGCCGGCATCGTACCTGATCGCGAGGCTGAATTGCGCCGCCGGATGGCCCTGGTCGGCCGCCCTGCGATACCAGCTGACGGCCTGGGCCTCGTCCTTCTCGACGCCCCGGCCGAGGCTGTACATCAGCCCGAGATCGCGCTGTGCACCGGCATGATCCTGCTCCGCCGCGCGGCGGAACCATTGGATCGCCGCCGCATCGTCCCGCGCGCCGCCTTGCCCGTCGCGGTACATCTGCGCGAGGCTGAACTGCGCCCCCGCATGGCCCTGTTCCGCGGCCTTGCGATACCAGCTCAGCGCCTGGGCATCGTCCTTCGGTACGCCCCGGCCGAGGCTGTACATCAGCCCCAGATTGTTCTGCGCCCACATGTAGTTCTTGTCCGCCGCCTTGCCGAACCACTTGGCCGCTTCGGCGTCGTTCCGCGCGACCCCTTGCCCCTCGCGATACATCAGGCCGAGATTGTTCTGTGCCGGCAGGCTCCCCTTCGTCGCCGCCTTGCCGAACCATTTGAGCGCTTCCGCATGGTCCCGCGGGACCCCCTGACCGAGGGAATACATCACGCCGAGATTGTTTTGCGAGGCCATGAACCCCTGTTTTGCCCCGTCCGGGCAGGCCGCGGCCGCGGCGGTGAAATCGCCCTTGTCGAAGGCGTTCCAGCAGGCGTAGTCCGGGTGCAGATTTCCGGCGCAGGCGCTGATGACAAGGACGGGCAGAACAACAAGATACCGCATCGCTTCTTCCTCCCGGGTCGATCATAACCCGATTTCGCCCCGCAGGTCGCCTGGAAAGCGCTGCTCCGCCCCCGCGCCGCCCTTACCCGAATGAATTAGCCATTAAACGCCGAAGCAGGTATCGTTAACGCCATTGGTCGCCGCCGGGCGGGGCGCGACGGCAATCCTGTCGGGGCGAATCCAGCTATGGTCCTGTAACAGCGGGGGACGAGATGAAATTCCGGGTCGGCTATGAATTGCAGTACGAGTTCCCGCAGCCGACGCCGGCCATCCTGATGCTGAATATCCATTTCTCACGCGTCTCCGACCTCGCGATGCCGGACAATCTCCTGCTCAGCCCCTCCGTTCCCGTCTCCGGCTACCGCGACGTCTTCGGCAACTGGTGCAGCCGGATTGTCGCCCCGGCCGGCCGCATGGTCATCTCTTCCGATTTCATCGTCAGGGATAGCGGCCTGCCCGACCCGGTGGCGCCGGATGCGTGGCAGGTTCCCGTTGAAGAGCTTCCCGAAGAGGCCCTCGTCTTCCTGCTGGCGAGCCGCTTCTGCGACAGCGACCGGTTGCTGGACCTGGCCTGGACCCTGTTCGGTTCGGCCAAGCCGGGCTGGGGGCGCGTCCAGGCGATTTGCGATTTCGTGCATCAGCACATCACGTTCGGCTACGAGCATGCGCGGGTGACCAGGACGGCCACGGAAGCCTATGAGGAGGGTCGCGGTGTGTGCCGCGACTACGCGCATCTGGCGGTGGCGTTCTGCCGGGCACTGAACATCCCGGCGCGCTACTGCACCGGCTATCTCAGCGACGCGGGCACGCCGCCGCCGCTTCCGGAGGGCGATTTCGCGGCCTGGTTCGAGGCTTATCTCGGTGGTCATTGGCATATGTTCGATCCACGCAACAATGTTCCGCGCATCGGCAGGATCCTGATAGCGCAGGGACGGGACGCGGCGGATGTCGCCATCACAACGACGTTCGGCCCCAACACCCTGCAATCCTTTCGCGTCTGGACGGATGAGATTGCCGAGCCGCCGTGACTGAAACGCCTGTCCGGCCGGGGTCGGGCCCGCCGCGCGCGCCCGATTGATCGCCCGGACGACTCCTCGTAGCATGAACCCCCATGCGTCGAACGATGCGCCGGGGGGATGAGGCATGAAGCGGAATTGCGGGTTCCACGGGATTGACGGGGGCGCACGCGTCTCCGTTGTCGGGCTATGCTGACCTTCCTCGCCCGCCGCATCCTCGGCCTCATCCTCACCTTGTTCGCCGTGTCGCTGGTGGTGTTTCTGGTGCTGGAAGTTCTGCCCGGCGATGTGGCCGAAATCATGCTGGGCACCGAGGCGCGCGAGGATACGCTGGCGGCGCTGCGCACCCAGCTTGGGCTCGACCGGCCGGCCCATGTCCGCTACTTCGCCTGGATCGGCGGGCTGGCGACGGGCGATCTGGGGGTCAGCCATACCTATGACGTGCCGGTGGCCGGGTTGATGGCCGAGCGGCTGGCGGTGACGGCGCCGCTGGCGCTGATGGCCTTTGCGCTCTCCACCCTGATCGCCGTGCCGCTGGGCATGTTCGCGGCCACGCGGCGCGGGAAGCTGGGCGATTACGGCGTGATGGCCTTCGCCCAGGCCGGGCTGGCGATCCCCAATTTCTGGTTCGCGATCCTGCTGATCCTGGTCTTTGCGGTGTGGCTGCGCTGGCTGCCGGCCGGCGGATTTCCGGGCTGGGACGCCGGGCCGGTCGCGGCCCTACGGGCGCTGATCCTGCCGGCGCTGGCCCTGGCGCTGACCGAAGCCGCGATCCTGGCGCGCGTCACGCGCTCGGCGGTGCTGGAGACCATGGGCGAGGACTACGTGCGCACGGCGCGGTCCAAGGGGCTGGGCTGGCGGCCGGTGATGTGGCGCCATGTGCTGCGCAACGCGCTGATCCCGGTGACCACGATCATGGGGCTGCAGTTCGCCTTTCTGCTGGCCGGGGCGGTGATCGTCGAGAACGTCTTTACCCTGCCGGGGCTGGGGCGCCTCGTGCTGCAGGCGATCTTCCAGCGCGACGTGATCGTGGTCAAGGATGCGGTGCTGATCCTCGCCGGCATGGTGGTGGTCGTGAATTTCCTGGTCGATATGCTCTATGCGGCGATCGACCCGCGCCCGAAGGTGGAGCTATGATCGCGGGGTTGCGCCAGGCCGCCGGGCACAAGGGTTTCCTGCTCGGTGCCCTGCTGGTCGGGCTGGTCCTGCTGGCTGCACTGGTCTCGCTCGTCTGGACGCCCTGGCCGGCGCTGGAAATGAACATCGCGCAGAAGCTTGAAGGGCCCAACGCCGCGCACTGGTTCGGCACCGACCATTTCGG
The DNA here is from genome assembly GCA_947259795.1 of uncultured Alphaproteobacteria bacterium. Taxonomy (GTDB): domain Bacteria; phylum Pseudomonadota; class Alphaproteobacteria; order UBA8366; family JADFVY01; genus JADFVY01. The sequence goes on along the minus strand of CAMYNJ010000118.1, from coordinate 8,653 downwards.
GCGCGATACGCTGTCGATGATCATGCTGGGGGCGCAGAACGCACTCGCGGTCGGGCTGGCGGCTGTCGGGATCGGGCTGGTGCTGGGCCTGCCGCTGGGGCTGGTCGCGGCCATGCGGCGCGGCCTCGCGGAGGGCCTGGTGATGCGCGCCACGGACCTGACCTTCGCCTTTCCCGCCGTGCTGACGGCGGTGCTGATCGCCGCCCTGGCCGGGCCCGGCGGGATCAACGCCATCATCGCGGTCGGCATCTTCAACATCGCGGTCTTCGCGCGGCTGACGCGCGGCGCGGCGATGCAGGTGATGGGCCGGCCCTTCGTCAAGGCGGCGCTGGCGATCGGCAAGGGCCCCTGGCGCATCGCCGCCGGACATGTGCTACCCAACATCGCCGGCCTGCTGATCGTGCAGGGCACCGTGCAGTTCGCCGTGGCCATCCTGGCCGAGGCGGGCCTCAGCTATCTCGGCCTGGGCGTGCAACCGCCGAACCCCAGTTGGGGCCGCATGCTGAACGAGGCCCAGACCTTCATGTTCATCGCCCCGGGCCAAGCGATTTTTCCCGGCCTCGCTATCGCGCTGGCGGTGCTGGGCCTCAACCTGCTGGGTGACGGGCTGCGCGACCTGCTGGACCCACGGCTGCGGGTCTGGCGGATGGGATGAAGACTTGGGTTTCTGCTGCGCCGCAGCAGGAATATTGATTAGCTTGCTGCATCGCACTATAAATTGCGCTCTTCCCCAGGACAGATGGTGCGAGATGAGCGTTCACGCCGGAACCGACAGGATAACCGTCCCCGCGATCCGCGCCCGCAAGGGCGGCGAGCCGCTGGTCTGCCTCACCGCCTACAGCGCGCCCGTCGCCTCCTTGCTGGACCCCATCGCCGACCTGCTGCTGGTCGGCGATTCGGTGGGCATGGTGCTTTACGGCATGGACAGCACGCTGGGCGTGACCATGGACATGATGGTCGCCCATGGCCGCGCGGTGGCGCATCGCTGCGGCCATGCCTGCGTGGTCGTCGATATGCCTTTCGGATCCTACGAGGAGGGGCCCGAGCAGGCCTTCCGCAATGCCGCCCGCATCATGCGCGAGACCGGCTGCGCCGCGGTCAAGATGGAAGGTGGGATCGAACTGGCCGGCACGATCGAATTCCTCGTCAGGCGCGGCATTCCGGTGCTCGGCCATATCGGCCTGATGCCGCAATCGGTGAATGTGTCGGGCGGGTTCTCGGCCCGCGGCCGGGACAAGGCCGAGGCCCGCGCCATTCTCGCCGACGCCCATGCGGTGGCCGCTGCCGGGGCGTTCGCCGTCGTCGTCGAGGGCACCGTGGAGCCGCTGGCACGCCAAATCACCGAGGCGATCGCGATACCGACGATCGGCATAGGCGCCTCCCCAGCCTGCGACGGCCAGATCCTGGTGACCGACGACATGGTTGGCCTGTTTTCCGATTTCACGCCGCGCTTCGTGAAGCGTTATGCCGAGATCGGGCCCACGCTCGCCGCTGCCGCCGAGGCCTATGCCAGGGACGTGCGGTCGCGGTCGTTCCCCGGACCCGAACATTGTTTCGGCGTGCCGAAGACGAAACCAAAAGGGCCGGCGCAATGACAGCCCGCCCTGCGGTCGACCGCACGGTCCCGGGCCTGCGCGAACGGGTGCGGGCCTGGCGCGCGGATGGCCGGACGGTCGGCCTGGTGCCGACCATGGGCGCGCTGCATGACGGGCATATGGCGCTGGTCCGCACCGCACAAGGTCACTGCGACCATGTGGTGGCCAGCATCTTCGTCAATCCGGCGCAGTTCGGCCCGCGGGAGGATTTCGAGTCCTACCCCCGCCGGGAGGCGCGCGACTTGGTCATGCTGGGCGAAGCCGGAGTGGATGTGGCCTTCATGCCGGACGTTGCCGAAATGTATCCGGAGGGCTTCGCGACGACCGTTGCGGTGTCGGGTCTGACGGAATGCTTGTGCGGACGCGACCGCCCGGTTCATTTCCAGGGCGTGGCGACGGTGGTGACCAAGCTGCTGCTGCAATGCCTGCCCGACGCCGCCTTCTTCGGCGAGAAGGATTTCCAGCAGCTCCAGGTAATCCGCCGGCTGGCCCGCGACCTCGATATCCCGGTCGCGATCCGCGGCGTCGCGACCGTTCGCGAGGCCGACGACGTCGCCCTGTCGTCGCGCAACGCCTATCTGACGCCCGCCCAGCGCGCCCGCGCGCCGGCCATGATCGCCGCGCTGAGGCATGTGGCTGCGCGGATCGACGAAGGTATGGCCGCGGCTGAAGCTGCCGAGCAAGGCCGGCGGATGCTGGATGGAGCCGGTTTCGACCGGATCGATTATCTCGAAGTGCGCGAGGAAGACGGGCTGGCCCTTGTCGAGGCGCAACCCGGACCCGGCCGCCCCGCACGTGTTTTCGCCGCGGCCCTGCTCGGCGATACCCGCCTCATCGATAACTGGCCGGTTGGCTAGCCCTCCTCTTTTGACGTAGTACGATTTTGCCGACTCCGGCGAGAATATCAGGTTTTCGGTGAGCGGAGGGTGGCGCCGTCATTGGGGCAAAAGAGGTGCATTCTAGGTTTTAATTATACAAAAAGGTGCACGCCTTAGGGATTTGTTAAAGGTCTTGGGGAATACACTTCAGGATTGCGCCCGGAACAGCCAGGGGCAGATCGGTGTTTCCCGATAACGCTCGGCGGGTTTTTTTTCGTCTGTAGCCGGCGGGTTCCGCGGGCCACTGCGATGCGAAGGGCAGGGCGCTGAGGCCTTTAATGGAGTGAATGGCAATGACAAGAGACTTTCTGAAAAGCGGATTGGCGGCGTTCGCGATGTTGGCCGCATTAGTTGTTTCCAATCAGGCGTCGGCCGAGATCACGATCAAGTTCGGTGTGTATGCTACCGATAGCCGCAGCGCGGTGGAAAGCAGCCTCAGGCCGATCCTGGGCGCGCTGGAGGCCGACATGAGCCAGCGGATGGGGGAGCCGGTGACGATCACCATCCAGGTCGCCGGCACTTATGAGAAGGGGCTTGAAGACCTGGTGGAAGGGCGCGTTGATTTCGCTCGCCTCGGCCCCGCATCCTACGTGCTGGGCAAGGACGCAAATCCGGGCCTGACGATCCTCGCTATGGAAAATTCCAAAGGCAGCAAGACCTTCAACGGAATCATCGCCGTTGGAAAAGACAGCCCGATACAGGACGTTTCCGAACTGAAGGGCAAGTCGTTCGCCTTCGGTGACGACCAGTCGACGATCGGGCGTTACCTCTCTCAGCTCTATCTGATGGAGCATGGGGTGCGGGCCGGCGATCTGTCCAGTTACGAATATCTCAACAAGCATGACAAGGTCGGCATCGCGGTTGGCCGCGGCCAGTTCGATGCCGGCGCGCTGAAGGAAAGTACCTTCAAGAAGCTCGTCAAGAAGGGTGTCCCGATCAGGGTGCTCGCGTCTTTTCCCAACGTGACCAAGCCGTGGGTGGCGCGCAGCGGCTTCCCGTCCGATCTGGAAGCCGCCCTCCGCCAGGCTTTCCTCGACATGAAGGATCCGGCTGCGCTGAAGGCGCTCAAGAAGGATGGTTTCTTCGAGGGTAGCGACGACGACTACGCGGTCATCCGCCAGTCGATGAGGGAAAACAAGAAGTTCTTTGAAACAGATACTTCGATGAACTGAACCGAAAAACAACAAGAAAATCATGCTGCCAGGAGGATCGGCGATAATGCGTAAGGCTCATGCTACTTCAAACGGGACTGCCGGGCCGGGTATCCGGCAACGAACCACCCTGCAGACGAAAGTGCTGGTTACAATTGCGGCGCTTGTCACAGTGGTGTTCGTCAGTGCGGTCGCCGTTGCCCTTTATTTCGTCAATGTCGACTGGAAGGGTGAGCTTGAGTCGCGCGCGCAGTTTATCGCCGACCTCCAGGCGGATGGCCTGGCCCAACCGTTGTGGAATTTCGAAATCGGCCAGGCGGCGGCGATGCTTCGCACCCTGGAGCGCGACCCTGATTTTCGATTTGCCGAAATCACCGATGCTAATGGCAACGTAGTCGCCACACATGGCGATCCGGCCGATTCCGGGAAGGCTATGGTGGTTGTGCGGCAAATGATTGTTCACAGCGAAAATAGCGAAGACGAACTGTTGGCGGAACAGGGAACGCAACTCGGTGAGCTCACGCTGGTCCTGTCCGAGGAGCGGCTCCGCGGTTCGCTGGTGCAGCTTGCCGCCGTCAGCCTGCTGGTGCTCGGCCTGATCCTGTTCTTCGTCCTGCGCGGCGTGGTGGGGGCCCTGCGTATGATGACGACACCCCTCAAGGGCATGGTGGTGGCCATGGAAGAGCTGGCTGCCGGCAACAGCAAAGTTGATATTCCGGCGCTCGACCGCAAGGACGAAATCGGGCACATGGCCCAGGCCGTTCAGGTATTCAAGGAGAACGCCGTAAGAGCGGATCGTCTGGCGGCGGAGAAGACGGCCCAGCAGAAGGAGCGGGAGGTCCGTACACAACGCATCGAATCCCTTGCCAGGGAATTCGACGACACCGTTACGAACTCGCTCGATGCGGTTGCGACCGCATCGTTCGAAATGCAGGGAACCGCCCAGTCGATGGCGACGACCGCGGAACAGGCGGCGCAGCAGACCAATCACATGGAGACCATGTCCCAGGAGGTAGCGGCCATGGTGCAGGCGGTCGCTTCCGCGGCCGAGGAACTGTCCGCCTCCGTCAACGAGGTCAGCCAGCAAGTGGCTCAATCTTCCGGAATCGCAGACGATGCGGTCAAGGAAACCGTCGCTGTGACCGAAATCGTCAAGGGGCTTTCCGAAGAGGCCGAGAAAGTCGGCGAGATCGTGGCACTCATCGGGAATATCGCGAACCAGACCAACCTTCTGGCGCTCAACGCCACGATCGAGGCGGCGCGCGCCGGCGAGGCCGGCAAGGGCTTCGCGGTTGTGGCCTCCGAGGTGAAGACCCTGGCCAACCAGACCTCCCAGGCGACCGATCAGATTGCAACCCGGATCGGCGGAATACAGGACGCGACGCACAGGACCGTGGACGCGATCAATACGATCCGGGCGACAGTGAACAAGATCAGCGCCACTTCCTCGGCGATCGCCTCGGCGGCCGAACAGCAGAATACGTCGACCCAGGAAATCGCCCGCAACGTTCAGGAGGTGGCGAAAGGGACGGAAGACGTCCGCACCAATATCAGTGGCGTCAATCAAGCCGCCAATGAAACGGGTGGTGCCGCGGCGCAGGTTCTCGGCGCGTCAAGCCAGCTGTCGCAGCTTTCGGAAAGCCTTCGCGACGAGGTGCGCAGCTTCCTGGATGGCGTACGAGTGGCATGACCGCAATGCGTGCATTTTTTCCACGCCGGCCCCTGACCTGCAGCGCGCTCCTGCCTTGCGAGGGGCGCCGAGGGACCAAACCATTTCAAAACCAGATATTTGTTATGATCGGAGAGAAAATTGACCATACCAGCCATAT
>CAMYNJ010000118.1:0-3192 GCA_947259795.1 uncultured Alphaproteobacteria bacterium | reverse complement strand
CCTCGGCCCTGAAACTGATCGTGGGGCCAGTTTGCCTGGTGATGCTCGTTGCCATCCTGATTGTCTGACCTGAACTTCTCTATCCCGGCTACCGCCATCAACGGAAGCGCTGCATTTTTGCAGCGCTTCTTTTATTTCATGGCACTCCCAAGGATATTCGGCTCGTCAGGTCGGCGTCTCGCGAACGAATAATGGTCGCATTTCACGAAAATGTGCAATAAATGAATTGCAAAGACTCGATATCCCTGCAATCATCGCGGTACGAGAATAAAGCAAAGCGCCAGTTCAATGGGTGTAGAGGAGAAGAGAAGTGAGTTTGGAAAGACTAGATTTTTTTCTGACGATTGATAGCGACACATATTCGGAAGAAAAAAAATCACGCGACCTTTGGCCCATAGACAATATCCGGATAAAAACTACCCCGAATGATAGTGCCGGTAGGTGCCGGTGCGCTATTTTCCTTTCGAATCCGGCTGGATCTCCTTACTTCAGACCAACTGCGTAGACTGAATACGACGCGTGCGGAATGCGGAAACGAATCTCGTTAAGGGCGAAGTATGACCACGTATACAATCACTGATGGCTATATGGCAACGTTATACGCGCACATATTGTATTTATGGGTTGTATTTATGGGCGCTTGAACCGGACCGAATTGCAGGCAGCCGGGTTTTGAGGGCGGCGATCTGAAACTCCAAGTTAACAGACAGCAAACAGGCAGGTGAGACAAGGAAATGAAAAAGCGCAGTCGGTCGACAGGATGGGAATTGCCGCTGGCAGTATTGGGACGCGCGGTGATGCCGTATCGCGGCGGGTTCGTCGCCGGGGTGGCTGCGGCAGTTTTTTTGCTCCTCGATGCGGGGCCGGCCTTCGCAATTCCGTCGCCTGACCTCGCGGTCAATTTTTTTGCCAGCGCAGCCCAGATGCTTGGCCTGGCCACCATGGTAGTTGGCGGCGCGCTGGTCGGCAATCGCGGCGCCCGCCGCGGTCTCAAGGGCCGAAACGGCCGGGCCGGAATGCCGGTTTGGATTTTCGGCGGCCTGCTTTTGCTCTTTGTGGGATCCCTTGCCGCCAACATCTTTCAGTGGGCTGCCGCCAAGGACGAACGAAACCGGCGGCTGGAAGCAAATCTCGTGCGCCCGTCGGTCGAGGCGGGCCAATCCGTCGGCGATGTATCGCTGAAAACCCTGTCATATAGCGGGCAGATGAGCCACCCGCAGGGAATTTCGACCGATGAACTTGCGCGGCTTCTCGACAGCGCTGCGGAAACCGGCTCGGGCGGGATCAACTTCGTAGATTTGCGTGAACCGGAGGAGCGCGAGAGCGGACAGCTGCTTCCCTTCGATCATATCCGCTACCCGGATTTCCCGCTGGTGCAGGACAAGCTCGATCTGGCCGGCAAGACCAATATCCTGCTGTGTTATTCGGGAAACCGGAGTTCCGAGACCTGCGACCGGCTCGCGGCACAGGGAATCCCCTGCAACTTCGTCGTCGGCGGGTACGAGAAGTGGCTCGCCGAGGGCCGTCAGGTGGCCGGCAGCCAGGCCGAAGCGACGGGCGACCTCAGGGCCCTGCCTGCCTATTCCAATGAGGATGTATTGATCGATACGCCGGACGTAACCGCACTGGTGCGCGATGAAGGGGCAGTCTTCGTCGACGTGCGCTATCCAGGCGATTTCAAGCTGGGGCATCTACCCGGCGCCGTCAACATTCCGCTTCGTAAAATGCCGACGCAAGAGATGCAGGCCGCCTTCGACAGTCTTCCCGACCGCCCCATTGTCGCCGCCTGCTATGACAAGCGCAGTTGTTTCTACTCGAAGATCCTTGGGCTCCGGCTGACGCGGCTGGGTCTTGATTACCGCGGGCGATACACGGTGCCGCACGAGTTCTTCCAGCCGAAAGTGGCGAAGGACTACGTTGCGCAATGGACGGAGGATCGGAACAGGAGCCTGTTGAGTATCGCAAGCGAGCCGCTCGAGAAGCTGTTGCGCTGGATCGAGGGAGCGAGCGGCTCTCTGCCCGTTGCGATCCTGGTCGTCGTGCTTCTGCTGCGAACGCTCATCGCCCCCTTTACCATCAAGGCCGAACGCGACCAGATCATGCAAAAGAGGCTGACCGACGAGATTGCGTGGCTTAAAAGCAGCCTCGCCGAGGATAAGACTCGGCTTTCGCGTGCGCTGATGGGTCTCTACCGGAAGAACGGCCTGACGCCCGGTCTGAATATGATTGGAATCTGCATCCAGATCCCGTTGTTTCTGGCCTTTTTCTTCGCCGTTGACGCGGTGGCGAAAACGAATGGCACGGCGTTCCTCTGGTTGCCATCGTTGGCCAAGCCGGATCCGTTCTATATCTTGCCGATTCTTGTCGGCGGCATCGTTGTCCTGCATCTGTACGGTTCGGCGGCCCGCCATACCCCGCTGTTCACGACGCTTCGGCTGGCCGCGGGCGGTCTACTGATCGCGCTTACACTGCCGCTCGGTTCCGCGGTCAATCTGTATCTGGTGCTGAGCATCGCACTGATGGTCGCCCAGACACGCATCGTCAGGACGTTCCTGGAGCGGCGCCAGGACCATATCGCGGGTCGGGCCCGTGCGGCGGTCGGAAATCCGAAACCCAATGGCAATACCCGAATATTCGCTCTTTCGGAAGCAGGGTCCATCGCCACGTCCGGGACCAAGGCCGGTCGGTTGGGGCTGATGCTGAATGCCGGCTTGCCCGTGCCCGACGGGATGGTCATCGCCAGCAATGTCCTGTCGGAAAGCAGCGGCGAGGCGGATCTCTCGCCTGGGGACTGGCGCGCAATCGACGCATTGTGGCAGCGGCTGGATGCCGAGGTGGTTGCCGTCCGCAGTTCCGGGTTGAACGAGGACGGCGAGAACCACAGCTACGCGGGCGTTTTCGAATCGATTCTTAATGTCCGCCGCGATGGGCTGGCCGGCGCGATCAGGGCGGTCCGCGATTCCTTTCGCACGGTTTCCGCTGCCGACTACGGCGGCGCCGGCGAAGAGCCCGGTGGTATTCTTATCCAGAAAATGGTCGACCCCGAATTTGCCGGCGTCATGTTTACCGAGCATCCCGGCGAGAGCGGTTGCCTGCTGATAGAAATGGTCAGCGGCCTTGGCGCGGCAATCGCGGACGGAACGGCGACCCCGGATGCGTATCGGGTCGGGCGCTACAGCGGCCGGCTCCTGG
>CAMYNJ010000117.1 GCA_947259795.1 uncultured Alphaproteobacteria bacterium | reverse complement strand
AAGGGGCGTTCGAACAGCCTGGCGCCCGCCTCCTTCATGGCTTCCAGCCGCTGCAACTGGAACGCCAGGATGGCCGCCATTTCGGCGCCGCTGGGTTCCTCGTCGCCGGCCGGCGTGGGTAGCAGCAGCCGGGATTTCAGATAGGCCAGCCAGGCCGCCATGACCAGATAGTCGGCGGCCAGCTCCAGCCGCAACTGGCGCGCCCGGGCGATGAAGTCGAGATATTGTTCGGCTAGCGCCAGGATCGAGATGCGGGTCAGATCGACTTTCTGGTCGCGCGCCAGCGCCAGCAGTACGTCGATGGGCCCCTCGAACCCCTCGATGTCGATAAGCAGCCGCTCGGCGCCATCCCTGCCGTAATCGGGGCTGTCCGCCTCGAACGGATCCGGGCTCGTCCTGTCTGTATCGTCTTCGGCGATCATGGCATGGATACCATACGTCTGATTCACTCCACTAGAACAATGGATGTCCCGTAACATAGAATAGCAGATTGGCCAGAATACTGGCCGGCGTCCAAATCAGCCATTCGCCGATCGGCAGAGGAACGCCTAGCTTCGCGCTGAACGAAGGCAGCAGGAAGAATATCCCCAGCACGATCAAAAACCCGAACCGCTCGAGCGATTCCAGCTTCATGGCCTGCTGATGCGGCAACATGCCGACGGCAACCTTGCCGCCGTCCAGCGGCGGCAGCGGAATCATGTTGAACACCGCCAGAATAAGATTCAGCCATATGGAATTCCACAGGGTCGCGGAAGCCCAATCGGCGACCTGGCCCGGCAAATAGTATGCGGCATGAAGCAGAATCGCCGAAACGAAGGCGATGACCATATTCGCCGACGGGCCGGCGGCCGCCACCAGCATCATGTCGCGGCGCGGCACGCGCAGATATCGGGGGTCTACCGGAACCGGTTTGGCCCAGCCGAACAGCATGCCGGTCCCCATGAGGATCAGCATTCCCGGAACCAGGATGGTACCGACCGGATCGATATGCCTGATCGGATTGAAGGACAGGCGATCCTGCTGTTTTGCGGTGGGATCGCCGCACATCCAGGCCGCCCAGGCATGCGCGGCCTCGTGAAGGGTAACCGCCAACAGGACCGGCAGGGCCCAAACCGATATCGTATACAGAAAGGTATTATCCATGTTGGATGTTCTTTACCTCGTCACGTTTGCGGGTGTCCGGCGGCGCTCAGCGCCGCAAATTCGGCGAGCGCAGCCTCCCAGTCGAAGGGATCGGGCACGCCGATCATATCCAACGCCCTGTGGTAACGCCGAAGTCCCGCCGCGTCCAGTGGCCGCGCCGCCTCGGCGACCTCTTTCATCTCGCCCATATCGCCATTGCAATGCAAAACCAGGTCGCATCCGGCGGCCAGGGAATCGGTCGTGCGTGTCGCGAAACTGCCGCCCAGCGCCTTCATCGAGAGATCGTCGGTCATCACCAGCCCCTCATAGCCGATGAATCCACGCACGATTTCGCTCATCACGACCGGCGAAGTCGTCGCGGGGCGCTCTCGGTCGATATCCTCATAGACAATATGCGCCGTCATGGCGAGCGGCATGTCGGCAAGGTCGCGGAAAGGCGCGAAGTCCGTCGCTTCCAGCGCGTCCCGGCCGGCATCGACCCGGGGTAATTCCAGATGGCTGTCGGCCCGCGCCCGGCCATGCCCGGGAATATGCTTGATGACGGGCAGGACTCCGCCCGCCAGCAGTCCTTCGCATACCGCCCGGCCCAGCAGCGACACGGTTTCCACGGTTTCGCCGAAGGCCCGGTCGCCAATAATGTCATGCGCGCCGGGAAAGCGCAGGTCGAGTAAGGGCAGGCAGTCGACATTGATACCCAGGTCGTGGAGTTCCGCGGCCAGCAGCCGTGCATTGAGCCTTGCCGCCTTCCCGGCGGCTGGATCCTCCGGATCGCCAAACGATCCCTGGGCCGGGGCGGCGCGCCAGTGGGGCGGCTTGAGCCGCGACACACGCCCGCCTTCCTGGTCGATCAGGACCAGGGCATCGGCACGGCCTGCCGCCGCGCGCAGGTCCGAAACCAGCGCGCGCACCTGATCGGGATTTTCGATATTGCGGGCGAACAGAATAAAGCCGGCCGGATCGCAATCGCGGAAGAAGGCTTTTTCCGACGCATCGAGGACAGTCGCGGCACAGCCGAAGACTGCCGCCGTCGGCGGCGCGGTGGCGGCCTCACCCACGATGAAACTCAGGGCGTCGCATCAGGGACGAACGACAATGCAGTCCTGTCCGCGCGACTTCAGTTTACGGCAGATGGAATCGGCGGACTCGCGGTCGCCGAACGCGCCGCCCTGGACGCGGTAGAACGTGCCGCGATCCTGTATCACCGCCTGCTGCACGGTCAGGGGCAGTTTCCCCAGCAGGTCCGGATGCTTGCTGACCTGCTTGTCCCACAGGCTTTTCGCCGCCGATTCCGACCGCGCGGACGCAACCTGCACCCGATAGACACCCGCCATCGTGCGCATGGGCGTTGCGTTGGTGTCGCCCGACGGGGGCGCGGTCGGTGCAACGGTCGTTGCCGGCGGCGCCGCTTTGGGAATAACCACCGCGATCTGGTTGTTGTTCTCCGGAGTCATGGTGGCCTTCGGCGCCTCGGGGGGCGACGGCGGCGTAACCGCGGCCGTCTGGTTCTGCGGCGCCTTCGCGGCCGGCGTTGCCGGGGCGACGGGCGCGGCCGGCAGGATATTTTCGGCCGACTTGCCATCGCCCGCCGCAGGCGCGGCCGGCGCCTTGGGAACCGGCAGGACAGCCATGTCGCCGTCCTTTTCCGGCGCCATTGGCGGCGGCATCAGCGCACCCTCGGTACTCTTACCGCCCGTGGGTGTTTTTTCGGCCCCTTCCGGGACCATTGCGATGGGCGTTTCGGCATCCGGCGCCTTGCCATCGGCAGATGGGTCCTTGGCTGCCTCCGGGGGCGCGGTAATCGCGATCTTGCCCTCGTTCTCGCCGCCGGCCACCACGTTGAACACGCCCTTGTCCTGCCCGGGGACTTGCGCGCCGCCGGGCTGATCCGGCGTCACCTTGATCTGCTTGCCGGGTTCCGGGGCAAGTTCGGGCACGACCACGAACTTGCGCTCATTCTTGTCCGAACCGCCCACCGACACCAGTACGACGGGAATGAATATCAGGAAAGCCGCGGCCACCACGACGAGTACCTTGTATTTCTTCCAGATGCGCTTTACCGCCGGAAGATCGTCATCATCCTCGTCGTCGTTGTAATGTTCAAGTTGCGCTTCGAGAGCGTCAAGATCGTCGTCAGCTGCCATCACCGCATCTCCTCGACCGGTTCAATGCCGAATATACCCAGTCCCGAGTCGACAACTGTCTGGACTCCTTGGACCAACACTAACCGGGCCATCGTTAACTTTTCGTTATCTTCCTGCACGATCCGCAAGGACGAATCTTTTCTGCCCTTGTCCCAGAAAACATGCAACAGCGCGGCCAGCTCATACAGGTAATAGGCAATCCTGTGTGGTTCATGGGCGTCGGCCGCCGCCTCTACCAGCCGCGGCCAGCCCGCGATCATCCTGATGAGACCCAACTCTGACTCATCCGTCAAGCATGATATGGGGGTGGAGGCCAGTGCCTGCAACGACATATCGTGGTTCGGGAAGTATTTGAGGGCCTCCCTGCGGGAAGAATGACAGCGCGCGCTGGCGTATTGCACATACCAGATCGGGTTGTCCCTGGTCTTCTCGGTAACGGACGTCAGGTCGAAGTCCATCTGGGCATCGTTCTTGCGCGTAAGCATATGAAATCTAACGATTTCCAGCCCGACCTCATCGACCAGTTCGCGCAATGTCACGAAGGTTCCGGCGCGCTTCGACATCTTCACCGGCTCGCCCTTGTCCATCAGCCGGACGATCTGGCAGATTTTCACATCCAGCGCCGCCTCGCCGGCCGAAATCGCCGTCACGGCGGCCTGCATTCTTTTTACATATCCGGCGTGATCGGCCCCCCAGACATCGATCATTTCGGCGAATCCGCGCCGGAACTTATCCAGGTGATTCGCGATATCCGAGGCGAAATAGGTCCAGCTGCCGTCCGATTTTTTCAAGGGCCGGTCGACATCATCGCCGAAGTCGGTCGCCCGGAACAGGGTCTGCGGCCGCGGCTCCCAATCATCCGGCTTCCTGCCTTTCGGCGGCTCCAGCACGCCGGTATAGATATGCCCCATATCCTCCAGCGTCTTCAACCCGGCCTCGACCATGCCGTCTTCGACCAGCTTGCGCTCGGAGGTGAAGACGTCCTGGTGCACGCCCAGCGCCGCCAGGTCCGCGCGGATCAGGTCCATCATCGCATCGATGGTGAATGCCCTGATTTCCGCCAGCCATGCGGATTCCGGCGCATCCAGCCATTTATCGCCATGCAGTTCGGCAAGTTTTTCGCCGACCGGTTTCAGATAGCCGCCGGGGTAAAGCCCTTCCGGGATCTTGCCGATATCGCGCCCCAGCGCTTCGCAATAGCGCAGATGGGCCGACCGGGCGAGGGTATCGACCTGCGCGCCGGCATCGTTGATATAGAATTCCCTGGTGACGTCGTACCCCGCCTTGTCCAGCAGGGCCGCCAGCACGTCGCCGAACACGGTGCCCCGGGCATGGCCGATATGCAGCGGCCCGGTGGGGTTGGCGGAGACATATTCCACATTCACCTTGACGCCGGCACCATGTTCGGACGCGCCATAGGCCGCGCCCTCCCCGATCGCCACCTTCAGGCATTCATGCCAGACCGAATCGCCCAGCCGCATGTTGATGAAACCGGGGCCGGCTACTTCCACCGCCGTCACGCCCTCGACCTCGCGCAGCGCCGCCGCCATCATCTCGGCGATGTCGCGCGGCTTCATGCCCGCCGGTTTGGCCAGCAGCATCGCGGCGTTGGTGGAGATATCGCCATGGGCGGGGTCGCGCGGCGGTTCGGCCGTCAGGCGCGAGGTATCGAGGCCCTCCGGCAGTTTCCCTGCCTTCGCCAGCTCTTCAACCGTCGCTTCAATATAATCCCGGTAGATACTGAATATATTCATTTTATTCCGTCGTCGTTCGGCTGTTCCAGCCGTTCATGTTCCTGCTTTGCATAGCGGTCGGTCATCCCGGCGATATAGTCCGCCACCAGGCGCGCCAGACCCGCCTCCTCCGCCCCCGCCGATTGTTCGCGCCATTCCGCCGGCAACCGTTCCGGCGCCGCCATCAGCCGCCGGAACAGTTCGGTGACGACGCGGCGCGCATCCTCGGTTTCCCGCAAGACCGGCTCGCGCCGGTACATATTGGCGAACAGAAAGTCCTTGAGAGCGCGGTCCTTTTGGCCCATGGCGCCGGAAAAGGCAACCGTCGCGTGGCCCAGCGCCCTGATATCCGCGACGGATTCGGGCGCAGCCGCCGCCAGCCTTCGCCGCGTCTCGTCCAACAGGTCCTTCACCATGGCGTCGATCAGGCGCCGCACCGTCTCATGGATGATTCGCGCCGGCGCGGCATCGGGATAACGCCCAGTCACCGCGTGGAACATTTCCGCCACGTGCGGCACCGCCTCCAGTGCGTCGATCGAGAAGAAACCCGCGCGCAGCCCGTCGTCGAGGTCGTGGTGATCGTAGGCGATATCGTCGGCCAGGGCCGCGACCTGGGCCTCCGGTCCCGGCCATGTCGCCAGCGCCAGATCGTGCCGGGTGTTGTACTCAGCGATGGTGGCGGGCAACGCCCCCGCCTGCCCCGCCCCGGTCAGCGGCCCGTTATGCTTGACCGCGCCTTCCAGGCTCTCCCAGGTCAGGTTCAGCCCGTCGAATTCGGCGTAGCGCTGTTCCAGATGCACCAGGATGCGCAGGGTCTGGTCGTTGTGGCTGAAGCCGCCCCAGGGCGCCATGACCGCGTCCAGCGCTTCCTCGCCGGCATGGCCGAAGGGGGTATGGCCGAGATCGTGGGCCAGGGCCAGCGCCTCGGCGAGGTCCTCGTCCAGCAGCAGGGCGCGGGCAATGGTGCGCGCGATTTGCGCCACTTCGATGCTGTGGGTCAGCCGCGTGCGGAAATGATCGCCTTCGGGCGAGATGAAGACCTGCGTCTTGTGCATGAGCCGCCGGAAGGCGGTGGAATGAACGATACGGTCGCGGTCGCGCTGAAAGGGCGTGCGAACTTCGCTTTCAGGTTCGGGGTGCAGTCGCCCCCGGCTGTCCTGCCAACGGGTCGCATAGGGGGCCAAACGGTCGCTCATGACGCCGATGTATCATCCCGCAGCCGACAAAATGCAAGCATCGATGGGCCAATTGACAATCAAACAGGTCACCAACCTCTTTTAGTCGAAGACACTATCCAGACATTCTCTGTTAAGTTGTTTTTCATAGGATGCTAGCGCGCCATAACGCAACATTCTGGAATTGCGCGATGACAATACGAACAGTGGTCACCTCAGTTGCGATATTGCTCGCCAGCATCGCAATCGGTTTTGCGGGGCTGAATGGCACCGCCTATCTGTTCGACAGTATGAACTGGTGCTGCTTCCATTCCTGGGCCCTGCTGCATGGCACGGGAGCGGTAGTTTTCCTTCTGTGGGCCTATGTCGGCTTCCACATCGTGAAGCTCCTGATGAAGGCGCGGGGGCAGTTCTCGCCGGTACCGAATCTGGCGTTTGTCTGCAGCGCGCTGGGCACATACTACGAGACGGACTTTCTGATGTGGGCCGGCCTGGTATTGTGCGGATATGGCGTCTACAAGCACTTTCGCCATGGAGACAAGGCCGCGGCCGGGCTGATGTGGTCGGCGGTTTTCGTGAGTGTCCTGAATTTCGCATACTGGCTGAAATTGGCCATCATGTTCGCCAGCTTCTAGGACCAATGTGGCCGGCCGTTGGGCTGGATCGAAACCGAGCAGCTATCGTGCAATTGACAGGGCGCGCCGCGACCCCATATTGGAAAGATCGACTGGCGACAAAACCTGGATTGAACCGAATGACTGATTTTTTTGCCGATAGCGCGCCGAACGGCGACCGTAATTTCACGGTGTCCGACAGCGCCGTCAAGCGCATCGCCTTCCTGATCGAACAGGAAGAGGGCGACGGGCTGTTCCTGCGCGTCAGCGTTTCGGGCGGCGGTTGCTCCGGCTTCCAGTACGGCTTCACCTTCGACGACGAGATCCGGGCCGAGGACCAGGTGTTCGAGCACGGTGGCGTCAAGGTCGTGGTCGACCAGACCTCGCTGGACCTTATGGGCGGCGCCGAGATCGATTTCGTCGAGGATCTGATCGGCGCGTCCTTCCAGATCCGCAATCCCATGGCAACGGCGTCCTGCGGCTGCGGCAGTTCCTTTTCCGTCTGACCAACAGCGCCGACTCGTGTTAGGAATGAGGCCCGCCGCCGTGCGGGCCTTTTCGATTCCAGGAACGTCAGCATGAAGATCGCCACATTCAACGTGAACTCCGTCAAGGCACGCCTGCCGCGCCTGCTCGAATGGCTGAAGGAGGCGGCGCCCGACGTCGCCCTGCTGCAGGAGATCAAGACCGTCGACGAAGCCTTCCCCGCCATGGAAATCGAGGATCTGGGCTACAATATCGCGACCCACGGCCAGAAGACCTACAACGGCGTCGCGATCCTCTCGAAACACCCTATGGAGGACGTGACGCGCGGCCTGCCCGGCAACAAGGCGGACGAGCAGGCGCGCTATATCGAGGCCACCGTCGGCGATTTGCGCGTCGCCTCGATCTACCTGCCCAACGGCAACCCGGTCGATTCGGAGAAATATCCCTATAAGCTGGCCTGGATCGACCGCTTGACCGCCCATGTGCGCGACAATCTGTTGCCCGTCGAGCAACCCTTCGTGCTGGGCGGCGATTACAACGTCATCCCCGCCGACCTCGACGTCTACGACCCGAAGGCATGGATCGCTGATGCCCTGTTCCGCCCGGAGACCCGCTCCAGATTCCGTGCCCTCGTCCATCTCGGCCTGACCGAGGCCTGGCGCGCGCTGCATGCCGAGCATGGCTATACATTCTGGGACTACCAGGCCGGCCGCTGGGCCCGCGACGAGGGCCTGCGCATCGACCATTTCCTGCTCTGCCCCCGCGCCGCCGACCGGCTGCAGGCCTGCGAGATCGACCGCGGCCCGCGCGGCAAGGAGAAGGCATCCGACCACACGCCGGTCTGGTGCGAGATCGCGGAGGCCGCGGCGTGACCTGCGCTAGCGACAGGCATGAAGGCGGCTGCTTCTGTGGCGCCGTCCGCTATCGCGTCGACGGGCCGATAAATTCGGTGGGCCACTGCCACTGCAACTCCTGCCGCCGCTCGGCGGGCGCCGCCTTCGTCACCTGGTTCACGGTGGAGCGCGAACGCTTGGCCTGGACCGCCGGCGTGCCCAGGCAATATGCGTCGTCGCCCGGCGTCACCCGGGAATTCTGCGCCGCCTGCGGCACCGAACTCGCCTATTCGAACGAACAGGCCGCAAGAACCATCGACATCACGATCGGCAGCCTCGACTGCGCAGCCGGCCACCCGGCCGACCGCCATATCTGGACGGCGGACAAACTCGAATGGCTGCATCTGGACGAGCATTTGCCGGCCTATGAAGGTTGGTCGACCGACGGCTAGCGCCGGCGCATATTCCCTCCAGCTACCCGAAACCGCTTCTTAATCGTTGTCTGCTACACCTTATGCCCAACCTATGGCGGATACGGCGGAACGCTGAATGTTTGGCAGAGAACCACGGAAAGGCAATGTCTGGCATCTGCTCGGCGAGCATTTCGGACATTTGCCGCCCGAGACTATCGTAACGGCGATCCGGCGGTTTCCGATTCGCCTGCGCGCGGATTTGCAGCACGCTCTGGAGTCCTTGTTCAACGAGGATGCGGCCTCATCCAGGACCGTAGGACTGCACCGCCAGCATAATTATGGCATGATTTCCTTCTCCGACCTGTTCGAGCGCGGGCACGGCGCGGTGCGCGTCGGCCCCCTGCGCTATGAGGAGGTGGATATCGGCGAGCCCGACCCGGTGCGATGCCTGGAGGATACCCTGTGGCTCGTGAACCGGGAGGGAGTTCCCCATACCGTCATGCTGACCAAGGAAAACAACTACGGCCAGATCGAGGGGATGACGGTCGAGATCGCGAGTCCCGCCGGCGAGGCCGCCGAGCGATTGAGCCGGGAGTATTTCTCGATCCTCGAGGCCGAGATCGCGAAGGCGAAATCCTACCGCGGCAAGGTGCTGTCGCTGGAGGCCGGGCATTCATATAATGGCCAGTCAACGGGCATCCTTGTTCATAGGCTGCGGCCGGTGGGCGCCGACGACATCATCCTGCCGGAAGTCACACGCGCGCTTCTGGAACGCAATATCTTCGGTTTTATCGAGCAACGTCGAAAACTGGCGGGCATGGATCTGCCGCTGAAGAAAGGATTGCTGTTCTATGGCCCGCCCGGCACCGGGAAAACCCATTCGATCCATCATCTCGCATCGGCGCTGCCGGGTCACACAACTTTGCTGATCACCGCCGAACAGATGGGGATCCTCAAGGAATACATGGCGCTGGCCCGCCTCCTGCAGCCATCGATCGTTGTGATCGAAGACGCCGACCTGATCGCCCAGGACCGGGGCAATATTCAGGCCTGCGGCACCGAAGTCATCCTCAATCAGCTGCTTAACGAAATGGACGGTCTGCGCGCGGATTCGGAGACGCTATTCATCCTGACCACGAACCGCCCCAACTTGCTGGAGCCGGCGCTCGCCGCGCGCCCCGGCCGCATCGACCAGGCTATCGAGTTCCCGCTGCCCGACGAGGATGGCCGGCGCAGGCTGGCGCAACTCTATGGCGCCGGCTTGAAGGTCGCCGAACCGCTGCTGGAGGAGATTGTGCGCCGCACAGACCGGGCCAGCCCGGCCTTCATCAAGGAACTGATGCGGCGCACCGCCCAGTTCGCCCTGGAACGCGCGGACAACGGGTTTGCCTCGCGCGAGGATGTCGAGGAGGCGCTCGACGAAATGCTCATCAAAGGCGGGCAGCTCAATACCCGCCTTCTGGGCGGCTATTCGGATTAGGCTGCGGAAACCGTCACCGGCGCGGCGGATGCAGGGGAATCGGTGGATTAGGGCTGGCCATGGGCCTGAGCCGAAGCCACGCGGGTGTTTTGGTGAAGGGTAGCTTCGATGGGTCGGCGGCGCAGGGGCCGGGGGCTTCGACCACTAGTATTTCTTCACAAATCGGTTGAAAATCAGCTCGGAAGTGTACGGAACTCTTGAGCGCTATTATTTTCTCTTCTGCCGGCTCCACGCCCAGATGGCGGAAGATTGATTGGTCGGCAGCCTGCATCATGACCGAGCCGACCGCCACCCGTACGCCCTCGATTTCCAACAGCGCCATCGGGCCGAGTTCCATGCGCGCGCCGTGCCACATCGGGCCGGTTCCGGTGAATTCTCCGTTCCCCAGTTTCAGCACCCTGTAGTCTCCGGTGAGCGGACGGTGGCCCGGCATGCCGGATTTGCCGCCGAGTTCCGCGCGAATCGTCGCGCCCTCGCCTGCTTCATGCGCCTGAAGGGCGACCTCCGGGTCGTTCAGCAGGCCCAGCACCGCGCCGCTTGCCCCGCCCCGGATCAGGGCTTCCAGCAGGCCGGTGGTGTCGGAGGGACCGCCAGCGCCCGAATTGTCCTGGGTATCTGCCAGGATTACGGGCCTGCGCGCCGCCGCGGCGATGCGCATGGCTTCCGCCACTGCCTCGTCCGGCTGCCAGATGCGGCCGGCGAAGTCGGACTCGGCGGCGTGAATAGCCTGGGTCATGGTCTCCACCGCGGCTTCCGT
>CAMYNJ010000116.1 GCA_947259795.1 uncultured Alphaproteobacteria bacterium | reverse complement strand
ACATTGTCGGGATAATTGGTGTAGCCGACGCCGTTGGAGCCGCGCAGCAGCATCTGCAAGGCGATGTTGGGGGCCTTTTCGCGGATACTTGTCAGCCGCTCCCACGGGTCCTCGGTCAAAAATCGCATGGCCACGTCGAAGGTCGCGCCGCCCCAGCATTCCAGTGACAGCAGGCCGGGCAGGGCCGTCGCATAGGCCTCGGCTATTGCGGCGATGTCATAGCTTCGGATGCGTGTTGCCAGGAGAGACTGATGCGCGTCGCGCATGGTGGTGTCGGTGATGAGCGTGCCGGTCTGGGCGCGCATCCATTTTGCGAAGGCTTGCGGCCCATCACGGTCGAGGCGCTGCTTTGTACCGTTGAGTGTTTCTTTGGCCTGGCCAGAGGCAAAAACCGGTACGACCGGTGACGCCACGTCGGCGGGCGGCGTCGGCCGGCCGCGGGTCTCGGGATGGCCGTTGACCGTGACGTCGGCGATATAGGTCAACAGCTTGGTCGCCCTATCCTTGCGGCGGACGGTTTCGAACAGTTGCGGCGTCTCGTCGATGAAACGGGTCGTATAACTGCCGTCGAGAAAGCTCTCATGGCCGATGACGTTTTCCAGAAACGTCAAATTGGTGGCGACGCCGCGAATGCGGAATTCGCGCAGCGCCCGGTCCATTCGCCTGACCGTTTCATCGGGAGTCGGCGCCCAGGCGGTGACCTTTTCCAGCAGCGGATCGTAGAACCGGGTGATCACCGCGCCGGAATAGGCGGTGCCGCCATCGAGACGGATGCCGAAGCCGGTGGCGCCGCGATAGGCGGTGATGCGGCCATAATCGGGAATGAAATTCTGTTCCGGGTCCTCCGTGGTGATCCGGCACTGCAAAGCGTGGCCGTTGAGGCGGATTTCGTGCTGCGGCGGCACGCCGGATTCAGGCGTGCCGATTGCCGCGCCTTCAATGGCGTGGATCTGCGCCTTGACGATGTCGACGCCGGTCACCTCCTCGGTGACGGTGTGCTCGACCTGGATGCGCGGGTTGACCTCGATGAAGTAGAAGGCGCCGGTATCAGCATCTTGCAGGAACTCCACCGTGCCGGCGCAGACATAATCGGCGGCATCGGCGATGGCCAGGGCATGGGCGGCGAGATCGGCGCGCTGCGCGGCGTCGAGGTATGGCGCCGGCGCCCGTTCGACGACCTTTTGATGGCGGCGCTGGACGGTGCAGTCGCGCTCAAAAAGATGCACCCGGTTGCCATGGGTGTCGCCGAGGATCTGCACCTCGACATGGCGGGCGCGTTCCACCAGCTTTTCCAGATAGACCTCGTCCTTGCCGAAAGCGGCGAGGGCCTCGCGTTTGCCTTCGGTTACCTCGCCGGCAAGCTGGGCCTCATCGCGAATGACGCGCATGCCGCGCCCGCCGCCGCCCCAGGACGCCTTGAGCATCAGCGGATAGCTGATGTCGCCGGCCAGTTTTGCCCATGTCTCGGGGTCGTCGGGCAGGGGATCGGTGGCCGGCATGACCGGGACGCCGGCATCGACCGCCAGTTTGCGGGCGGCGACCTTGTTGCCGAGCCGGCGCATGGTCTCAGGCGAGGGGCCGATAAAGGTGATACCGGCCTCGGCGCAGGCGTCGGCGAATTCCGGGCTTTCGGAAAGGAACCCGTAACCCGGGTGAATGGCATCGGCATTGGCATGGGCGGCGACGCGGAGGATTTCGTCGACGGAAAGATAGGCCTCGATCGGCCCCATCTGCGCGGCAAGATGCGCGCCCTTGCCGATCTGATAGGCCTCGTCCGCCTTGAAGCGGTGCAGCGCCAGCTTGTCCTCCTCGGCAAAGACGGCGACGGTGCGGATGCCGAGTTCGTTGGCGGCGCGCAGGACGCGGATGGCGATTTCGGAGCGATTGGCGACGAGCAGCTTGTGGATTTTTGTCAAGGTGCGACCACGGCAGGACTGTCAGGGGCGTATACGCGGTGTGTAAGCCAGCCTGTCAGGTTGCGCAAATCGGTGCCGCGGCGTGTCAGGTGCTAAAAAACGGGGCGCATGGTGGTGCGGCCCGGCAATAATCCAGCCGGTATGTGCCAGGTGGTCGATATCAACTAAGTCCGCACCTGATGCTGCGGGCGCCCCCTCCACCGGCATCGCGATGTGCCACATTGCGGTGCGATTCTTAGGGAACCGCGATGTCGCCTGTTGGCACAAAGCGGACATACCCGACCCGCCACAAAATGTCCGTTCTTGATGCTGTGGACGGCTCCTCCACCGGCATCCAGGTGCCACACTGTGGTTGCTGTTGAAGCGATCACAATTGAGAGGAGCCATCCATGCAGGAGATTACAACAATTGGTTTGGATATCGCC
>CAMYNJ010000115.1 GCA_947259795.1 uncultured Alphaproteobacteria bacterium | reverse complement strand
TCATGGATCCGCGCCGCCGCGCCGCCCGCACGGTGCTGGACGAGCTGTTCTCGTGCCTTACCGCCTGGCTCGCCCCAATTCTCTGCTTCACGGCGGAAGAGGCCTGGCTTAGCCGCAATCCGGGCGAGGATGAAAGCGTGCATCTGCGCACATTCCCGAAAATCCCGGCGACGTGGCGCAACGACGAGCTGGCCGCGAAATGGGAGAATATCCGCAGCGTCCGTCGCGTGGTGACCGGCGCGCTGTAGCAGGAGCGGGAGGAAAAACGCATCGGCTCGTCCTTGCAGGCGGCACCGAAGGTCTATGTGACCACCGCCTACAAGGCGGCGCTGGAGGGACTGGATCTGGCCGAGATCGCCATCACCTCGGACGCCGAGCTGATCGAGGGCGATACCCCCGAGGGTGCCTTCACGCTGGACGACGTAGACGGCGTAGGTGTCGTGCCGACGCCCGCCGAAGGCGAAAAATGTGAACGCTGCTGGCGCGTGCTGCCGGAAGTTGGCGCCAATGCGCAAGCGCCTGGCGTCTGCGGGCGCTGCGCCGACGCGGTCGCGGCCAGCCGCGCGGCGGCGGAATAGGCGGATCGGCAATTGTCGGCGACGAAAAACCCCCAATCCTCTGAACCAGCCGGCGGCGGCCTGCTGGACAGCCTGAAATCGAAACTGTTCTGGTTGGGCCTTGGCGTAGCCGCGCTTATCGTCGTGCTGGACCAGCTCAGCAAATGGGCAATCACGGAAATCGTCATGGTCCCGCCGCAGACCATTCCGGTGTTTCCCTCCTTCAACCTAACACTGGTCTATAATCCCGGCGTGTCGTTCGGCCAGATGGACTGGCTGGGGCCATGGGCCCTGTCGGCACTGGCGATCGCGATTTCGGCCGCGCTGGTCGTCTGGCTGCGCAAGGCCGAGACGCCGTTGCTGGCGACCGCGCTGGGTATCGTCATCGGCGGCGCAATCGGCAATGTGATTGATCGAATGCGATATGGCGCCGTTGTGGATTTCCTGGATTTCTATATTCCGGGAACCGGCTGGCCGCATTGGCCGGCCTTCAATGTCGCCGATTCTGCGATCGTCGTGGGGGTCGGGCTGATCATACTTGACGGGTTGATTGCCGAACGGGCAAAAAACGCGTAAAATGAAAGTTTGAACCGTAGGGAAGCGTTGAGGAACATATCCATGAAACGGGCAATGTTATTCGCCGCCGTCGCGCTGGCGCTGGCCGGCTGCGCGGAATCCGGCCGCATTTTCGGATTCGAGCGCGGCGGACCCGACGAGTTCACAGTCGTCCGCAATCCGCCGCTGAGCGTACCGCCAGAGGCGACGCTTCGCCCGCCGGAACATGGCGTGGCCAATTCGAACCGTGATGCCAGCAGCAACGAGGCACGGGCCAGCCTGCTGGCGTCGGGTGGCGAGACGGCGGGGTCGGCCGGAACCCTGGTTACCGACAAGGGCGCCGAACCCTATAACGGCGGCCCGTTGACGAGCAGCGGAACCAGTGGCGCGACACCTTACGGGACCGCGCTACCGCAGACCGCGACAGGCGGCACCGCCGCGGTGACCGCCGATACTGAAAATACACCCGTGGCCGGCAGCTACCCCCAGGCCGCCGCACCGGCGACGCCACGCTACGGCGCGCCGGGCATTCCCATCCGTTACAGCGCGCAGAGCCGGCCCAGCACGGGCGAGGTCGCGCTGACCCAGCGGATGACCGCCTATTACGGTGTCGAGCCCGATGTCCGGCGCAAGGTCGATGCGGAATCGGGCCGGCTCGCCCTGGAGCAGGAGAAGTTCCTGCACAAGGTGCTGTTCTGGATGGATCCGGAACCGGCCGGCACGGCGCTGGACGCCAACTCGGAATCCCGCAGGCTGCGTGAAAACGATGCGCTGGGCAAACCGGCGAATGCCGGCGAGGCGCCGGTAGTCGCGCGCAAGAAGAGCGGGATCAGCAGCCTGTTCTGAATATCCTTGGGCGGTCTTGCAGAACCGGCTGCGCACCCCATCTCATAACATCTGCCATATCCACTTCGATCCACCCGACTCGAGGTTTGCATGACGCTGTCCCCCCCAAGAGATTTCGCCGCCGCCGCCCTGGCCGCAATCGTCGCTTTCACTCTTTCCTCACTGCCGGCGCAGGCCAAGGTCTTCTCGCCCGACAGCTTCACGCTGGATAACGGCATGCAGGTCGTGGTGGTCAGCAACCACCGCGCGCCGGTCGTCACCCATATGGTCTGGTACCGGGCCGGGGCCATGGACGAGGCGCCGGGCCGCACCGGCGCCGCGCATCTGCTGGAACATCTGATGTTCAAAGGCACCGAGGCAAACCCCGACGGCGTGTTCTCGCAGATCGTGGCGCGCAACGGCGGGCGCGAAAACGCCTTCACCAGCCAGGACTTCACCGGCTATTTCCAATCGGTCGCTGCCGACCGGCTGGAATTGATGATGGAGCTGGAAGCGGACCGGATGACCAATCTGGTGCTGTCGCAGGAGGACATCGACACCGAGCGCGAAGTGGTGCGCGAGGAGCGCCGCTCGCGGATCGGGAACGAACCCGGCAGCCGCCTGAACGAGCAGGCCACCGCCGCCTTCTACATGAACCATCCCTACGGCAACCCGGTGATCGGCTGGGATCACGAGATCCAGGCGCTGACCCGCGACGACCTGATGGATTTCTACCGCTCCTGGTATGCGCCCAACAACGCGATCCTGGTGGTCGTCGGCGACGTGACGGTCGACCAGGTGCGTCCGCTGGCCGAGAAATATTACGGCGCCGTTCCGGCACGCGACCTGCCGGGCCGGATCGAATGGCGCGAACCGCCTGCCGCCGCCGCGCAGCGCATGACGCTCGCCGACCCGCAGGTGCGCCAGCCAAGCTGGTCGCGACGCTATCGCGCACCCGGATACGTCTATGGCGAGAGCGAACATGCCTATCCGCTGGAGGTGCTGGCCGACATCCTGGGCGGCGGGACCACCAGCCGCATATACCGCAGCCTCGTGGTCGAGCAGAAAATCGCCGCCGGCGCAGGCGCCTGGTACGATCCGACCTCGCGCGGGCCGACCAGCTTCGGCTTCTACGGCACACCGTTGCCCGGCGGCGACCTGGATCCCGTCGAGGCAGCCATCGACGCCGAGATCGAAAAGCTGCTGCGCGACGGCGTGAGCGAGGATGAGGTGCAGCGGTCCATCGCGCGCCTGCAGGCCGAGGCGATCTACGCCCGCGATTCGCTGCGAGCCCCGGCCCAGGTGATGGGCGGCAGCCTGGTGGTCGGCATGAGCGTCGAGGATATTGAAGCATGGCCCGAGCGGATCGGCGCGGTCACCGCCGAGGCCGTCAACGCGGCGGCACGGGCGGTGCTGTCGGGCGACGCCTCCATGACGACGCTGCTGTTGCCCAAGGACGCGAACGACAAAGAAGGAGACGGGTGATGGCGAGCTTCGTTCGGGGCGCCCTGCCCGTCTTATTCATATTGCTGGCCGCATTCGCGGTCTTCGCGGCTCGCCCGGCGGCAGCGGTTACGGTCGAGCGCGTGGAAAGCCCGGGCGGGATCGTCGCCTGGCTGGTGCGCGACAGCATGGTGCCGCTGGTTTCGATCGAGTTTTCCTTCCGCGGCGGCGCGGCGTTGGATCCGGCCGGTAAGTCCGGGCTGGCCGACATGACGACCAGCCTGCTGGACGAGGGCGCGGGCGACCTGAACAGCCAGGCCTTCCAGCGGAAGCTGAGCGATCTGGCGGTCTCGATCAGTTTCTCGGCCGGGATGGATACCATCCGGGGCAGCCTCAAAACCCTGAACCGCACGCGGGACGAAGCAGTCGACCTGCTGGCCCTGGCGCTGACCGAACCGCGCTTCGACGAAGATGCCGTGGAGCGTATCCGCCAACAGATCCTGGCCGTGCTGGCGCGCCAGTCCACCGACCCTAACGATATTGCCGGCCGGATCTGGTGGAAGGCCGTGTTCCCGGACCATCCCTACGGCCTGCCGTCGGAGGGCACGGTCGGGACTATCGCCACGATCACGGCCGACGATATGCGCCGATTGGTCTCGCAACGTTTCGCCCGAAACCAGCTGATTGTTGGCGTGGTCGGCGACATCACGCCCGAGGAACTGGCCCCGCTGCTGGACCGCGCCTTCGGCGCCCTGCCGGCCAGGGGAAAGCCCTTCGCCCTGGCTGAAGCGGAGCCGTGGGCCGGCGGCCAGATTTTCGTCAGCGAGAGTGACGTGCCGCAAAGCGTGGTGCTGTTCGGCCATGGCGGCATCAAGCGCGAAGACCCGGATTGGTACGCCGCCTACACCATGAATTATATCCTCGGCGGCGGCGGTTTCGCCTCGCGGCTTTACGAGGAAGTCCGCGAAAAGCGCGGCCTGGCCTATTCGGTATACAGCTACCTGACGCCGCTCGACGCCGCCAGCGTCTATTCGGGCGGCGTTTCCACCGCCAACGCGCGGGTCGGTGAATCGATCGCGGTGATCCGCGAGGAATGGGCGCGGATGCGCAACGAGGGCGTCAGCGAAGCGGAACTGAAGGATGCCAAGACCTACCTTACCGGCTCCTTCCCGCTGCGCTTCACCAGCACCGACCGCATCGCCCGCATGCTGGTCGGCATGCAATACAACAATCTCGGAATCCGCTATATCGAGGAGCGAAACTCGTTCATCGAGGCGGTGACCCTGGAGGATATCCGGCGCGTCGCCAAGCGGCTGCTGAAACCGGAGGACCTGACCATCGTCGTCGTCGGCAAACCCGACGGCGTAAAACCCACGGCCGAGGCGCCCGAGATCGGGGGCTGACCCCGGGCAAGCGGGAAAAGCGCCCTGTTCCTCAACAGGCAACGAAAAAGGGCGGAACCTTGCGGCGCCGCCCTTTTTCGATCAACTCTTGAACGATCCTACATCGCCCTCAGGTCGCCCGCGGCGGTCTTGCCGTTTCGGCCCTGCTCCAGCTCATAAGACACTTTCTGGCCCTCGTTGAGGCCATCCATGCCCGCGTTCTGGACCGCGGAAATATGGACGAAAACGTCGTTACCGCCCTCATCGGGCTCAATGAAACCATAGCCTTTTGTGGCGTTGAACCATTTGACAGTGCCTGTCGGCATTCGCTCTCTCCTTAGTCTGTCGTGGTCCCGCAATCGCTTGCGGGGAAACATCAAATTACCGATGGGAGGAAACGATTGCCCGGCCGGGCGGTAGTGTTTCAGGCTAACCCACAGAATTCGACAGCAAAAAAAATGCCGCGACTCTTGTTACTTTGCAAGTGAAATTTTATTACCGCCGTTGCCGGTTTGTCCGCCCGCGCCGGAAAAGATCCGCCTGAACAGATCGCCGTCAATCAGCGGGAAACTGCGCTGGCAGGCGCGCTAAGGACCGCCACTCACGAGAACAGCGCCGGATCGGGCAGGTTTTCCAGGTCGCGGGAGACCCAGCGTCCGGCCTCCACCGTGGCGATGAAATCCTCCAGGCCGCGGTTGAAGGCGGCGGCGTCTTCCAGATTGAGCATATGGCCGGTCTTGGGCAGCACCCACAGCGCCGCCGAGGGCACGGTACGCTTGAGCCACAGGCTGGCGTCGAGGCTCAGGTCGTCCTCGTCGCCGGCGACGATGAGGGTCGGGATGGCAAGCGATTTCAGCCCGTCCTCGAGATCGCCGAAGGTGGGGCGGCGGGCCTGTACCCCGCGCATGGTCAGGGCCGCGCCCGTGGCGTCTTGCTGGCGAGGATGTCCCTGAACCGGGCCCAGCCGCGCGGATCCTTCTCGCGCAACTGCACCCGCGCCGGGCCCGTCGAATAGGTCTCGGCGACGGCCTGCGCGCCTTGGGATTCATAGCGTTCGGCCATGGCTACGGCATCGGCGCGGAACCGCTCGGTCTGGCCCGGACCCGAGCCGTAGCCGGCCCCGGCAACGGTCAGCGATAGCGCCATTTCCGGGTACAGCAGGCCGAAATGCAGCGTCGCGTTGCCGCCCATCGACAGGCCGACGATATGGGCCGCCGCGATGCCCAGATGCCGCATGACATGGGCGATGTCGCCGGCCGCGACCGCCTGGCCGTAGGCGTCGAGGTCGCCGGGCACATCGGACGGCGGATAGCCCCGCGCATTGAAGGCGACACAACGGTGGCGGCGCGCAAAGAAGCGCATCTGCGGCTCCCAGCCGCGATGGTCGGTGGCGAATTCATGGACGAAGACGATCGGCGTCCCGGCCCCCGCTTCCTCGTAATGGAGCTTGACTCCTGCGGCATCGGCGAATGGCATTCCGGCCTCCCTGTTCTGCCGCCGGCGATGATAGCAGGGGGCCGATTCAGAGCAAGATGGTTGACAAAGATACAGGTTGCCACCGCCCCCGATGGGCCGATTCCGCGGCGCGGGCGCGGTTGCGGGGCGGCGGGAGGCGATAAGGATCACAACCGGTAAAGGTCCGATGGAGATTTCATGCAGCAAACAGGCAGGAAAAGTGCAGTCAACGGGTATGAAAGGGGTATGGGATGGGTATGGGACGGGTATGAGCGCGCGCCGCCCCGCCCCGCCTCATCCCCCCGCGATGCGCCGCCGGGTCATGCGGCCGGCATAGAGCGCGACCGCGAACACCGGCAGCAGCAGGATGGCGCCGCCGAAAAACGGCCAGTCATGGCCGGCCTGTTCATAGAGCATCCCCGCCCACAGCGGCCCGGTGATGCGGCCGATGCTGGCCGCCCCCTGCGCCGCGCCCAGCACGCCGCCCTTCCAGTCCGGCGGCGCGACGCGGCTGACCAGGCTCTGTATCGAGGGGTTGGTGAAGCTCTGGCCGACCGCCAGCAGCGCCATGGCGGGCAGCAGCATGGCCCAGCTGCCGGCCATCGGCACCGCGACGAGGCCGGCCAGCATGACGGCGATGCCGGCGACGATGAGGCGCGCCTCGCCGAAGCGCGCCGCCAGCCGCCCCAGCAGCCCGCCCTGCACCGCGGCCATGCAGATGCCGGCAAAGGCCATCAGCAGCCCGACATCGCGCGGCCCCAGCCCCAGCGCCGCCCTGGACCACAGGGCCAGCATCGATTCCATGCCGACGAAGACGAAATAGCCCGCGAAATAGATGCCGAGCAGGATCGCCAGCAGGGGCACCGACAGCATATGCACCGCGGTGTCGGCGATGTCGCCGTCGCGCGCCACATGGGTCTTCGGCTCGCGGATCAGGATCGCGGCGATGGCGAAGGCCAGCGCCGAGGCGCCGGCCGAAAACAGGATCGGCGTTCGGAAATCCGGATGCTCCCCGCCGACCGCGATGGCGCCGATCGTCGGGCCGATGACGAAGCCGATGCCGAAGGCCGCGCCCAGCAGCCCCATGCCGCGCGCCCGGCGCGCCGGTTCGGTCGAATCGGCGACCCAAGCCTGCCCCGCCACCAGCCAGGCCGCCATGGCCCCGGCCAGGGCGCGCGAGGCATACATATCGGCCAGGCTCCCCGCATAGGCATACCAGAGGTAGGACACGGCGGTGCCGGCGAAGCAGAACAGCAGCACCGGCTTGCGCCCGACCCGGTCCGACAGCCGCCCCCACAGGGGGGCTGCCAGGAACTGGCAGGCCGAATAGATCGCGAACAGCATCGCCACATCCCAGGCCGAGGCCCCGAACGACACCGCATAGAACGGCAGCAACGGCACCACCACGCCCAGCCCGATGACGATGGAACAGGTGGCGAGGAAGAGAGGCAGCATGGGGGGGCGGGGCTTTCGGGTTGGGGGGCGGCGGCGTCCGGTTTTTGTGCGGGACGGAACTTACCGGGTTGGCGGCGGGCGGTCACCCTGTATTTGTGCGGCGATATGCTGCGGGGTCGAGACGTGGGCAGAAGGCTAATAACGCAAAGGACGCAGAGGGCCGCGCCGCGGGCCGGGGCTGAATCAGCTTGACCGCCAAGACAGCTGCCGACCCCGGTTCATTTTTATGTTCCTAGTGCTGTAGCCGGGTCTTGTCGGCCCAGAATGCGCACGATCTCCACGCCCTGCCCCTCGATGCGGTAATAGACCGAATTGAAGTAGTACGGGGCGCGGCGATATCCGGCGCGGATTTCATCGACGGCGGCATGAGAAAGGGGGTTGTCGGCGATTTTCTGGAAATGGGATACAAGACCGTCATAATATTCATCGGCTTGTTTCAGTCCGAAAGTCAAAATTCCGTATTCGTAAAGTCTGTCCAAATCGGCAAGCGCCGCGTCAGTCAGGCGGTAGCTGGCCATTTTCCCGCAATCTCTTCACAACGGTTTTTTTCACATCCTCCGGCGTCCGGTCGCTAAAACCGCTTTCCTCGCCTTCGATGAGCGCCGCGCGGATGGCTTCTATTCCAGCCTCCCGGTCCCGGGCCTTGCGGATCAGGTCATTGATAATTTCGCTGTTGCTTTTGTATTCCCCCCCGGCGCCAACCTTCGATTTGAGCCATTCGGTGTTGGGACCGGTGAAGGATATGCTTTGTCTCGTCATGATTTTGTCCTCCAGGGCGAAATTCAGTCTGGTGCGATATTACACCATATTCGCACCACCGAAAACCCCATTTTTCTTCATCGTTCCTTCCGAGCCGACACTTTCAGAATATCGACAACAGCAAGCCTTTCTCATCAAAATCCGATGGCAGACCCCAACATGACGATGGAACAGGTGGCGAGGAAGAGAGGCAGCATGGATGGGCTTTCGGGTTGGTGGCGCGGGGTTACCTGGTATTTGCGGGGGGTATGCAGTGGGGGACACCGTCCGTGCCCCTTCGTCATTGCGAGCCACGGGCGAAGCAATCCAGCCTCCCCGCCCTTCTGGATTGCCGCGGCGCTTCGCGCCTCGCAATGACGGCCTTTGCCAGTCGGCGGGTGCATGGGGCGAATCCAAGTACTGGGTGCCAATCGTTCAGTTAGCTCACCACAAGCCGGTAAATACATGGTGCCGGAAAGGGTTTCGTCGTTAATCCGGATCGACCGCTGTTCGCCTGATAGCGGTCATTCAGCGGAGTGCCTCGCAACGTCCGGGTTTGGCCATGACCGGTCTTCCAATGAGGCGCCCGCAGGACAAGCTGAAAGACTGCAATCGCCCCCAAGGCGACGGTAGCTGTTGACACTGAATCCGTATATCGTCATCGGAGTCAGTCGGGTATTCTCCCGCCCCGAGATGTCATCTACGACCGGAACGGAGTGTCAGATCATGGTCCTGGAAACCGCAAAGAAACAGGGAACGCCAAACTGGGCGGATTGCGCCACCACCGACCTCGCTGCATCCGAAGAGTTTTACGCGGCGGTGTTCGGCTGGACCGCCGATCGCGTCACGGCATCGGACGGCGAAACCTATTCGATACAGCGCCTCGAAGGCAGAATGGTTGCCGGCATCTATGAGCTGAACCAGGCGATGCGCAGCATGAATGTGCCGCCGCATTGGGGGACATACATCGAGGTGGACGACGTCGATGCGACCCTGGAACGGGTTACGGAAGAGGGCGGGACCGTGCTCGACGGCCCTTTCGAGGAGCCTGATGTCGGCAAGATAGCGATCATCCAGGACACGGTCGGCGCGTATCTGCGCCTCTGGCACTCCGAGCCCCAACATGGCTGTGAAGTGTTCAACATACCGGGCGCGATGACATGGAACGAGTTGAATACGAAGGAGCCGGCGAAGGCGGCGGCGTTCTATGAAAAAGTCCTCGGCGTCGAGGTCGAGACGATGAACGGCACGATGCCATACACAGTGCTCAAGGTTGACGGCAGATCGGTTGCCGGAATCTTGACGACGACGCCAGAAATGGGCGACTTCCCGCCCATGTGGGATGTCTACTTCGCGTCCAGCGACGTGGATACCACTGTGAAGCACGCGATCGCAGCCGGCGGTAAGGCGCTGCGCGAGCCGTTCGATATCCCTGGCGTTGATGCCCGCATGGCGGTCCTGCAGGACCCGCACGGCGCGGTGTTCGAGGTGATCAAGATGGAGACGATACAAGACTGAGCGTGGATCGACGCAAAGATGACGCGTCAACAAGTCTCCCTCGTCAGGAAATTCGGGGGGCAGTATGAGCTGACCCGGGTTGGCTCAGTTGGCCGAAGACTCTTTCGGAACATATGGCGGGAGGCGGAGATGGCGGGGGTGAACAGAAGCGGGGCGACTGGCGGATGCCTGTGCGGCGCCGTCCGCTTCCGGGTCTCCGGCCCCCTGCGCGACGTGGTCAATTGCCACTGCGGCATGTGCCGGAAACTGCATGGCGTCTTTGGCGCCCATTCCAAAGCCAGGAAAGACGATATCGCAATCGTCGAGGACCGCGGCCTGGCGTGGTATCGCACATCCGCGATCGCGCAGCGCGGATTCTGCCGGGAATGCGGCTCCAGCCTGTTCTGGCAACCCGACGAACAGGACGCGACCGGGATCCTCGCCGGGGCCCTCGACCAGCCGACCGGCCTTGACACCATGGGCCATATTTTCGTCGGCGAGAAAGCGGACTTCTACGAGATCACCGACCCGTTGCCGCAGTTCGAAAAATCATCGGACGGGGCGTTGAAGGATGACAGCCTGTAAAGTCTGGCGGCTGGTTTTTGTAGTGCGCCCTCAGGCGTGAACCGGCTTCTCGCCGGTCCCTTCGCACCGCCACGGGGCGCCGGATCGATAGATCCGCCACCCCCCGGGGGATCTTTTTCGTTCGCCCTCAGGCGCCGGGCGCGGGCCTCCGCCCGCTTGGCTCCTCGCATAAGCTCGGGCGCGCAGTCGCGCTTGCCGCCCCGTCAGGGGCGGGGGGAGGTGGGCGAGGATCATCCCGTTCAGGTCCCCGTGGCCTACATGCCGCGTTTGTCTTCCGAGAACCGCGCGATCCAACCGTCTTCGCCGAATATCTCACCATGCAGCCCGTCGCTGAGTTCGGTGATGTTGTCACCGGACGGTCCGATCAGGCGGTATTCCTCGTTTTCCACGAAGAACCAGAGAATTTTAAAAATCGCCTCATTGACGATTTCGACGCCATATTCTTCCAGCGTTTCCCTGTGCCCGATCGC
>CAMYNJ010000114.1 GCA_947259795.1 uncultured Alphaproteobacteria bacterium | reverse complement strand
GCGTCGATCCATAGCGGCAGGTCGGCGGGCAGGCCGGGCGGGGTGACGCCGCCCAACTCCATGCCGGTAATGCGCCGGGTGTCTTCCGGGTCGGCGAACGAGACCTTCCGCGCCCCCAGTTTCTTACGCACCACCTTGTTGACGTCGAGGCGCGTGGTTGCCAGCAGCACGCAGGCCGCGAATTTCTCCTCACCGGTCTTGGATTTCACCAGGATGGCGTTGGCCGAATTCTCCAGGGCATGGCCGTAATGGGCGCAGAAGACGGCCGTATCCGCGAGTTCCGGATCGCAATCCATGATCTCGTAATCGCAGCCCGAAGCCTCCATCGCCGCGCGGACGGAAGCCGGCACCTGATCGTTCGAATCGCTCATAACGGGGCCGAGAATAACGACTGCGCGGTGGGCTGCAAGCCTTGTGCTTGACAGGCCGATTTCCTCGTCGTACCAATTTATACAAACGTTCGTTTAATATAAAGTTTCGATCCGTAAACGAGGACGACGTCATGCCGAAAACGAAACCGGAGGCGGGGGGCGCGGCCGACACGACGCCGGCGACCAAGCAGGCGGTCTACGACACCGCGGTGCGGCTGTTCGCGCGCAACGGGTTCGCGGCGACGGGCATGCGCGAGCTGTCGCGCGAGGCGGGCGTCAATCTGGCCACCGTGAATTACTTCTACGGCTCCAAGAAGGGGCTGCTGAAGGCGATCATCGAGGATTATTTCCAGGACATATTTGCAGTCCTGACCGAGAACCTCGCCGGGGGTGACCCGCCCGACGTCAAGCTGCGGCGCAACATCGCCGCGGTGGCCCGCTATTTCGCTACCCATACCGACAAGCTGATCATCGCGCTGACCGAACTGCCGCATGACGACCCGGACATCACGGAGTTCAAGGCGGAGAGGTTCAGGCGGATTTCGGGCCTGCTGCAGAGCGGTCTGGGCGACGCGGCGGCGCATGTCCCGGTTTCGGTCATCGGCCCGGCGATGGTCGGGCTGGCGGCTTCGCGGTTCCTGTTCCTGCCGGTGCTGCAAAAGGCCCTGCCGCCGGGCTCGCGGGGGTTGGGGGGTGAGGATTATCCCGAGATGATCGCCGAATTGTTCATTAATGGATTCAATGGGCTGCTGGCCGCCCATCCCGGAGGGAAAAATGACTGACATCAGGGACCGCATCGAGCGCCGCTTCGAGCATCTGGCGGCTTTCCTGTGCCGCCGCCGCTGGTGGGTCGCGGTCGTTGCCTTCGCCGTGGCGGCCGGGCTGGCCTCGGGCATGGCCAGGCTGACCATCGACACGTCGAACGAGGGTTTCCTCCATCCCGACGATCCGATCCTGACCCAGTACGACCTGTTCAAGGATATGTTCGGGCGCGAGGACCTGATCATCCTGGCCGTCGAGCCCCGGGAACTCTTCAACCGGGAAACCCTGCGCCGGATCGAATCGCTGCATGACGAGCTGGTGGACAATGTGCCGCATCTCAACGACATCACCTCGCTGGTCAACGCCCGCAATACCTATGGCGATGGCGACCGGCTGGTGGTCGACGATCTGCTGGTGCGCTGGCCGGAAACCCCGGAAGACCTGGTTGCCCTCAAGGCGCGCGTCATGGCCAACCCGCTCTATCGCGACCGGCTGATTTCGCGCGACGCCCGACTGACCACGATCGTCATCGAACTGGACGCCTTTTCCGGCGCCGGGGCCGTCGATGTCCTGGCCGGTTTCGACGAGACCGCCGGGCCCGCGGGCGACAGGACGCCGCTGACCGATGCAGAGAACCGCAAGGCCGTGGAGGCGGTGCGGGCGGTTGTCGAGAAATACGACGGCGACGGGTTCCGGCTCTACATGGCGGGTACGCCGACCGTCACCGAAGCGCTGAAACGCGCGATGCAGGATGATATGAGGCTGTTCATGGGGCTTGCCTTCCTGACCATCGGGCTGTGTCTGCTGGCCATGTTCCACCGCGTCGCCGGCGTGGTCCTGCCGCTCCTCGTCGTCGTGCTTTCCTTCGTCTCCACCATGGGCGCGATGGGATACAGCGGCACGCCGATCAAGCTTCCGACGATCATCCTGCCGTCCTTCCTGCTGGCCGTCAGCGTCGGCGCGGCGGTGCATGTGCTGGCTATTTTCTTCCAGCATCTGCGGCAAACCGGGGACCATAGCGGAGCCGTCGAGCACGCCATGGGCCGTCCGGGCCTCGACGTCATCCAGACCGGTGCCATCGTCCATGCCATGGGCCATTCGGGCCTCGCCATCGTGATGACCAGCCTGACCACCGCCATCGGGCTCGGCTCCTTCGCTACGGCCGAGGTCGCCCCGATCGCCGATCTCGGCATGTTCGCCAGCCTCGGAGTGCTGCTTTCGCTCGCCTATACCGTGATCCTGCTGCCGGCGCTGCTGGCCATCATCCCGGTCAAACCCCATGCCGGCGCCGACGCCGACATGCCGACTTTCTTCGACCGCCTGCTGGACAGGGTTGCCGATTTCTCCACGGGCCATGCGCGCGCCGTCGTCTGGGGCAGCGTCGTCGTTATTGTCGTCTTCACGGCCAGCGCGGCGCAGCTTCGCTTTTCCCACGACATCCTGTCCTGGCTGCCCGAGGAATGGCCCGTCTACCAGGCCACCCGCAAGGTCGACCGCGATCTCAGAGGATCGGTGGTACTGGAGGTTATTGTCGATACCGGCCGCGAGAACGGCCTCTATGATCCTGTCATTTTGAACGCGCTGGACGGCCTGGCGCGTGAACTGGAAGATTACGACAAGGACGGGATGTTCGTGGGCAGGGCCACATCGGTGGCCGATGTCCTGAAGGAAATCCATCAGGCGCTGAACGAGAACCGTCCGGCGTTCTATGCGATCCCGGACAATGAAAAGCTGATCCCCCAGGAATTCCTGCTGTTCGAGAATTCAGGCTCCGACGATCTGCAGGACGTGGTCGATTCCCGTTTCCGGACGGCCCGCTTTACCATCAAGGCGCCGTGGCGCGACACGCTGGAATATACCCCGTTGATAAGGGACATCGAGACCCGCTTCCGCGATGCGCTGGGCCCCGATGTGACCGTTACGACCACCGGCATCATGAGCCTCTTTAGCCGGACCCTCAACGCCGCCATGCGGTCCGCCGCGAAAAGCTATATCATCGCCTTCGGCGCCATCACGCTGATGATGATCCTGCTGATCGGCAGTCTCAGGCTCGGGCTGGCCGCCATGCTGCCCAACCTGGCGCCCATCGCCATCGCCATGGGCTTCATGTGGTGGGCGGGGATACCGCTCAATATGTTCACCATGCTGGTCGGCTCCATCGCCATCGGCCTCGCGGTCGATGACACCGTGCATTTCATGCATAATTTCCGGCGCTATTTCGCGCAAACCGGTGACGTGCGCGAGGCGGTGCATCGCACATTGCACACCGCCGGGCGGGCCATGCTCGTCACCTCGATCGTGCTGGCCACCGGATTCTATATCTTCCTCTTCGCCTCGATGAACAACGTGTTCCAGTTCGGCCTGCTGACCGGCACGGCCATCGTTCTGGCCCTGCTGGCCGATTTTCTGCTGGCGCCGGCGCTGATGGTCCTTATGAACCCGGCGTCGGCCGAACGATTGCCCGACAGATCAACCAAGGAGAATAGACAATGAATCGCATGCGATCGGCATTGTTGCTCGTGGCGGCCGCGGGGGCGGCATTGTGCGCCGGGGGGGCGTCGGCGGCCGAATTTACGGCGCGGGAAATCATGGAGAAGGTCGACGCCCGCGACGATGGCGACAATTCCACCGCGACCCTGGAGATGATCCTGATCGACAAGCGCGGTGACGAACGGGTCCGGCGAGTCGACAGATCCACCAAGGACAAGGGCCGTGACACGCAGAATGTCCTGTTTTTCCTGGCCCCTGCCGATGTCCGTGGAACCGGTTTCCTGACCTACGACTACTACAGCGGCGAGCGGGACGACGACCAGTGGCTCTATCTGCCCGAACTGCGCAAGACCAAGCGCATCGCCAGTTCGGACAAGTCGGGCTCGTTCATGGGGACCGATTTCTCTTACGCCGACATGACCCGGCGCGTGCTCGACGAATGGACCTACACGCTGCTGAAGCAAGACGAGGTGCGCGGGGAAAAGGTCTGGCTGATCGAGGCGATGCCCCGCGACAACGAAGTCCGCGACCGCTATGGCTACGACAAATCCATCGTCTTCGTACGCCAGGATATCTTCATGGTGGTGCGTGCGGTGCACTGGGTCCGCGACGGGGCCAGGCTCAAATATTTCGATATGAAGCGCCTGGAGCAGATCGACGGGATCTGGTTCGGCACCGAACTCGACATGAAGACGACCAAGGGCGGCCAGACCCTGCATCGGACCGTTATGCGGTTCAGCGACGTGAAGTTCAATCAGAACATCGACGAGGAAATGTTCACCGTGCGGCGGCTTGAGAAAGGGCCCTGATGATTCCGGAATCGGGAAGACCGGCATCGAAGGGAAGGATTGCGCTGGCCGCCATCCTGTTCCTGGTTGCCGGATATGCCGGGCCGGCGCCGGCCCAGCAACCGATTGACGAGGTGTTGGGCGGATTCGACGAGGAAGAACCGCCCGCCCCGCCGGCGGATCCGCTGGAAGGTTTCGACGACGAGACGCCGCTTCCGGCCCCACCGGCCGCCGGGCCGGAAGACGCCGCACGGGAGCAGGAACTGCCGGCTTCGGATTTCACGGCCGGCGGCGCCGTCAGCCAGGACGTATCTTTTAATTTCGCCCATGACGCCCCGCCGGCGGGCGAGACCGACCATCGAGGCCTGTCGGGCCTGCGCAGCCGCCTCGATCTCCAGTTCGACCTGACCTTTTCGCCCGGCTGGAGCGCGCGCATCGCCGGTTACGGTTTCTACGACTGGGCATATCGTATTCAGGGTCGCGACAACTACACCGGACAATTCCTCGACGCGTACGAATCGGATGCAGCCCTCGGCGAGGCCTATATCCAGGGACGGCTCGGTGCCGGCGCCGACATCAAGGCCGGCCGGCAGATCGTGGTCTGGGGCAAGTCGGACAATATCCGCATCACCGACGTGCTGAACCCGCTGGACCTGCGGTCGCCGGGGCGCACCGACATAAAGGATTTGCGGCTGCCGGCGACGATGACGAAGCTGGATTTCTATGCCGGCGACTGGAATCTGAGCGCCATCGCCATCCACGAGACCCGCTTCAACATGACGCCGGTCTTCGGCAGCGATTTCTATACGGCGCCGGCGCCACCGCCGCCGGAGGACGAACCGGGCGAGGGATTCGGCGACCAGGAATTTGCGGTCGCGCTCAACGGCATATTCAGCGGCTGGGACCTTTCGATCTATGGCGCCAGGATTTACGACGACCGGCCGCATCTCGAGACAACCGCAGCCGGCCAGCGGCTGCGGCACAGCCGGGTCGGCATGGGCGGGGTCGCGGCGAACGTGGCGCTGGGCGACTGGCTGGTCAAGGGCGAGGCCGCCTATTTCGACGGGCTCGAATTCTTCCAGGCGCCGGGGGAGACGTTCGAGCGGCTCGATCTGCTGGCGGGCGTCGAATATTCGGGCTTCACCGATACAACGATCTCGGTCGAGGCCGCGAACCGCCATCTGTTCGATTTCGACGGCCGCCTGGAAGGCGCGCCGGACAACGCCCTGCGCAACGATTTCGAAACGGCCATCCGTATTTCGCGGCAATATCTGAACGATACGCTGGAATTGTCGTTGCTGGCCTCGACGCATGGACTGCGCGGCGAGAACGGCGGTTTTCAGAGGTTCCAGATTGCCTACGACTGGACCGATTCCGTCGAGGTCTCGGCCGGTATCATCAATTTCATGTCGGGCGACAAGGCGTCCTTTCAGGGCGTCGGCGACAACGACCGGCTGTTCGCAAAAATCGAGTACCAGTTCTGATCTATCGACCGCTCCGCAAGCGGCTTCGGGTTTTCCCCTGTTTGCATATCGTTAACCCGGCCGGTCCATAATGCCCGTGGGGAGGATGCTGGCGTCCGGCATCGTAACTGGGACGAAGGAAGGTTGCCATGCACCACCCGATCACTCCCGAAACGCGACTCGCCGGCATGGCGACGCGCTTGTATCGGCGGTTTTTCCAGCCCGACGATCCCCATGGCTGGGCCGATTACCACTGCGTGGAAGAACCCGATGGCCGCTTCTGGATTCATACCCACGGCCTGCGGCGATGGCGGTTGCCGGAACTGGAATTCACCGGCGTTCCGCAAGATATGCGTGGCCATGCCCATCAGTTGATGTTCGCGATCATCGAAGAGCTCAAGCCCGCCGTTGCGACACGCGCAGTCGGCGATATCGAGGGCGTCTTTTCCGCGCCGGGCCAGAATTTTCGACAGATGGCGACGCTGCGCCCGGCGCTGCGCGAGGATACGCGACATCGCAATATCCTGCGCATCGTCGACTGGGACCGGCCCGTGGAATCAGGCTTTCCCGCCCGCCTGTTTGCGTCGCATATCGCCGCCTGGGCGGAACTCGCGGACGACCCGGCGCAAAAGGAGGCCATGTGCCGCAGGGCGCTGGCCATATTCCCCGGCTATTTCCTGGAAATGACGGCGGGCGCCGATATCGACCCGCACAAGGCCGACATGTCCGACCTGCAGCACAGGGCAAACCTTTCCGTCTATCTTTCGCTGGCCGGCGCGCTGTTCGCCCAGGGCCGTCCCGACGAAGGGATCGGCTATCTCGAAGAGGCGATCGCGCGCTGCCCCGGGTGGGGGCAAATCCATCGCGGCTGGCTGATCGGGAAATACCGCCGCAAGGATGCCTTCATGAATTTCTGGCGCGACGCCGACATTGCGGAAATCTGCGCCCGCCGCCGGCCCGCCAACACGACCGGGCCGCTGCCGAAGCTGAAGCGCGCCGCATCGAAGAAAGGCAAAACCCGGTGCGTCAAGCGAAGCGCCTGATGACGGCGCGTCAGTGAAATAGGTGGATATGCACAATTTGTTCGGAAAATATTAACGAATATCCCCTGATAATTGCAGCCTGCCTCCCGCTGGTTTTGGCGGAGCAAGCCTTATCAGGAGCGCCGAATGAAACATCCGGTCAACTCAAGAACAAGGCTGAAGGGGGGGATGTCGCGGTTTTTCACCCGGATGTTCAATTCGGGCGACCCGCGTGGGTGGGGTGAATACCATGTCGTACCGGAATCCGGCGGTACGCTGTGGGTGCATGCGCACGGGCTGGATAATTACGATCTGTTGAATTTCGAATTCAAGGGTGTGCCGAGCGATCTGCGCGGCGCCGCGATTGACCTGATGCTGGCGCTGGTGCGCCACGGCAAGACCGACCAGCATCTCAAGATCGACGGCGACTTCGCGGGGGCGTTGTCGGTGGCCGAGCCCGGCTTCCTGCAGGTTGGCACGCTACGCGGTACCAATCATGGCGACGCCGAGCATCGCGGGCTGCTGCGTGTCGTCGACCGGGGCGAACCGATGGGCGCCGGCTTTCCGGCGCGGCTGTTTGCCTCGCATCTGGCAGCGCGCGCCGACGAGGTGTCCGGCGCGAAAATGCGCGAACGGATGTGCCGGCGGGCGCTGGAGATTTTTCCCGGCGACCCCGCGCCGCGGGGTATGCGGGTTGACGAGTCCGGCGCCGGTTGGGACATGACCGAATTGCAGCAGACGTCGAACCTGGCCGCCAGGATCGGTCTCGCCGACGCGCTGCTGGCGCGTGACAAGCGGGACGAGGGGCTGCAGGTTCTGGAAGAGGCCATAGCGTTCTGCCCCGGTTGGGCACATCAGTACCAGCCGCGGGCCGCGGACGGCGGCAACGACTTCCACACCCGCTTCTGGGCCGACGCCAATATCGACGCGATCGGCGCACGCCGCCGGCCGGC
Source organism: uncultured Alphaproteobacteria bacterium (assembly GCA_947259795.1). GTDB lineage: Bacteria > Pseudomonadota > Alphaproteobacteria > UBA8366 > JADFVY01 > JADFVY01. Next base: position 3,192 of record CAMYNJ010000114.1, on the reverse strand, counting down.
CGCGAACAACCGGTCCGCCCGCCCGACGGGTTTGGGCGCCGGCGGCTTCGGTGGCCGGTCCCCGGGGTTCGGCTCCCGCCAGCAGAGCGTCAATAGCCGCGGACAATAATCGGTCCGATTTTTCGGATGGCGGGAATATATCTGCGCCCTTAACATCTTGGTAACGAGTTGTTTATAGACTTTAACAATTCGTTACGGGAAATGGGCGGGAAAGATCCATGCAACATCCGATCAACGGGAAAGTAAGGTTGGCCGGCCCGGTCAAGAGAAACTATTGCCGGTTCTTTGCGCCGTCCAACCCGCTCGGCTGGGCGGACTACCATATTGTCGAGGAACGCCGCGGCACCTTGTGGGTGCACTGCCACGGGTTGAAGCGCCGCAAGGGTTTCGAGCTCGAATTCGTCGGGGTGCCGGCGACTTTGCGGCTGGAGGCGATAAGGCTGATGATGGGCGTCATCCGCATGCTGCGCGGCGACGGCAGGTTCGCCCCCGATACGGATTTCGGCGGCCGGTTCTCGGCCTCCCGGCAGAGTTTTTCCCAAGTCGGGACATTCCGCATGTCGCCGCGCAGTGATAACGACCACGAGCATACCCTGCGTATCGTCGATTACGGCGAGCCTATGCAGTCCGGTTTTCCGGCGCGGCTGTTCGCGGCGCATCTGGTCGCGCGCGGGCAGGCGCAGACCGATGCGAAAAAGGCCGAAAAACTGTTCCGCCGGGCCATCGAGCTGTTCCCGGGGGAGGTCGCACAGGCGGCCGACACTGCCGACTACGACCCGGCCGACGGCGATATCACCGGCCTGCAGATCAAGTCCAACCTGGGTGGCTATCTGGGGCTGGCGCTGGCGCTTCGCGCGCAAAACCGTACCCCCGATGCCTGCGCCGCCACCGCCGACGCGATAGCCCGTTGTGCCGATTGGGCGCGGCTCTACCGCGATCACTTCGTCCAGACCGACGACAGAAACGACGCTTATATGCAGTTCTGGCGCGGTCTCGATGTCCTGGAGGTCGCTGCAGGCCGGCAGCCGGGAATGGCGGCTTCGCCCGTGGCCGACCTGCCGGGCCGCAAGAGCGGCGGCTTCGGCGAACGGCTCCGTCCGGTGCGGTGGGTGTGAGCGCGGCTTAAGTTGCCGGTACCGGATGGTACTTGCCATCCGTCCCCAGGAACTCCTTGCCGTCCTTGCGATAGAAGCTCTCCGCGCCGGCGTCGCGCAGGACCGCCAGCATGTGCGGCACCAGATGCGCTTCCTGTTCCAGCCGGGTGATGACCTTTGATGGGCCAATCTCGTCCAGCAGTTCGAACGGGCCTTTCTTCCAGGCGAAACCCCAGCGCATGGCGCGGTCCACATTAACGATGTCGTCGGAAATCTGCGGCACCAGATCCGCCGCATAGACCAGCGCGCCGCCCATGCAGGCCCAGGCGAAGCGGCCCTCCACATCGTCGGCGAAGAGCAGCGAACTGGCATCCCCATGGCTCGGTGTGGCTTCTTCGGCCGGGCGCCATTCGCCGGCCAGCAGGTCGAAAGTCTCTTTCGAGCGGCTGCCGTCCTCCTGCTTGGTCAGCTTGTAGAAGCCGCCGCCGGTCTTGCGGCCCAACTGGCCGCGCGCCATCATCTCGCGCTCGGCGCCCGGGAATTCCAGCCAGGCGCGGCCGGCATCGTCGGCCGGCAGGTTGCGGTCCAGGTTCTTGGCCACGAAATCCATGATGTCGAGCCCGATCAGGTCGATCAGCCCGTAAAGCCCGGTCGAGGGCAGCCCCACCGGCGCGCCCATCAGCGCATCCACCATCTCCATGGAGAGGCCCTGTTCCAGCGCCGCGCGCGCCTTGTGCAGCCCGGCCAGCATCCAGTAGCAGCCGACGCGGTTGCCGATGAAATTCACCGTGTCCTTGGCATGCACCACGCCCTTGCCCAGCCGCTTGCCGCAGAACTCGGCCAGCGCGTCCACCGCGTCCTGCGTGGTGTCCGTGTCGGGCACCAGCTCCATCAGCTTCATCACCTTCACCGGATTGAAAAAATGGGTGACGGTGACGTCGTGGCGCAGCCGTTCCGGCATGCCCTCGGTGATCGAGCGCAGGGGGATGCCCGAGGTGTTGGTGCTGACCACGGAGCCGTCGCGGCGCAGCGGCTCCAGTTTTTCGAACAGCGCGCGCTTGGTATCGAGATGCTCGATCACCGCCTCGCAGATCCAGTCGTAATCGGCGATCTTCGCGAGATCGTCGAATGAGCCAAGCTCGATCCGTTCCGCCGCTTCCGGCGTGTCGATCGCCGGCGGACGGCCGTTGACGATGCGGTCCAGCGCCTTCTGCGCCGCCTCGTAGCTGACATCCAGCAGCAGCACGCGGCATCCGGCCTCGGCGCAGGCGCCGGCGATGCCGCTGCCCATGGTGCCACCGCCCAGCACGGCGACGGAGTCGATCTTGCGGGTCATATGTCGGGTCCCTCTCGATACCTGAAATTCAGCGCGGCAAGGGATAGAGGATAGGATGCGGCAAGGCAAGCATCCGGGTCGCCGGGTCAGATCGGTTTGGGTTCGTAGGCCAGGTCCGGTTCGCCGCAATGTTCCAGGATCGCATCGCGCGCCGTTCGGCGAAGCTGCAGGGCCGCCTCCCACCCTGTTGTGCGGGGCAGGATCCGTGTGCCGAAAGTTACGGTTATGCGTCTACGGTGCGGGAACGAGCTGCCGGCGCGCAGGATCGAGCGGGCGCCCCGGATTGCGACGGGCACGACCGGAACGCCGGCTGCCGTCGCGGCAACGAAGGCCCCCATATGGAATGCCCGCAACCCCGGCATCCGGTCGAAGGTGCCTTCCGGATAGAAGACCAGCGTATCGCCGGCCTTGAGCGCCTCGGTCAATCTTGCCGTATCCGCGACGCCGGCAGCCCGATCGAAGCGTTCCACGAAGGCCGTGCCCAATCGCCCGAGGAATGGCCCGGCAATGGGACCCTCGACGAGTTCCCGCTTGGCCACGAAACCCATCGTCGGCGGCAAAACGGCAGCCAGCACCATGCTGTCCAGATAGCTGGCATGATTGGCGACGATGACACAGGGTTCGCCGCGCGGGATATTGGCGGCGCCCTCGACGATCGGCCCCGCCCCGATCAGCCGCAGGATCAGGCCGGCGCCCCCGCGCAGCAGCGCCCGGCGGCGGCGCAGGCCGGGCAGAACCGTCACGCCGAGCCAGACGAAGGGT
>CAMYNJ010000113.1 GCA_947259795.1 uncultured Alphaproteobacteria bacterium | reverse complement strand
GATGCGAAGCGCCTCGCGCATCGGCGTGCGTGACACGTCAAGTTCCTGCGCCAGCGTGCGCTCGCGCACCCGGGCTCCCGGCGGCAGGATATCCTGCACCATCATGTCACGCAGTTTGGCCGCCACGCGCTGGGCCAGCGTCTCGCGCGCAGCGCCGTCCGCATTCTCGTCGGACCCGTCATCCGCGCCCGCTCCCGCCGGCTCCGGCAGCGTATCAGCCATATCTCTTCATGCGCTTTTTGGTATACCATTTACCTGGTGGACAAGACAGTGAACCGCGGTCCGGCAAGGAGACCCGGTCATTCGGCCCGCTAAATTAGCAGGAGTATGTTATATCAAGGATCCACATCGCGCAAATCAGTTTGTCGTTGACTCCCGCCAGAGCGGCATGCCATTTTGCCACCGTGAAAATGGTATACCATTTCGATTCATCTTCAGTCCAGCGGCGCCAAGCCGCCTAAATGGGAGCATAACGCAATGCGTATCACGTCTATGTTTATGGGAGCATTGTTGGGCATCGTCACCCTCGCGGCCCCGCCCCTTTCCGCCCAGGCGGTGGAGGAGATCATCTTCGGCATTTCAGCGCCGAGTGGATCGCTGCAACAGCAGACCGCGGCCGAGTTCACGAAACGCGCCAACGCCAAACTGTCCGGCGTCGCCCTGGTCAAGCTGTTCGACGGCGCACAGCTGGGCAAGGATAAGGAACTGATGCAGAAGCTGAAGCTCGGCACTGTGCATCTCGCGCTGCCGAGTTCGATCATGTCGTCGGTTGCCGACGAGTTCGGCGTCTTCGACATGCCGTTCCTGGTCAAGGATCGCGGCCATCTGGCACGCATTGAGGACCAGCTGTTCTGGTCCGAGATCGCGCCGGCGGCCGGGGCCAAGGGCTATCAGGTTCTGGCGGTGTGGGAAAACGGTATCCGCCACATCACCAACAACAAGCGCCCGATCAACACCCCCGCCGACCTCGACGGCATAAAGCTGCGCACCCCGAAATCGAAATGGCGCGTCAAGATGTTCGAGCAGTGGGGCGCGAATCCGACGCCGATGTCGTTCTCTGAGGTGTTCGTGGCCTTGCAGACCAGAGTCATCGACGGCCAGGAAAATCCCTACACCAACATCTGGTCCGCCAAATTCGCCGAGGTGCAGAAATACCTGTCGGTCACCGGCCATGTATACAGCCCGGCCTATCCGACCATGGGCAAGGGGGTCTACGATTCCATGGACCCGAAAATCCGCACCGTTCTGGAAGGGACCGCGCGCGAGGTCGAAGCCTGGGCGCGGGCCAAGGGCGCGGCGGCCGACGATGACCTGCGAGGCAAGCTGGTCGAGGCCGGTATGACGATGAATGTCGCCGACCGGGCGGCCTTCGTTGCGGCATCAAAACCGGTCTACGAGACCTACGCCTCGGAATTCCCGAAAGGCGGCAAGCTGGTCGAAAAAGCGCTCAAGCTGGCCGGCGGTTCCTGATAGCCTCCCTGCTCCTCGTGGGCCCGGAACAGTGGTTTCGGGTCCACGTTTTTCTATAGTTGGGCAAGAATAATGCGCAGCGCGGCATTCATCCTTCAAAAAATCCTTGAAGTCGTTTCCATCGGCCTGCTGCTGACGTTGGCCGGGGTCGTCATTTCGGCGGTTGTCTCCCGGTACGTCTTCAACGCGTCGTTCCGTTGGTACGACGAGGTAGCCTCGGTGATGCTGGCCTGGATTACATATTACGGCGCTGCCCTGGCGGCGCTGCAGCGCCGCCATCTCGGATTTTCGGGTTTTCTGCTAAGCCTTGAGTCCGGCCCCCGGGCAGCCCTGTTCATCGTCGCCGAAGCCGTGGTTTACGCGGTGTTCGTCTCGATGGCCTGGGCCGGCTGGTATGTGCTGCGCGTCATGGCCGGCGAATCGCTGGTATCGCTGGAATGGTTGTCGCTGCAGTTTACCCAGTCTGTCGTGCCGATCGGCTGTGTACTGTTCGTGATTGCGCAATTCGTCTCGACGCCCGACGCCTGGATGCGGATGAAGGCCGGACGGGACGCCGAGGCCGAGGAAATCGAGGAGGAAATCGCCAAGGCCGAGGCCGAACGCCGTGCGAGGGAGACTCCGCAATGACGGCGCTTTTGATCATGGCGGGCCTGATTGCGCTGATCCTGATCAACGTCCCGATCGCGGTGGCGATCTGCGCCGTTGCGCTGGTCGGCATGGTCGCCTCCAAGGGCGTCTTCGGACTTTACAATGCCGCGTTGACCATGTTCGACGGCGCCACCAATTTTCCTCTGATTGCCATCCCGTTGTTTATCCTCGCCGGCGCACTGATGAATACCGGCGGCATCTCGCGCCGGCTGATCGGCTTCGTTTCGGCGCTGATCGGTTTCGTGCGCGGCGGCCTGGCGATGGTCAATGTCGGCGTGTCGCTGTTC
>CAMYNJ010000112.1 GCA_947259795.1 uncultured Alphaproteobacteria bacterium | reverse complement strand
ACATCCTGCTGTCGCCGACATTGCTGGTGCTGTTGGGGACCATGTGCCTGCCGGTCGGCATCCTGGTGATCTACAGTTTCTGGACCCAGGACTATCTGGAGATCGACCAGACCCTGACGCTGGCCAATTATGAAAAGATTTACGACAGAAGTTCCTACCTGCTGCTGATCGGCAAGTCGGTGCTGATTTCACTGATGGTTACCCTGACAACCGTGCTTCTGGCCTACCCGATCGCCTATTTCATCGCTTTCAGGCTGAAAAAGCACAAGATCGTCTGGCTGATCCTGATCACCATCCCGTTCTGCACCAGCTATCTGCTGCGCGTGTTCTCCTGGAAGATCATCCTGGGTTACAACGGCATCATCAATTCGGGCCTCAAATGGCTGGGCCTGATCGATCAGCCGCTGGCCTTCCTGCTGCATAATCCGACGGCCGTCGTCATCACCCTGGCCCATGCCTGGGCGCCGATCGCGATCCTGCCGATTTTCGTGTCGCTGGAAAAAATGGACCGCTCGCTGCTGGAGGCGGCGACCGACCTTGGGGACAGTCGGCTGCAGCGCTTCCTGCGCGTAACCCTGCCGCTGTCGATCCCGGGGGTGGTTGCCTCCTCGATGCTGGTCTTCATCCCCACGGTGGGCGATTACATCACGCCGCAACTGGTCGGCGGACCGGACGGCATGATGGTTGGCAACCTGATGCATGCGATGTTTTTCAAGGCCAATGACTGGCCGTTGGGGTCGGCGCTGGCGATCGTCTCGGCCCTCGCCATTACCCTGACCAGCCTGACCATCTGGTTCGTAACCAAATATGCGAGGAGGCGGGCGGCATGAAGACAGGCGCCAAATCGCGGATCGGCCTCCGCGGATTGACGCTGTACGGCATTCTGTATCTCGTTTTCCTCTATGTGCCGGTTTTGTTTCTGCCGTTGTTTTCCTTCAATGACAGTCTCCATATCGCCTTTCCGCTGAAGACCTTCACCGTCAAGTGGTACGAGCAGATGTTCGCCAACCAGGAGCTGCTGAGGGCGTTTTTCAACAGCGTCAAGGTGGCGGCCTCGGTTTCGGTAGTCAGCACGGTGCTCGGCATCCTGGCGGCGCGCGCCTTTACCCGCTACCGCTTTCCCGGGCGACGGCCGGCCCTCGGGCTTCTGGTTCTGCCGCTGGTGGTGCCGGGCATTATTCTCGGCATCGCGCTGCTGATCATGTCGAAATGGGCCGGCTTCCAGCTGTCCCTGATAACGATTGCCGCGGCGCATGTGCTGATCGCCACGCCGTTCGCCACTTTCGTCATGATCTCGCGCCTGGAAGGGTTCGACCCCAATCTGGAGGAGGCCTCGCGCGATCTCGGCGAGTCCGGCTGGACGACCTTCTGGCGGGTTACCTTCCCGCTGGCGCTGCCGGGGATCGTCGCCAGCCTGCTGCTGACCTTCATCGAATCCTTCGATGAATTCATCCTCGCCTTTTTCCTGTCCGGCGACGAGGCAACCCTGCCGCTCTATATCTGGAGCCAGCTTCGCTTTCCCAGGAATCTGCCGGTGGTGCTTGCGCTGGGCGCCTGCATCCTGCTGGCCTCGATCATCATTGTCGCGTTCGCCGAATGGATGCGCCGTCAGGGCGTCAGTCCGGCCCGCAATACCAAAAAATAGCAGGCAATCATGGAAAACCGATCCGATTTCGTCTCCCTCCGCGATGTGTCGAAACATTTCGGCTCGGTGCGCGCCGTCGACGGCGTGTCGCTGGACATCGCCCAGGGCGAATTCTTCGCGCTGCTGGGCCCGTCGGGATGCGGCAAGACCACGCTGCTGCGCATTCTCGGCGGGTTCGAGGCGCCGAACAGCGGCAGCGTTCATATCGACGGCGCCGACCTGACCATCGAACCGGCGAACCTGCGGCCGGTGAACATGGTGTTCCAGAACTACGCGATCTTCCCGCACCTCGATGTGCGCCAGAACATCGGCTACGGCCTGCGCCATGAGGGGCTGTCGAAGGCGCAGATGGGGCAGCGGATCGACGAGGCGCTGGCGACGATCAAGCTGGAAGGGCTCGGCGACCGCGGATCGAACGAGCTTTCCGGCGGACAGCGCCAGCGCGTCGCGCTGGCCCGCGCGCTGGTCAAGCATCCCAAGGTGCTGTTGCTGGACGAGCCCCTGAGCGCGCTGGACAAGAGCCTGCGCGAACAGATGCGCGTGGAGTTGCGCGCCCTGCAGCAGAAGGTGGGGATCACCTTCATCTTCGTCACCCACGACCAGGAAGAGGCGCTGTCCATGGCCGACCGCATCGCCGCGCCCGGGGAGGGCGCGCCGTCGCATGGCGAAGCCGTCACCGTCGGCATCAGGCCCGAGAAACTGACTCTGGGCGATAGGCCGCCGCCGGATGGCGCGAACGGCGTGAAGGGGATCCTGACGGCGGCCGCCTATCTGGGCGAACGCAACCACTTCTTCGTGACTGTCGATGGCGTGGCCGATCCGATCTCGGTGGCCAGCCAGAACAGTACCCCGGTCGACCACAAGGGCTGGCGCGAGGGCAGCGAGGTCTGGCTGACCTGGGAACCCGCCGGCGCGCGGCTGCTGAGGGGGTAAGCGCCGTCGGCCCGGCGGCTTCGAAAGCATCGCATCGGAAGCCGCGGTCTTCGCTACGACATCCTGTTCGGGCCGGTAAAGATCGGCCCGGGTTGACGTTCCGCAGGGCGGAAAAGCCGCAACAGGCGCGAACATGGAGGTAGGAAAATGACCGGAAAATCCTTTATCCGCCTGAACCGGGACGGCCCGGAAGGCGTCGGCCTTCCGTTCTGGGGCCACCTGGAAAATGAAAAAATCATCGAGGGCGAGCCGACCGAAACCGGCTTCAACTACTTCACCGACACGACCGGGAAACTCACCGCCGGCGTCTGGGAATGCACGCCCTGCACGACACAAATCGACAGCTATGCGGTCGACGAATTCTGCTACATCCTGAAGGGATGCGTCGTCCTTACCGACGGCGACGGCCGTTCCGAGACCTTCCGCGAGGGTAGCTGTTTCGTCATTCCCAAGGGCATGGAATGCACTTGGCACATGCCTGAAACCACACGCAAATACTATGTGATTTTCGACAGCACGGCCGGCGCATAAGGGCGGCGCGGGGCGGCAAGGAAGGGTCATGGCTCGCGATTCCCGCTACGACATTCTGTTCGAGCCGGTGAAAATCGGTCCGGTCACGGCAAAAAATCGCTTCTA
>CAMYNJ010000111.1 GCA_947259795.1 uncultured Alphaproteobacteria bacterium | reverse complement strand
CTGCTGGGCCGCGACCTGGCGATGGCCAAGCTGAAGAACCTCTGCACGGCCGCGCATGACCTCTGACGGCGGAGCCCTTCTTTCCGTACGCGGCCTGACCCGGGCCGGCATAGACATACCCGATTTCGAACTGGCGGCGGGCGAGGCGCTGGCGGTGCTGGGGCCGTCGGGTTCGGGCAAGTCCCTGTTGCGGCGCGCGCTGGCCGATATGGACGAGAACGAGGGCGACAACCGGCTGCATGGCGATGCGCGCGACGCCATGGCCGCGCCGGACTGGCGGCGGCGGGTCAGCTATGTGGCGGCGGAATCCGGCTGGTGGGACGAAAACGTGGCCGCGCATTTTACCGACTGGGAGGCGGTCGCGCCGCTGGCGAAGCGGCTGGGGCTGCCGGCCGAAGCGGGAAACTGGCTGATCTCAAGATTGTCCACCGGCGAGCGCCAGCGCCTCGCCCTGGTCCGCGCGCTGGTCCAGGAACCCGACCTGCTGCTGCTGGACGAGCCGACCTCGGGGCTGGATCCGGACTCCGAGAAAGCCACCGAGGAAATACTGGCCGAACGACTGGCCGGCGGAAACGCCATCCTGTTCTCGACCCATGACGCGGACCAGGCCGGCCGCCTTGCCAGGCGCTGTCTGCGCTTCGCCAAGGGCGGCGCGGCGGAGATTTCGCCATGCCGCTGATCGCGCTCGATTATTGGGATATTGCCGTGGCGGCACTGCTGCTAATGGTCAATGCCGGCCTGTCGATCTGGCTACAGTTGGGCCTGGCGCGCGATACGCTGATCGCGGCGGCGCGCATGGTGGTGCAGCTCAGCCTGATGGGACTGCTGCTGAAGCTGCTGTTCAGCCTGGTCTCGCCCCTTTGGACGGCCCTGTTCGCCCTGGCAATGGTCCTGTTCGCCGGGCGCGAGGCGATGGCGCGGCAGGAGCGGCGGCTGGCCGGCTGGTGGGGCTATGGCGTCGGTACGACGGCGATGCTGGCCGCCGCCGCGGTCGTCACGGTCTTCGCACTGACGACGCAGGTCCAGCCCGACCCCTGGTACAATCCGCGCTATGCGATCCCGATGCTGGGCATGATCCTGGGCAACACCATGACCGGGGTGGCGCTGGGCCTGCATACGCTGACCACGACGGCAGTGCGCGAGAAGGCGGCGATCGAGGCGCGCCTGGCGCTTGGCCATCCGCGCGAAGCGGCTCTGCGCCACGTCGTGGCCGCCGCGCTGAGGACCGCGCTGATGCCCATCGTCAATGCCATGGCAGCGACAGGCCTGGTCGCCCTGCCCGGCATGATGACCGGCCAGATCCTGTCGGGCGTCGACCCGGTCGAGGCGGTGAAATACCAGATCCTGATCATGTTCCTGATCGCCGGCGGCACCGGCTTCGGCGCCCTGACCGCCGTGCTGGCCGCCGCGGCGAGGATCACCGACGGACGACACCGACTGAGGCTCGACCGGCTGGCGGCGAAGCGGGGGTGAGGCTTTAAGATGGAAAAACATCCTGTTGTGCAAGACTTGGAAACGAGGTTTCGCCAACAGCTCGAAGACTACGCCAAGGCGATCCGCAGGGAATTTCCCAACGTCGAAGTGGAGATGTGGTCGTCGCCCGTGGGTTCGCTGACGGATTACCAGGGGCACGATATCGGCATCAACTGTTCGATTGCGGACGTCCCGACCGACCGGCCCAACAATGTCGCCCTGATCATCGAGGTCATGCATTTGACGACGGAGCCGAAGTTCTCCGGAGCCGCTGTGGTCTGGGGGCATCCCTCGGGTACCGTCGAGGCCGCATTGCTCGACCGTGACCTTGTGCCTTACAGCGAAGCGTCCATCACCATTGTGGAAAAAGGCCTGGACGACCTCGCTGCCGCACTGCGGAAGGCGATGCGCCGGGGTGCGCCAAGCGACTGGCCCTGACGCCGACTGTGAGCTCGCTCTGGGGCCATCCTTTTACTTCTGCCAGTCTCCGATGGTTCTTCACATGACTGCCCCAGCGCTGACGTTGGGAAAGACCAACGAGGCGCTGGCGGACCTGCGCAACGGCCTGACCGAGGGTGCGGCCGTGCTGGTCACCGGGAATTGTTGACCAGTGCAGATGCACCGAACCTGAGCTACTTGCCAGCATCCCGCATTCTACGGCTGACCCCGCCACCCGAATTACTGGTTTTACTTGCCCAATTAACCCTGATCGCCCAGATCTTTCGCGCGCCTGTTTTGCATATTCTTTTTCCATTTCCTTTTTGTTTCTGTTTTATTCCTATTCCTGCTTAATTAAGGTTAATTGCAAAGGATAATGGAGTTAAGCAGGCCATTGCGCCGGGGCCACCGGCGCCAAATCGGTGCTTGAGCGACGGGGCCGGCGGGTGTATTGGGCTCGCTGCGTGATTCACAAGGGGCCTGCCTGCGGGCGGCGGACACCGGCATGAGCGACCTTCTGCAAAGCCTGCTAGCCGAGCGGGATTATCTGGTGGCCGACGGCGCCACCGGCACCAACCTGTTCGAAGCAGGATTGATGACCGGCGATTCGCCGGAATTGTGGAACATCGATCATCCGGACCGGATCGCGGCGCTGCACCGCGGCATGGTCGAGGCCGGGGCCGACATCATCCTGACCAACACGTTCGGCTGCAACCGATACCGGATGGCGTTGCACGGGGCGGATACCCGTGTCGCGGAGCTGAACATGGCCGGCGCCCGGATCGCACGCGAGGTGGCGGACGCCGCCGGCCGGCCGGTGGTCGTGGCCGGTTCGATGGGACCGACGGGCGAGATCTACCGGCCGGTCGGGCCGTTGAGCATCGAGGATGGCCGCGAGGCCTTCGCCGAGCAGGCGCGCGCCCTGGCCGAGGGCGGCGTCGACGTGCTGTGGATCGAGACCATGTCGGGCAAGGAGGAGCTGGAGGCCGCTGTGACCGGCGCGGCCGTCACCGGCCTGCCGGTCGTCGCCACCATGACCTTCGACACCAACGGCCGCACCATGATGGGGCTGGCCCCGGACGCCGCGATCGAGTTTGTCCATACGCTTGACGTGGGCCTGACCGCCTTCGGGTCGAACTGCGGCATCGGACCGGCGGCCCTGGTGGATTCGGTGCGCGGCATCAGCGGCGCGGCCCGCGATCCCGGAATATCACGACGGCCATATCCACTATTCCGGCACGCCGGAGATCATGGCCGATTACGCACGCCTGGCACGCGACGCCGGCGCGCGCATCATCGGCGGCTGCTGCGGCACCTCGCCAGTGCACCTGAAAGCGATCGTTGAGGCGCTGGACGGCTACGAGCCGGGCCCGCGCCCCGGCCGCGCCGATATCGAGGCGAAACTGGGCGCGCTCGCCGCCGGCGCCGAAGCCCTGGAACGCGCAGCCGAATCCGCCGAACGCCGCCGAAACCGCAGGCGCCGGGGCTAGTATTGTGAATCAGCGGATGGTACCAAGTTCAGATATGGCAAGATAATGGACATGCTCAGGGAGCACCGAAATGAATGACCAGAAGGCAGCAATTATCGTTGGCGGTGGCAGCGGCATGGGGGCCGACGCGGCACGCAGGCTGGCCGGCGACGGGTACAACGTCGCGGTGCTCTCTTCGTCGGGCAAGGGCGAGGCGCTTGCGGAGGAACTCGGCGGATTCGGGATCACCGGCTCCAACCGCAACACCGACGATCTCGCGCGCCTGGTCGACGGGACGATGGAGCGCTGGGGCCGCATCGACGCCGTCGTCAACGGCGCCGGCCATGGACCCAAGGGGCCGGTGCTGGAAATAAGCGACGACGACTGGCATGCCGGCATGGAAGTCTATCTGCTGAACGTGATCCGCATGACGCGGCTGGTCACGCCGGTCATGCAGAAACAGCGGGCGGGCTCGATCGTCAATATTTCGACCTATGCGGCGTTCGAGCCGGAGGAAACCTTCCCCACCTCGGGCGTCTTTCGCGCCGGTCTTGCGGCCTTCACCAAACTGTTCACCGACAAGTATGCCGGTGAAAATATCCGCATGAACAACGTGCTGCCGGGATTCATCGACAGCCTGCCGGAGACCGAAGAGCGCCGGGCGCGCATCCCGATGGGCCGCTACGGGCGCGCCGGCGAAGTCTCCGACCTGATCGCCTTCATGGCCTCCGACCAGTCAAGCTATATCACCGGCCAGAACATCCGAGTCGACGGCGGTATCACCCGGTCGGTGTAACCGGGCAGCGCATCGGCACAGGGCCCTCTTAACCCGGCCTTAACGCCTGTATGGCTGAATCGGGCGGTTCAACCGGCGACTGCGGGACGATGAAATTCCGACTGAAACTGCTTTCCTGCCTGATATTCGTCATGCTTCCCGGATGCGTGGCGGATTACGGAGATTCGGGACCCGAGGCCGGGGAGCCGGCGACCGAAACGCCGGTGACGGTCTGGTATGCGACCGACCGGGCGCGCGCTGATAGCGCCAGCGACGGAGAGCCCCGCTATGGCGCCGGGCGGGGCGATGTCACCTATGGCGTCACCGATATCCGCCTTCCGCCCGTGCATGTAGTCGGTACGCTTGAAGAGCCGGCGCTGGCGTCGGCCGTCTCCTCGACCGATTCGCTGACAGACCGGCGCTGGCATGTCTATCTGGACTCCGCCCGGCCGTTGCGGCGCGACGCCTTCATGGCGGACCTTCGCGCCGCGCTGGGTATGTCGGCGCGGCGGGAAATCCTGCTCTACATCCACGGCTTCAACACCGATTTCGGGCGGTCGATGCGGCGCGCGGCCCAGATCACCCATGATCTGGACCATGGCGGCGTGGCGATCGCCTTCACCTGGCCGTCGGCGGGGAGCGTGTCGGCCTATCTCGCCGACCTTAACAACGCAGACTGGGCGGCGCCGCATCTGGCGGAAACCCTGCGCCTGCTCGCCCGCGACTCCGGCGCCGAGCGGATCAATCTGATCGCGCACAGCATGGGAAACCGGGTGCTGATCCAGGCGCTCGACGAGCTGGCGCGCGACCGCACAGCCAGCGACTCGCCGCTGTTTGGCGAGGTGATCTTCGCCGCGCCGGACGTGGATAGCGAGATATTCGCCGCCGCCATGCCGCGCCTGCGGCCGCTCGCCGGGCGGTTCACGCTCTATGTGTCGAGCAACGATGTCGCGCTGGCCACCTCCAAGAAATTGGCGGGTGGGCACCCGCGGGCCGGCGAATCCGGCGTCGGCATGGTGGTGATTGCAGACATGGATACTGTCGACGCGTCCGCCGTCGGCGACGATTTGTTCGGCCATGAATATTTCGGCGAAAGCGCCCCGGTGCTGAACGATATTCGCCTACTATTGCGTGACGGCGCGGGCGCCGCCGAACGCCCCGGCTTGGTGCGGGATTTTTATCTTGGGCGCAGCTACTGGCGTCTGCTGCCGCCGGCCACCCCGGAGACCTAAAGCTTCCCCCACTCACGTGGGCCGGGGCCGGTCAAACCTTAAAGACAGAATCCTACCGGTTAGGCAAATCGAGGCGACGTTCGATGATGGCGAGGCGGGTCTCGCGGTGCAGGATGTAGAGGCCGCTGCAGATCACGACGATCAGGCCCGCGACCACCATCATGTCCGGCAGTTCGCCCCAGAAGATATAGCCGAAGGTCACGACCCAGAGGATCGAGCTGTAGCGCAGCGGGCTGACCACCGCGGCCTCGCCCAGCCGCAGCGATTGGGTGACGAACAGCTGCGCCGTGCCGCCGATCAGGCCGATCATGGCGAGAACGATGAAATCCCGGGGGGTCGGCGTTACCCAGCCGAACATGGCGATCATGACCATGCCGGCGGTCATGGCGAAGACCGAGAAAAAGAAGGTTATGGCGCCGGGGCTTTCGGTCGTGCCCAGCCGGCGCATCAATATCATGGCGACGGCGAACAGCAAGGCGCCGGCCAGCACGCCCACGGCGGCAGGCTGCAACGCGGTACTGCCCGGCTTGACGATCAGCAGCACGCCGGCGAAGCCGACCAGGACGGCGCCCCACCTGCGCAGCCCGACGCTTTCACCCAGGGCCGGGCCGGCCAGCGCGGTCAGGAACAGGGGCGCGGCGAACAGGATGGCGCTGACATCGGCGAGCTTCATGGTTTCATAAGCGCGGAAGACCAGCCACATGGCACCCAGCCCGACCAGACCGCGCAGGAAATGTTCGCCGGGACGCCGTGTCTTGAGTACCGAAAGGCCGCCAGCCTGCCAGACCATAACCAGACAGGGAATCAGGCCGAAACTGGCGCGGAAAAAAACCAACTGGTGGACCGGATAGTCGGCCACCTTCCACTTGATCAGCACTTCCATGATGGCGAACAGGAAGAGCCCGATCATCATATGGATCGAGCCCAGCAGATTATGCCGGGCGGAAACCGCGACACCCGCGCCGCGAAGCGTCACAGCGCGCGTTTCAGGGCATCGAGGAAACGTTCGACATCCCTGTCGTTGTTGTAGAGATGCGGCGTGACCCGCATCGAGGCGCCGCGTACGCTGACATGGATGTTTTCTTGCGCCAGACGCGCACCCAGCCCTTCCGGTACCCCGCCGGCGAAGCGCAGCCCGAGAAAATGACCGGCCCGCAGCCCCTGGGACACGGAATCGATGCCCATCCCGCGCGCCCGCGCGGCGATTGCCTCATTGCGGGCCGTAAGGGTGGCCTGGATATTCTCAACGCCCCAATCCAGGATCTGGCGCATTGCCGCATTGGCCTGCGGCATCAGCACAAAATTCGACAGTTCACCGACATCGAAACGCCGCGCGCCGGGCTGGAAGTCGTCGCGGTAATTCACCAGGCCGGTGAAATCCTCCGACCCCGCCCGCGCGATCCAGTTATGCTCCAGCGGCTCCCCGCCGTGATGTTCGGGGTCGACATAAAGAAAACCCAGGCTATAGGGGCCCAGCAACCATTTATAAGTGCCGCAGACAAGGAAATCCGGCCTGATCCGGCGCACGTCCAGCGGCAGCGCGCCGAGCGACTGGGTCACATCCAGCACCAGCGCCGCGCCGGCCTCGCGCAGGGCCGCGCCGACCCGTTCCAGATCGATCAGGCCGCCATCGGTCCAGTGATTGTTCGGCAGGGCGGCGATGGAGAGATCCTCGCCGACGCGCTCCAGAATCGCGGCGGTCCAATCGTCGTCGGCCGGGCGCGGCACGGTATCGATCCGCGCCCCGGTTCGCGTGGCGAGCTCCCGCCAGGCATAGACGTTGGAGGGGAACTGTTCGTCCAGCAGCAGGATGCGGCTACCGGCGGGGGCGTCGAGATTGCGCGCCGCCGTGGCGATGCCGTAGCTGACCGACGGCACGATTGCGATCTCGTCGGCGGACGCGTTGATCAACCGCGCGAACAGGGCGCGGGCTTCCTCGGGTCCCGGAAAGAAGTCGGCCGGCGCAACGGTCCAGGGATGGGCCTTGCGCCGAATGCCGGCCTCGCCGGCCTCGACCGCAGATTTCATCAGCGGCGACATATAGGCGCAATTCAGCCAAGCGACATCGTCGGGAATATCGAAAAGATCCCGCTGGCAGGGAATCTGTGTGGTCATGGAATCAACAGGCCTCGTCGTTCTTTCGGCAATCGGGACACAGGCCGGTTATCTCGACCGTCTGACGTAATGCGCGGAATCCGAGGCGGCTGGCGCTGCGGCCGACTGCGCTAATGATTTCCTCGTCCTGCAGTTCGACCGTAGCGCCGCAGTCCTGGCAAATCAGGAACTGCCCCGCATGGGGATGATCGGGCTGCACGCAGCCGATATAGGCATTCAACGACTCGATCCTGTGCACCAGACCATGCGCATGAAGAAATTCCAGCGCCCGGTATACGGTCGGGGGGGCCGCCTTCCGGTGTTCCGCCCGCAACGCATCGAGAATGGCGTAGGCCCCCGTCGGTTGGTGGCTTCCCCAGATCAGTTCCAGCACCCGGCGCCTGAGCGCCGTTAGTTTTACGCCGCGGCGCGCGCACAACGCAGCCGCCCCGTCGAGCGCCGTGTCGATGCAGCGCTGATGGTCGTGCGGTTCGGCCAAAAAGGGGATGGCGTTATCCATGTCTCCCTATATAACATCCGCAACACCGCTTGTCGCACGGATTGGCGCCGACACCGGCTACAACAACAGGGAGCAATACTGCGCTTCAAAATACCACCATTGGTAATTTTTATAGTTTGCGGCAGCAGCCGCAGATGGAATATGCGCCTTATTTATACTTTACAGTTATAGTTAACGCGAAATATGGCTAACTAATTTAAAAAATTATGGAATTTTAGTGTATCATAATCAGTTGTTAACATGCGGCATAATCCGACAAGCGGGTTATGTGGGGAAGTAACAGACCGGTATTTATATGGAACACGGCGGGCGCAGGCAGGCAGAGCAAGCCCCCGAAAACGGTAACACAACCACCCGCACCAGCGTGGCAAACTGGCTCGCGCCGGACTCGGTTCGCAGGTATCTGCAGATCGCGTTGGGACTTGTTGCCGGATTCATAATCGGCACGATGGCGGTCCAGGGTTGGCTGGACAATCGGGAGGCCGACAGAATTGCTCGCGAGCGGATCGGCGTTGCCCTTGATCAGGGCAGCGTTCCCTTGAACCTGTTCTTTTCGGAAACGGTCGCGCGCCTGATGGCCCTGGAGGCGGTTGCCGGCGATACGCCGGGGAATGCGTTCAGGCTCGATCCAGGTTACCGGCGATACGATCTGGAAGGCGCGGCGCTAAGCGGCGGCCCCGCCCTGCCCGCCATCGCCAAGGCCGCCAAAATGGCGACCGATAACGGCTATCCGGCCCTGTCCATGCCCTTCGAGGCCGGCGGACTCTGGTACGGCGCGATCATCAAGGAACGCATCGACGGCCGTGGCGTGCTTGTCGGCTATGAGGGCATCCAGTTCCCCGTCTCCCGCATTCTCGACTGGTGGTCACGCAGCGGGTTGCCGTCAGGGTCCTCCGCCACGCTGATTGATCGGAACGGCCGTATCTGGCTGCGCGCCCCCTTCGTGCCCGCGCTGATCGGCGCCGACGCCGCCGGCGATCCCTTCGCCGGCGCCGTGGACGCCGATCCCAAACATCTGTCGCGCATCGTCGAGTACGACGGCGGGGGCTTGGATGCCATTGTCGGCTGGCGTTCCCTGGAATCCTTTGGGCTGATCTACGCGGTGGGAATAGACCGCGCGCAGCTCCCCGTGCCTTCCGGCGCCTCCGCCACGCTTCCGCTGACGGTCGCCCTTCTGGTTACCGGCGGTGCTTTCCTGCTGGTGACCTTCATGGGACGGCTTGCCATGGCGCCGATGCCTGCTCCTTCGCCCGCGCCCCGGCGCGCCGAAAGGCCGCGACCGGAAAAGGCAGCCGGCCCGGCCTTCAAGGGCGGCATTCTGGCGGTGGCCGACAAGATGCCGGTGATCCTGTTCGAACAGCGCGTCGCGGCGGACCTTTCCATCACCTACAATTATGTCAGCCATGGCCTGCAGGACATACTCGGCATCGAACAGACGCAGCTGGAGGCGCGCCCGCAGATCATGTTCGAGATGATCCATGCGGACGACCGCGCGCGGGTTCGCCATGAGCACGAGGCCGCCTGGAGCACCGGCGAGGATATAGATCTGGTCTATCGCGTGGTCACGAAAAAGGGCCAGGAGAAGTGGATGCACAATCTGGCACGGGCCAGCACCTGGACCAGGACGGGCGAGGCCAGCGTGTGGGACGGCATCATGCTTGACGTCACGGCGCAGAAACTGGCCGAGAGTGAGTTGCGCGCGGTGCGTAGCGAGGCCGAATTGACCAGCCGGGTCAAGGCGGAGTTCCTGGCCAATGTCAGCCACGAACTGCGCACGCCGCTGAATGCCATCGTCGGCTTTTCCGAGGTCATCAGCAAAGAAACCTTCGGCCCGGTGGGTATCGACAAATATCTGGAATATGCGCACGATATCCATGAAAGCGCAGACCATCTGCTGGCCGTGGTCAACGATATACTGGATCTTTCCAAGATCGAGGCCGGTCGGGCAGCGCTGGTGCTGGAGGATGCCGACGCCGCGGAACTGGTCGATTCCTGCTTGCGCCTGATCCATGGCCGCGCCGCGGATGCCCGCCTGCAGCTCCGCCGTCTGGTCGAGGATTCGTTGCCCCGCCTGCGGGTCGACCCGCTGAAGATCAAGCAGATCCTCATCAACCTGCTGTCGAACGCGATCAAGTTCACCCCTTCGGGCGGCACCGTTACCTTGCGGGCCTCTTCGACGGCCGAAGGCGGGATCGCCTTCGCCGTCAGCGATACCGGCATCGGCATCGCCGAAAAGGATCTGTCGAAGGCGATCGAAACCTATGGCCAGGTCGAACCGGCCGACGGCGTGCGGGTCGAGGGTACGGGGCTGGGCCTGCCGCTGGCCAAGGCACTCGCCGAACTGCATGGCGGCGAACTGAAAATCGAAAGCCTGGCCGGCAAGGGTACGACGGTAACGGTAATCCTGCCGCCCGGTTGCATTGCGCCTGCGAAACGCAGCGAATCCTGATAATTTCCCGTTTTACTGCATACTTCATTTAGGTTGCCCGCGGCATCGCACTGGTATATATTGCGCTGCAATGACTATTTTTGCGTTGCAGCAATTATTAGCGGACGCCTCCGCGATGTCCGGCGCCGAAAATTGGACGCGCAGATTTCAATAAAGGAATTGCCATCATGCGGCCCATGGACGCAGATAAGAATGATCGGGTGAACGTGTCGACCAGCGACAACGACGATCTGATGGGTTACTGCATCGAGGATCTGTCGGTGGGCATGACCGCGGTCTTTGCGAAGACCGTCACCGAAGCCGATATCGTTCTGTTTGCCGGGATCTCGGGCGATATCAACCCGGTCCATCTGAACCACGAATTCGCGACCGAAACTATGTTCGAGGGCCGCATCGCCCACGGCATGCTGACGGCCAGCTTTATTTCCACCGTCATCGGCACCAAGCTGCCGGGGCCGGGCGCGATTTATCTGAAGCAGAGCCTGAACTTCAAGGCGCCGGTGCGGGCCGGCGATACGGTCCGTGCGCGCGTCACCATCACCGAAATTATCCCCGAAAAGCGCCGTATCGTGATGCAGACGGTCGCGACCGAGGGTGACACGGTGGTCATCGACGGCGAAGCCCTGATCCTGGTGCCCAGCCGCGCCGCCTGAAAGACCGGCCGCGATTCCCCCTGCGGTGAATTTCGCACTCCACATTCCGCGCTCCAGCCGCTATACCCTGCGGGCGCGGAAAGAGGGGCCATGCAGATTCTTCGCCATTACACGGACGTGCCGGACACGCTCAAGGGCGGCGTTGCCGTACTCGGCAATTTCGACGGCGTCCATCGCGGCCACCAGGCCGTGTTCGCCGCCGCCAGGACCATTGCGGACGGAACCGGCGTGCCGCTGGTGGCGGTAACCTTCGAACCGCACCCCCGCAGCTTCTTCCGGCCCGGCGACCAGCCCTTCCGCCTCACGCCCTTTCGCAACAAGTCGCACCATATCGAGGCGCTGGGCATCGACCTGCTGTTGGTGCTGCATTTTGACGAGGCCCTGCATCATATGACCGCCGACGAATTCGTCGCCGACGTCCTGGTCGAGGGGCTGGGCGTCGGCCACGTGGTAGTCGGTTACGATTTCGTTTTCGGCCACAACAGGGGCGGCGACACAGGTTTTCTGCAGCGCGCCGGCATTGACAGCGGTTTCGGCGTCACCATCGTCGAACCGGTCAGCGCACCGGGCGAACAGATCTATTCATCGACCCGGATTCGCGACCATCTGCGCGCCGGCCGGCCGGCCGAGGCCGCGGCGCTGCTGGGCCGGCCGTTCGAATTCGAGGGACGTGTCATGCACGGCAATGCGCTGGGTCGCGACCTCGGTTATCCGACGGCGAATCTGACCTTCGGCGAATATCTGCAGCCGGCCTACGGAATCTATGCCGTGCGCGTCGGGATCGAGGAGGAAGACGGACCGCAATGGCATGACGGGGTCGCCAGCTTCGGCATCCGACCCACCATCGGCGAGGACGAGGAACCTATCCTGGAAGCTTATATATTTGATTTTTCGGGCGATCTTTACGGAAAACATCTGCGGGTGCAGCTCATCGACTATATCAGGCCGGAAATAAAATTCGACGGGCTGGAGGCGCTGACCGCGCAAATCAAGGACGATTGCCGCGTTGCGCGCGAAATTCTTAGAAAAGACAGCGACCAATCCCTATCTTGACCCTAGGGGGGTTGGTGCATACTGTGCCCGCGCGCCGGGCCGGAACGCCCGGCATTTATGCATTTGCCGGATTACGGACGATCGGGAACGAGGCCGATGAGCGTCGATTACAAGGATACCATCCGCCTGCCGAGGACGGACTTCCCCATGAAGGCCGGCCTGCCGCAGAAGGAACCGCTGTTGCTGGAGCGCTGGGAGAAGATGGGCCTCGAGGCGCGGCTGCGTGTGCAATCGAAGGGTCGGGAGAAATTCATCCTGCATGACGGCCCGCCCTACGCCAACGGCCATCTGCATATCGGCCACGCGCTGAACAAGATCCTGAAGGATGTCATCAACCGCTCGCAGCAGATGATGGGCAAGGACGCTCATTACGTGCCCGGCTGGGACTGCCATGGCCTGCCGATCGAATGGAAGATCGAGGAGAAGTACCGCAAGGCCGGCAAGGACAAGGACGAAGTGCCGATCGTCGAGTTCCGCAAGGAATGCCGCGAATTCGCCGATCACTGGATCGACGTTCAGCGTGAGGAATTCAAGCGGCTGGGCGTCGGCGGCGATTGGGAGAATCCTTATACCACCATGGCCTACGCGGCCGAGGCGCAGATCGCCCGCGAGATCGGCAAGTTCCTGATGAATGGCGGGCTCTACAAGGGCTCCAAGCCAGTGATGTGGTCGGTGGTGGAGAAGACCGCGCTGGCCGAGGCCGAGGTCGAATATCACGACCATACGTCGACCACGGTCCACGTGCGCTTCCCCGTGGCCAAGGCTTCGCGCCCCGAACTGGAAGGCGCCGGCGTAGTGATCTGGACCACTACGCCCTGGACTATGCCCGGCAACCGCGCCGTCGCCTATGGCGAGGATATCGATTATGTGGTCGAGCAGGTCACCGGCCGCGCAGAAGATTGCGCGCTGAGCGAAGGCGACCGGTTCGTGGTCGCGCGCGGACTGCTGGACGCCTATCGCGAGGCCACCGGTGTCACGGGCTCGGACAATGTCGCCTCCTTCAAGGGCGTCGAACTGGCGGGAACCATCTGCAAGCATCCGCTCAACGGCAAAGGCTACGATTTCGACGTGCGGCTTCTGTCCGGCGACTTCGTCAGCGACGAGGACGGCACCGGCTTCGTCCATATCGCGCCGGGCCATGGCGCGGACGACTATGTGCTGGGCACGGCCAACGGCGTCGAGGTTCCGCATACCGTCGGCGAGGACGGCCGCTATTACGACCATGTGCCGCTGTTCGCGGGACTGGCCGTCTATACCCAGGACGGCAAGCCCGGCCCGGCCAACAAGGCCGTCGTCGAAGCCCTGCGCGAATCCGGCAATCTGCTGGCCGCCGCCAAACTGCGCCACAGCTATCCGCATAGCTGGCGCTCCAAGGCGCCGCTGATTTTCCGCAATACGGCGCAATGGTTCATCTCGATGGAGGCGAACGACCTGCGGAGCAAGGCGCTGGCCGCTATCGACGAGACCAAATTCTATCCGCCGGCAGGCCGCACGCGGCTCTATTCGATGATCGAGAGCCGGCCCGACTGGTGCATCTCGCGCCAGCGCGCCTGGGGCGTGCCGATCCCGGTGTTCGTAGACAAGGCGACCGGCGAGCCGCTGCGCGACCAGGGCGTGGTGGACCGCATCGCCGAAGCCTTCGAGCAAGAGGGCGCTGATGCGTGGTTCTCCAGCGATACCTCGCGTTTCCTCGGGAACCAGTACAGCGCCGACGATTACGAGCAGGTCGTGGATGTGGTGGACGTCTGGTTCGATTCAGGTTCGACACACGCCTTCGTACTGGAAGCGCGCGAAGATCTGCAATGGCCGGCGACGCTCTATCTGGAAGGGTCCGACCAGCATCGCGGCTGGTTCCATTCCTCGCTGCTGGAAAGCGCCGGCACAAGGGGCCGCGCGCCCTACGAGGGCGTGCTGACCCACGGCTTCATCCTGGCCGAGGATGGCCGCAAGATGTCCAAGTCGATGGGCAACGACCTGTCGCCGATCGACGTCTCCAACCAGTCCGGTGCGGAGACCCTGCGCCTGTGGGTGGTCGCCTCCACCTACACCGAGGACCTGACGTTCGGCCCGGAAATCATCAAACGGCTGATCGACATGTACCGCCGGCTGCGCAACACCATGCGCTACCTGCTGGGCAACCTGAACGAATTCGACGCGGCGGAGCGGTTGCAGCCGGCCGAAATGCCCGAGTTGGAGCGCTGGGTGCTGCACCGGCTGTGGGAGCTGGACGCGCTGGTCCGGCACAGCTGC
>CAMYNJ010000110.1 GCA_947259795.1 uncultured Alphaproteobacteria bacterium | reverse complement strand
AGGATCGCCGTGCAGTCGCCTACCATATCGACGCCGAGCGGATCCCAGGTAAACCCGCCCTGAATCCAGGCATGACCGTTGCTTGCCTCGGCGATCAGCTCGACCCGCTCCTCCACCTGAACGTCGTGGGGTCCCCCGCTCGGCAGCGTGATCTTGGCGTCGGTCAACATCCCTGCGGGGCCGCTCTCGAAGTAAATCTGGTCCGGTCCCGAGACCTCGCCTGCCAGGAACTCGATCGGTCCCTCGGTCACCGTCTGGGAACCATATGACAGGCTAAGACCGGCCCGCGCTGCCACGCGCGCATAACCGCCCCCTCCGGCGCCGCCGACTGTCGAATGGGTGTTGGCCTCCACCCAGGCGAAACTCGCGTTCAGGGCCGAGCTGACGGTGGCCACGATTTCATGGTCCGCGGCCGGCACGGTGAAGCTGGACCGGTAACCGCAGGCCGCCCGTGAGAGAGTCGGCTGTCCCGCGGTGGACTGTCCGGCGGATGCCCGCGCGCTCGCGGCCTTTCCCGAGAGTCCGGCGCACACGGCCGAGCCCTCGACGGCCTCTTCGAAGTAGGTTGCCGCTGCCACCGAGAGGCTTTGACCGAATCTGCAGAAGACGCCGAGTAATTCCCGCACTCTGAACCGCTCGAGCCGCAGCAGATCGGGTTCTCACATGAAATCGTGAGGATCAGGCTTCGGCGGAAATGGGTCGGGAAACGGGAAAAAGGAGTATGACGGCGGGACGGGCGGTGGCAATTTGAACAGTCTTTCGTCGAGGCCCTTTTTCGCGAGCACTTTTTCCAGGGCTGCCGCATCGCCCGCCACAAGCGCCTTTGAAAGGGCCGCTCGATACAAGGCGCGCTCCTTGTCCACGATCCGGCCGGCCTGGAGGTGCTGGCGGCCTTTAGCTCTCTTGGTCATTTCGGGTGTCCTTTCTCATGGCGAAGCCGGTGAAGTCGAGTGCATCACCCGCGCGCTGCCCACCCTCGCACGCCGCAAACCTATGGTGACCGTTTGGGAAGTGTCATTGATTCAGCGCAAGGTTGAGGTTCATGCCTGCCGAATCCGTTCCCGGCCTGGTCCGATGCGCCAGGCGCGCCATTCACTCGATCAATGCATGGGTTCACCGGCGACGGCGCTTGACAGGCCGGCAGCCAGACGCGCAATGACTGGGGGTTCGATTAAATGGCCACCGTCTGTCGCATGCGCGCCTTACAGTGTCGCCGGAGTGTTTGGTAACGGGCCCCGGGGCGTGATACCGGGCATCGATAGCGGGGCGCCTTGGCCCGCGCCCGCGCCCCGCAAACCACGCCGCCATTGAGGAACCCCGCCATGCCGGTCAGTCTCGCCACCTCCCGCCGTACGCGGCGGTCGTTCTATTCGGCCCGGGTCGAGGCGCTGGGGGTCAGCGCCTATACGGTCTACAACCACATGCTGCTGCCCGTGGCCTTCCGGTCGCTGGAGGAGGATTACCGGCACCTCGTCAATCACGTGCAGCTGTGGGATGTCGGCGGCGAGCGCCAGGTGGAGCTGCGCGGGACCGACGCCGCGCGCCTCGCGCAGTTGATGACGCCGCGCGACCTCGGCCACGCCGCGATCGGCCAGTGCCTTTATGCGCCGCTGGTCGACGAGGGCGGCTTCATGGTCAACGATCCGGTGCTGCTCAAGCTGGCCGAGGACCGCTTCTGGCTGTCGATCGCCGATTCCGACGTGGCGCTGTGGGCCCGGGGGCTGGCCTGGGGCCTCGGCCTCGACGTCGCGGTGCGTGAGCCCGACGTCTGCCCGCTGGCGGTGCAGGGGCCGAAGGCGGAGGAGGTGATGGCGGCGGTCTTCGGCGAGGATGTCCGCGCGATCCGATTCTTCCGTTTTGCGTGGCTGGAATTCCGGGCTCATCCGCTAATCGTCGCCCGGTCCGGCTGGAGCCGGCAGGGCGGATTCGAAATCTATGCCGATGATCCGGCCGTGGGCCTCGACCTCTGGGATGCGCTGTGGCAGGCCGGCCAGGCTTTCGAGATTGGCCCCGGCTGTCCCAATCTGATCGAGCGCATCGAGGGCGCGCTGCTGTCCTACGGCAACGACATATTATATGGTGACAACCCGCTGGAATGCGGGCTCGACAAGTTCTGCCATCTCGAACGGCCGGTCGACCCGCAAGATCCGCGGCCTGCGCCTCGACGGCCCACCCTGTCCGCCCGCGGCCGAGCCCTGGCCGGCGCAGGGGGGCGGGCGCCAGATCGGCGAGATCCGCTCGGCCGTCTGGTCGCCGCGGCTCGAGGCTAACATCGCCATCGCCATGATCGACCGCGAGTTCTGGCCGGTGGGCTCGGCGGTGGAGGTGGAAACGACCAGCGGGATGCGCCCCGCCACCGTCGCCGACCTGCCTTTCGTCTAGCGACAAGCCCGGCCGCGATTTTCCATAATATCCGCTCTGAAACCCGCGGAAAACGCCTTTGCATGGGCTCGTTTTGCGACTCGATTGCCGGGGACGTGGCCGCCGGGCCGCTATTTCTCCAGCCCGAACGTCGGGCGCAGCTGCACGCCGAGCCAGTTGCCGGCCAGAGCGCCGACGATCCAGACCCAGCCATGCAGGCTTGACGAGGCGACTCCGCTGAAGAAGGCGCCGATGTTGCAGCCATAGGCCATGCGCGCGCCGATGCCCAGCATCAGCCCGCCGATCACCGCGGCCAGCAGGTTGCGGGCGGGAACCTTGAACACCGGGTCCAGTCGGCCGCCGAGGGCCGCCGCCAGCAGCGCGCCTAGGATGATGCCGAAATCGGTGATGGAGGTGTCGTCGACGAAGATACCGCGCTCCAGGAACCCGGCGCGCGCCGCCCAGAAGGGGCTGGTTGCGGGGTTCCAGCCCAGCGCCTGCGCAATCTCCGCCGCCCACAGCGTCAGGCCCCAGACCACCGACCAGGCATGGCCGGTGATGACCAGGATCAGCCAGTTGCCCAGCGCCAGCACGGCGACGGTGATGATCAGCGGCCAGGGCCCGGTGAGCAGCCGCCGCCAGCGCAAGGGCCCGGTCCAGAGCGGTTTCTGCCGCCGGCCGCGCCCAAGCCAGGTCACCGCGAACCAGATCGCCGCCAGCACGGCCAGCTGGCCCGCCGTGGCCGCCCACCAGCCGAACTCGCGGCCCAGCGCCACCGTCCTGCTGCCGGCGCGCAAGGGCTGCCAGATGTCGCCATAGAGGGTGGCCAGGAAGGCGCCGAGGCAGAAGAAGACCAGCGTCACCATCATCCGCACGCTCCCCCCCCCGACCGTGAACAGCGTGCCGGAGCCGCAGGCGCCGCCCAGCTGCATGCCGATGCCGAAGATGAAGCTGCCGGCCAGCACCTCCCAGCCGACCGGCGCCAGCCCGCCGATCACCCCGCCGCCGGCGATCGACTTGCCGCCCGCCATGACCGGTGCGAACAGGATGACGGCCAGGGCCACCATCAGGATCTGCGCCTTCACGCCGCCCATGTCGCGGCGCACGAAGGCGTCGCGGTAGGCGAAGGCGAAGCCGAAGGCCGCGTGATAGAGCGCGATGCCCAGCGCGCCGCCGATCAGGAACAGCGCGCCGTATTTCCAGTGCCCGCCATTGATCGCCAGCCACAGGGCCCCGCCGCCCAGCAGCAGAAGCGCCGGGACGGTGACGGGCCACTGGGTCGGCAGCGGCATGGGGCGGCGCGCGGTGGCTTCGGTCATGGCGGCATTCCCGTTCCGTGGATAGCTGACGCCGATGTTAGCGCCGGACGCGGGCGTTGCAAACCGTGGCGTTGGGGTCGGGGCTTGCCGCTGCTATGCGATTGGCAAGCACCCTTGCGCCGGTGTATTGTCCGGGCATGAAAAGACTGTTGCTGTCGTTGCTGTTGCTGGCGATCGTCGTTGCCGGCGTCGCGGTCGCCCAGGGCCTGCTCTCCAAATTCGAAAGCGGCAATCTGGCGATCGTCACTGATGCCGGCCGCCACGAATTCGATGTCGAGCTGGCGTTGACGCCAGAACAGCGCAGCCAGGGCCTGATGTACCGGCGCGAGATGGCCGGCGACGCCGGCATGCTGTTCGATTTCGGTCCCCGCTACGGCCGCGCCTCGATGTGGATGAAGAACACCTACATCCCGCTGGACATGCTGTTCATCACGCCCGACGGCGAGATCGAGAGCATCGCCGAGCGCACGACCCCCCATTCGCTGGAGGCGGTCTCTTCGCGCGGGCCGGTGCGCTATGTGCTGGAATTGACCGGCGGCACGGCCGCGCGGCTGGGCATTGCGCCGGGCGACCGCGTGGAACTGCCGAAGATGGGTGTGGAGTAGCTCATACCAAAGCTCGCTGATAAAGACTCATTTGACCGGTTTCCCTCGATCGCTCGTCAGGCGCGGTTCGCGCGGCGGTGTCGCTCACCGCAAGCGGAGCGCAACGCCGCGAGCGGGCAAGGGAAACCGGCCTCCGGTAGGGCTTCACGGACCGCCGGGTGCGTTGCGACCCTTGCCCGATGCGGGTGCATCGCGCCGCGGACCGCGCCTGCCCGGCGGGCCGTGAAGCCCCATCAAATGGGTCTTTATCAGCGAGCTTTGGTATCAGGCCTTGATATCGGCCAGCTGCTGCTGGACGGTTTCCCAGTTGCTGCCCGCCGCCACCATGCAGGTCAGGCCATCCGGTGTCGTATAGACGATGGTGAAGCTTCCGCCGGCGCTGGAGGCGAGAACCTCGACGAGCGATCCGTTGGTGGCGAGGCCCATGGCGATCGGTTCTTCATCATATTTGCCCGACAGGTGGCCGAGCATTTCGTCGCGCTTGCCGCAGGCCATGGAGTCCTCGGCAGCGGACGCCGGCGCGATGGCGGTGGCGGCCAGAAGGGGAAGGGCAAGGAAGAACAGCAACAGTCGGGACATACGATCATCTCTTTCGATAGCGATAAGCGGGTTGCGGTGGATTCACCGTCGGATCATAGAGCCCGTTCGTTAACGCCGGATTAACCCTGATGGCCTGCATGCGACAGAAGTTGCATTCTCGCTCGGCACGCCCTATTTTCCAGCCGCGCGGGGTGTAGCTCAGCCTGGTAGAGTGCCTGCTTTGGGAGCAGGATGTCGCTGGTTCGAATCCAGTCGCCCCGACCAAGTTTGTTTTGTATTTTGCGAGGGAAGCATTGCCATGCGCGCACGCATTTACAGGCCGGCCAAGACCGCCATGCAGTCGGGAAGGGCGAAGATCGAGGGCTGGGTTCTCGAGTTCGAGCCGGAGGACGCCGCGACGCCCGACCCGCTGATGGGCTGGAACGGTTCGGCCGATACCGATCGTCAGGTGCGGCTGCGCTTCGCCACGGCAGAGGATGCGGTGGCCTATGCGGAACGCAACGGGCATGACTATGACGTTGTCGCCCCGAAGGACCGCAAGTTTCGGCCCAAGAACTACGCCGAGAATTTTTCCAGCCGCCGAAGACAGCCCTGGACCCATTGAGTTTCCTTGCGGTCCACACCGGCCCCGTAGCTCAACCGGATAGAGCAGCGGACTTCTAATCCGCAGGTTGCAGGTTCGAGTCCTGCCGGGGTCGCCAATAAAAACAAGAGCTTTGCTCCTGTTAGGTTTTCTTGTCTGAACGTCGTGCCGGATAGAACCGCATAATTCCGCCAGTCTTGTTTTGATAAGCGGATAATTAGTCCGCAGGCAAAAATGTCTTTAAGCGTATAATATCAATATTGTGATGCTTGATCATTCTGGCTTGTTGCATCTTTTGTTGCATGTAGGCGCCGGTATTGCATCCCGGCAGCGGCAGGGGGGCGCGGCCACCAGCGGAGCCCATCCGCGCTTCCCGACCGGAGGGGGTAGGGTTAATTCCCGGCAGCGAGGAAGGCAAGCCCGTGGCGAAGCGGCGCGGCTGTTGGCGGAGCGGATGCGTAGCGAAGACGTGGCTGAGTAATGTCGGTCGGCAAAACGACTCACAGCTCCATCGCAAGTCAAGTCGGAAAGCACCCTGAGAGCCCGCTGGAGAGCACTGTCAGCCTAATGCGGGCCAGTCGTCAAAAGGACTGAGGCAAAGACCTTCAGGCAGCCAGTTGACGCCACTCGGCCAGGGCGGCGGAGCGCATCTGCTTGAAGGTGTCGCGGCGGTTGGGATGGCGGCCCTGGTTGAAGTGGTTGTGGATCGCGGCGTGGACGGCGGCAAACCTCTGTAGGGTCTTCACGTCCCTGAACTTCGCCATAGCACACTCTCGTCGTCGGAACGGCTGATGTGAGTTCTCGGTCCTGTCGTTGAGCCATCGTCCGCATTCCTGACGCTCCGCGATCCTCATGGTTTCCACCGCGGCGCCGTATGACCGAAGCCGATCCGTCACGATCGCCTTCGGCCGGCCATGGCGCTTCATCGTACGCTTCAGAAATTTGAGTGCAACCATGCGATCCCGGCGTTTCGTGGCAAAGACCTCAAGGACCTCTCCTTCGTGATCCACGGCACGCCAGAGGTAGTGCATCTCGCCATTGATCCTCACGAACACCTCGTCCAGGTGCCATCGCCAGAGCGAGTAACATCGGTTGTTCCGGACTCGCCGCTTCCTGATCTCGGCTGCGAACATCGGACCGAAGCGGTTCCATCAGAACCGCACCGTTTCGTGGCAGATGTCGATGCCGCGCTCGAACAGGAGATCCTCGACCTGCCGAAGTGACAGCGGATAGCGGATGTACATCATCACTGCGAGTCGGGTGACCTCGGGCGAACTGTTGAAATAACGGAAGGGATTGCGCAGAGCTGGAGGCTAAAAAACCGCACTTGCTGCCTCAAGCCCTTTGCTCTTACAACGCCGTCCGCGAGGTTGATGCGCTTGTGCTCGAAGTCGATGCAATCCCACTTCAGCTTGAGAGTTTTGCCGATCCGGCCGCCGGTGAAGATCAGCAGACGGATCGCCCGGATTACACCGATGCAGACCGGGCTCCGGAATCGGCATGATTTGGCCATGCACAATATTTCATATTATGAAATTAGTTTTTACTAATTGAAATAGTCTTGACTCATTCAAGGCGATTCGCTTAATTAAATTTGCAACTGTCAAATTTCAGCGGAGCATTGTACCGCATGCGGGTGGAAGACCTACTTCAAGCCGATGGCGCCGCCGACGAGTCGGTCCCGTCGCCGCCTAAATCCGGTGGGGGGACGGCGAAAGTCGGACGGACGATTCAGTCGGTGGATCGCGCGCTCGATGTTTTGGAAGCGCTCGCCAGGGCTGGGATGGAATTGCCGCTTAATGAAATCGCCTTGAAAGCGGGACTGAATGTCTCGACCTGCCATCATCTCATTTCCACGCTTTTGAAGCGGGGGTATGTGGGCCAGAATCCGCGAGGGCGGACGTATTTCCTTGGAGCGAGGATACTCGAATTATCCTCGAGCCGATTGCGCCAGTTCGATCTAATCGAGCTCGCCATGCCGGAATTGCGGCGTCTCAATAAGGACACCCAGGAAAGCGTTCATCTTGCTGTCATGCAGGGACATGACCTGACAACGCTCGCCAAGCTCGATTCCCCACGCCCGGTTCGGGTCGATACGGATTCGGTTGGCAAGGCCAATGCGGCACATGCCACGGCGACCGGCAAGGCCATCCTGGCTTGGCTCCCTGAAACCGAAATCGCCCGGGTGATCGCGGAGAAGGGGTTTACGCGGTTTACGCCGGAGACGATCACCAATATCGCCGACCTGATGGAAAATCTCCGCCTTGTGAGGCGCAATGGGTATGCGGTCGATCTGGAGGAATTTCAGCCCGGGGTCACCTGCGTCGGCGCGGCGGTCCGTGATCATTCTGGTGCCGTTATCGGGTCGATCAGCTGTTCGATGCCGACGATGCGGGCCGATGAGGAGAATTTCGACCAGGCCAAGGAAGCCGTTCGGAAATGTGCCAACGCACTATCGGAAAATCTTGGAAGTCCAAAGGAACAGGGCCGTTGACTGCCGGCGTTTCCTTTCGAACGGCGGCCGGCGCCTTTGCGGCCAAACAGTGTAAGGAGTAGATGAAGCATGGCAATGCCAGAAGACGTCAAGACGCAACCCGATTTTCCGATCCCGGATACCATGAAAGCCTGGGTGCTGGGCGATCCGGGCCAGCTTTCCCTCGTGGACAAGCCCGTGCCGGTACCCGGCAGGGCAGAGGTTCTGGTCCGCATCGATGCTATAGCGGTCTGCGCCACCGATCTGGAAATCATCTACCACGGGCCGCCGGCGCTGATCGAGGGCGGCGACCCTTTCAACAAGGGCTTTACGCCGGGCCATGAATATATGGGTACGGTCGTGGCGCAAGGACCGGGCGTCGACGAATACAAGGTCGGCGATCGCGTAACCGTCGAAATCCACGCCGGCTGCGGCCAGTGCAAGCGCTGCCGCGAGGGCATGTACACGGCGTGCCATAACTACGGCATGAATTATGGCGATGTGAACAAGGGGCACCGGGCCAACGGATTCACCACTGACGGTGGATTTTGCGAATACCAGGTAAACCACATCAATACGCTCGTCCATGTCGCCGACGAGATGTCGGACGAGGAAGCGACTCTGGTGGTGACGGCCGGCACTTCGCTCTATGGCTTGACCGAACTGGGCGGACTGGTCGCCGGCGAGAGCGTGGTTGTCAGTGGTCCCGGACCGATCGGTCTGCTGGGCGTGGCGGTGGCCAAGGCGATGGGCGCGCAGCCGGTAATTCTGACCGGAACCCGCGACAACCGGCTTGAAATCGGCAAGAAGCTGGGGGCCGATCATGTGGTCAATGTGCGCAATGAGGATGCCGTCGAGGCCGTGCGCCGACTGACCGACGGCAAGGGCGTGGACTATGTGCTGGAATGCTCCGGCGCCACCAACGGCCTCAATGATGCCGCCAAAATGGTGAACCGGGGTGGCAAAATCTGCCTCGCGGCCTTCCCGCAGGAGGAAGTCCCGGTGGATGTCGCTTATCTCGTGCGCAACAACATCTATGTCTACGGCATTCTACCCGAGGCCCTGCGCTATGCGAAGGATCGGGTGGAAGATGCCATCAAGGTGGTGGTGAAGAATGAGCACGCGATGGGCAGAAAGGCCGTGGCCGCAGAGTAGGCCCCGAGGAGAAGGTTTGTGCTGAACTGCGACCAGTATCTGATGCCCGAAACGCTGGAGGAGGCGCTGGCCCAATGGGTTGGCGCTCCCGAAGGCAGCCGGCTGCTTGCCGGCGGCACCGATATCTTGCCCTGGGCGCGCGAGGGCAGGGCGGGGCATATGCATCTGCCGGCGATTATCGACATAAGCCGGGTGAAAGAACTCCACGGATACGACGTCGTGGACGGGCGTGTGAGGCTCGGTGCCAATTTGGTCTTTCAGCGGTTTTTGACCAGTGAGTCGCTCCGACACCATCTTCCCTGTATGCCCCATTGTGCGGTCTGGTTCGCCGATGACCAGATCCGCGAGCAGGCAACCCTTGTCGGCAATATCGTGAATGCCTCGCCGGCCGCCGACGGCACGCCGGCAATATTCGCGATGAACGGAACGGTCGAGATCGCCAGGCTGGATGGCGGTTCGGTCGCCCGTCGCTCGGTGGCGATCGGCGATTTCATCACCGGGCCGGGCGGGACAACCCTGGAGGCCGGCGAGATCTTAACCGCCGTGGCCTGCGATTCCATGGCCGGCTATGGCGGCGCGTTCGAGAAGGTCGGCCAGCGCCGTTCCCTGGTGATCTCGGTGGTCTGCGCCGTCGGCCTCGTCAAGTTGTCGCCGGACAAAAAGACGTTCGCCGATGTGCGCCTTGCCATGGGCGGCATCGGGCCTGTGCCCATACGGCTGGACGCGGTCGAGGCCTTTTTGAAGGGGCAGCCGGTTTCCCGGAAAAGCATTCTCGCGGCCGTGAAAACAGCCGGCGACCTCGTGCGCTCGCGTACCCGGCGGGAATACCGTAGTGAAGTGATCCGGGGTTTTATTGAGCGCGCGGTCGAGGATGCGCTGGCCGATTGCGGCGTAGCACTTTTGCCGCCGGAGATGAAGGAGGCAGTGCATGTCGTCACTTGATATGGAACTGACCGTCAACGGCCGGGCCGTCAAACGGCCCGCCAAGGCGCGGATGCGGTTGCTGGATTTTCTGCGCGATGAACTGAACCTCACCGGCACCAAGGAAGGCTGCGGCGCGGGCGAATGCGGCACCTGTTCGGTCTTCGTCGACGGCAAGCTGGTCAAGTCGTGCCTCATGCCTGCCGCCAAGGCCAACGGCGCCACGATTGAGACGGTGGAGGGGCTGGCCAAGCGGGGCGGGCTGACATATCTGCAGCAGGCCTTCCACAAGACCGGCGCCAGCCAGTGTGGCTACTGCATACCGGGCATGGTGATGGCGGCAACCGGCGCCTTGCGCGAAAATCCGCATGCGGGACTCGACGAGATCAAGGAACGGCTCGGCGGCAATATCTGCCGCTGCACCGGCTACTCAAAGATTTTTGAGGCAGTCGAACTGGCGCGCGACGTGATGAATGGAGCCTTGCCCGTGACCGCGCTGGATGGACCGGGTGCCGGGGCGTCCTACATCGGCAACAATGTCCGCAGGCTGGATGCGCCGAGCAAGGTAACCGGCGCGCTCAAGTATGCAGGCGACATGGTAATGCCGGGCATGCTGCATATGCAGGTGCTCAGAAGCCCGGTGGCGCATGCCCTGATAAAATCGATCGACATCAGCGAGGCAGAGGCCATGCCTGGGGTCGAATGCGTGATTACGGCCGATGACGTGCCGGGCGAGGACGGTTTCGGCGTCTTCGTGCACGACCAGCCGATCATGGCGCGCGGTCGCGTTCGCTATGTGGGAGAGGCAATCGCGGCGGTCGCGGCGGTGGATGTCGAAACCGCAATGGCGGCGCTTGGAAAAATCAAGGTGGAGTATGAGAATTTGCCGGCCGTCTTCGACGCGGAAGCGGCTATGGCTTCCGGCGCGCCGGTGCTGCACGACTATGCGCCAGACAATATCGTCAAGCATATCCCGATTCGGAAGGGCGATGTCGAGGCGGGTTTCGCCGATGCCGAACTGGTCGTCGAGCAGTCCTATGAGACCCAACCGGTCGAACACGCCTATCTGGAGCCGGAGGCGGGGCTCGCCTATGTGGATCACGATGGCGTGGTTACAGTAATTTCGCCCAGCCAGAACATCACCCATCACCGGCATATGCTGGCCAAGATCATCGACCGGCCGATCAACAAGGTGCGCTTCATCATGAGCCCGGTGGGCGGCGGCTTTGGCGGCAAGGAGGACATGATCTACCAGGGCATGCTGGCGTTGGCGGCGATGAAGAGCGGCCTGCCGGTCCGGCTGGTATTTACCCGTGAGGAATCGATTATCTCCACGGCCAAGCGTCATCCGGCACGGATCACCTATAAGATGGGTCTGAAGAACGATGGCCGGATTACCGCGGTCGAATTCCGGATGATCTCCGACGGCGGCGCCTATGGGCTGTCGACCGAAGGCGTCATGCGCAAGGCAGCCATTCTGTCCTGCGGACCCTATGACATCGCAAATGTGAAAATCGATACCCATGGCGTCTACACGAACAACACACCG
This sequence comes from uncultured Alphaproteobacteria bacterium, assembly GCA_947259795.1. Lineage (GTDB taxonomy): Bacteria > Pseudomonadota > Alphaproteobacteria > UBA8366 > JADFVY01 > JADFVY01. Next base: position 8,826 of record CAMYNJ010000110.1, on the reverse strand, counting down.
TCGGGCGCTTTTCGCACTTTCGGCGCCATGCAGGCTCAGTTCGCAACCGAATCGCATCTCGATATCTGCGCCGGCAAACTGGGGCTCGATCCTTTTGAAATCCGCCGGGTCAACATGATGCGAAGTGGGGCGTCGACCCATACGAAGCAGAAGCTTGGATCGGTTTCCCTGGGGCTTGCGCTGGAAGCGGCGGAGAAGGCTTCTGGCTGGGAAAGCGGCCCGTCTGTTGCCCGTGGCGGCGTGCGTGGCGATCTCGGCCGGGCCGGGAATCGCGAACCCTGCACACTGGGCGCGCGCATTCGCACATCCCACGACGTGGACACCAAAGAGGATATTGCCTGATGTCCCGTAAATGCCGTGGCCGCGGTATGGCGGCTTCCTGGTACGGTATCGCGCGCACCGCGACGATCGATCGCGCGGGCGCCTGGGCCGAACTCGACGATGGCGGCACCGCCAAGATCGTCACCGGCGTAACCGAAATCGGCGAGGGCATCCTGACCGTGCTGGCGCAGATCGCCGCCGAGGAACTCGGTGTCCGGCCGGAGGACGTCACCATCGGCGACAACGATACGGCCCGTTCGCCCGAAGCGGCCCATGCCGGCGCGACGCGCCAGACTTACATGATCGGCAATTCGGTCGCGCTGGCCTGCCGTGACGCGCGGGTGCGTCTGGACGCGGAAATCGCCGACCATTGGGGCGTCGATTCCGGTAGCCTGAAGGCCTTCGATGGCGAGATATGGGCCGAGGAAACCAACCTGAAGATGACCATGGAAGAGGCCGTGGACATCTGCAAGAAGCGCGGTGTCGTGCCGGTCGGCTCGGGATCCTTTACCGCGCACGGTACCGGTCTCGATCCCGAGGATGGTTCGGGAAGTCCTTGGCAGGCCTATGTGTTCGGCTGCCAGGTCGCCGAGGTGGAAGTGGACATAGTGACCGGCGAGGTCCAGGTGCTTGGCATCTGGGCGGCCCACGATGTCGGCCGGGCCATTAACCCGCGCGGTGTGGAGGGACAGATCGAAGGCGGCGTCGTCCAGGGGCTGGGGCAGGCCCTGATGGAGGACTACAAGCTGGAAGACGGGCACACGACAACGCATGGCTTCGCCAAATACATCCTGCCGACGTCGCTCGATGTGCCGCAAATCAACTCGATCCTCATCGAGGACCCGGACCCGCTCAGCCCGCTGGGCGCAAAGGGAATCGGCGAGCCGGCCCTGGTACCCACGGCGCCGGCTATCATGAATGCCATCTACGACGCGATCGGCGTTCGCATTACGTCGCTGCCGGCCACCCCGGAAAAGATTCTGGCTGGGCTGGTTGCCAAACGTGAACAGGAAGGGACGCGCCACCACGCCGCGGAATAGCAATGCACCGTAGTCCATGGCCGTCGGAATTAAATGAAACAAGGGAGAAAACATATGGTGTATTCGACTAAAACAATCAGAAATGTGATGCTGGCAACTGGCGTTGCGCTCGCGCTGTCACTAGGGGTTACGCAACCTGCCGCGGCGGAATTTCCCGAAAAACCGGTGGAAATGACGGTGCTCTTCGGCGGAACGGCTCAGACCATCAGCCAGTTGCTGGCGGATTTGATGTCCAGGAATTTGCCGCAGCCGGTGGTCGCGGTCAGCCGCACCGGTGGCGGTGGCGCAGTCGGTTATGCCCATGTCCAGAGTACCGCTGCGGACGGTTACAACATCGTGTGGAATTCAAATTCCGTGAGCACGGCCCATCACAAGGGCAACATGCCGTTCAACTACGAGGCTTTCACCCCGATTGCCCGTATCAGCATCGAGGTTCCCGCACTTTCGGTCCGTGCCGATTCCGGCTGGAGCAACCTTGCGGACATGGTCGAGGCGGTAAAGGCCTCCGACAAGAAGCTCAAGGTCGGCATTTCCGGCAACGGATCGTTCACCCATCTTACCTCGGCAGCGTTGTTCGACAATCTCGGCATTGCCGACAAGGTGACCTATGTGCCCTACGGCAAGGGTAAAGCGCCGATTGAGTTGCTCGCTAAAAGGGTCGATGCCGCGGTTCAGTGGCCCGGCCAGTTTATTTCCCATCAGAAATCGGGTGAATTGAATATTCTCTGCGTGACCAGCGAGCAGCGCATCGCCTTGCTGCCCAATACGCCCAGCTGCGATGAGGCGGGCGCGTCCGGCCTGGACATCACCATGTGGCGAGGCCTCGCGGCGCCCAAGGGCACGCCGGCGGCGATTGTCGAAAAGCTGCAAAATGCGGCAAAGGCCGCGGCCGAATCCGGCGAATTCCAGGAGGCGAGCAAGAATATCGGATTTACCATCGCTTATCTGCCGGCCGGTGAATTCGGCAAGCTAATCGTCAGCGACGACGCCAAGATCAGCAGCCTGATGTCGGAACTGGGACTGAAGAAATAGAAGCCTGACCGGCAGAACTGTCATGACGGATGCATCCAAGGACCGGCTTGTCGGCCTGGTTCTGCTGGTCTTCGCCGTGGCCTGGTCGGTGATCGTCGTCGAGACGATCCCGCCAGGCTCCAGCGGACCGGTGGGTCCGCGCGGCTTTCCGCTTGGCCTCGGTGTCCTGCTGGCGGGGTTGAGCGGCTTGATGATCCTCGGCAGCTTCATCCCCCGTGGCCGCGATTCGGCCGATGAGCTGCAAGGGGAACCGGTGGCGCTCGGTGTCGAGATATGGGCCATTGCATCGACCGTCGGGTTGCTCGTCGTCTATACGCTTCTGCTCAGCTATTCGGGGTTCATTATCGGTACCGCCCTTAGCGTTGCGGCCGCGTTGCTGTTCATCCTGAGGGTGCCGGACTGGCGTTTGATTCTCGGTATGTCGCTGGGCATGTCGCTGGGTATCTATCTGGTCTTCGGCAAGCTGCTGGGCGTCTATCTGCCGCGCGGCAGCTGGATCGATCTTTATTTTTAGTGAACCTATGGAGATACTGCTTACCGCATTACCGCTCGCACTCGATCCGTTGACGATCGGGCTCGTCGTTCTTGGCGCCCTGCTCGGCATTATATTCGGATCGATTCCCGGCCTTACCTACTCGATGGCCCTGGTGCTGGTGCTTCCCATTACGTTCAAGTTCGATGCCGTCCCCGCAATCGGCATGCTGCTTGGCACTTATATCGGGGGCATGACGGGCGGTTCCGTTTCGGCGATTCTGATCGGCATTCCGGGGACGCCATCGGCCGCGGCGACGGTGCTCGACGGATATCCCCTTGCGAAAAGCGGGCGTGCCGGGCTGGCGTTGGGAACCGCGGTGGTGGTTTCGGCGTTCGGCGGATTGTTCAGCCTCGCGGTCATGATCGTCTCGGTCGACCTTGTCGCGCGGCTGGCGATCCGGTTCGGGCCGGCGGAGATATTCGCGCTGGTGCTCTTCGGCATGTCGACCATCTGCGGGCTGGCGGGAAAATCCCTGCTTCGCGGATTGGTCGCCGGCACGATCGGGTTGTTGCTGATGACCGTCGGCATGGACGAACTGGACGGCGTGCCACGCATGACGTTCGGGACGACCTCCTTGCTGCAGGGTGTCCATCTGCTTGTGGCGATGGTCGGTCTTTTCGCCGTGCCGCAAGTCATGAACATGCTGGCCGACTACAAAAGCGGCGGTCAGGCTTTGTATCGCGCCAAAGCCGTTAAAACCGAATTGCCCTCGTTTCGCCAACTGCGCGGTAACTTGTCGGTGATGATACGCAGTGCTCTGATTGGCACGGGGATAGGTTCGATTCCCGGCACCGGCGGTCCGATCGCCGCCTTCCTGGCCTACGATCAGGCGCGCCGGTTTTCGCCGAACAAGGAAAATTTCGGCAAGGGCGAACTCAGCGGGGTCGTGGCGTCGGAAACCGCAAACAACGCGGTAACCGGCGGCGCCATGATACCGCTTTTGTCGCTGGGTATTCCGGGCGATCCGGCCACGGCGATCATCCTTGGCGGGTTGCTGATCCACGGACTCGCCCCAGGACCGATGCTCTTCATGGAGAACAAGGTCGAGGTCTATACGATCTATCTGGCTATCGGCCTCGCCTATATCGCCGTTGTGCTGATCCAGTATTTCGGCATCAGGCTCTTCGTCAAGATTCTTCGGGTTCCTCCGCATATTCTGGCCGTGGGCATCCTGGTCGTATGCGTGGTAGGTACATTCGCGATCAGGAACTCGTTCCTCGACGTCTATGTCATGACCGGCGTGGGGCTGATGGGTTATCTGCTCACCCGGTTCCGGATCCCGGTCACGCCCATCGTCCTGGGACTCGTTCTCGGCGAAACGATGGAACGCGAATTCCGCACCGCGATGATCCTGTCCGAAGGCAAATTCGACATTTTCTATACGTCGCCCATGGCGCTGTTTTTCTTCGGGCTCGTTATCGCGGTCATCGCCTTTCAACTGGTCGGGGCGCGCCGGGAAAGAGCGAAGCTAAATTCGAATGTTCAGGAAAAGGCCCATGCTGAAAACTAGACAAGAAGAAACATCCCTGAGCCAGGACATGCGCCTGCGGGCGCGCCTCATCGCCGAGGCGGGCGGGCTGCAAGAGGCGCTGGCGTCCGGCCGGCTGGACAAGCATGTCGAGACCACGATGTCCGAGGCCGTCCTGTTGGGCCTGCTGCGGCAGGGCGTGCGGAAATATCTCGCGATTTTCGGCCATGGATCGACCGACCTGGGCGAGGTGTTGCGGATCTATGAGGAGGAGGGCGTTGCGCGGACCTTCAATTGCCGCAACGAAGTCGAAATGGCGCATGCCGCAACCTGCCTGTCCTGGCAATACGGCGAAATTCCGGCAGTGGTGACCTCCATCGGGCCCGGCGCGCTTCAGGCCATGGCCGGGTCGCTGGCGGCCGCCTCCAACGGCGTCGGCGTCTATCACATCTATGGCGACGAGACGACCCGGGGCGAAGGCTACAACATGCAGCAGATCCCCAAGGAGCAGCAGGGCCTGTTCGGCCAGCTTGCCGCGACCATGGGCCAGTCCTATGTGCTGCACACGCCCGAGGCGATCCGCGATGCGCTGCGCCGCGGCGCGCTTTGCGTCAATCATCCCTGCAAGGCAGGGCCTTTCTATCTTCTGTTGCCGCTCAATACCCAACCGCAGCGGCTCCGTCTCAATCTGGAGGCCTTGCCGGTCAGGCCGGAAATCCCCGGACTGGCGCCCGCCGGCGACGAGATGCTGGACCGGGCGGCGCGGCTGATCCGGGACCGCCGGAAGATCGTCATCAAGGCGGGCGGCGGAACCCGGGGCCATGACCCGGCGCTGCTGCGGCTGGCCGAGGCGACGGGCGCCGCGGTCGTCCAGTCGCCTGGGTCCACCGGAATTCTTCCCGACTCGCATCCCCAGAACATGCATGTGGGCGGGTCCAAGGGGTCGATTTGCGGCAATTTCGCCATGGAAAACGCCGAATTGCTGATCGCCGTGGGAACCCGGGCGGTATGCCAGGCGGATTGTTCCGGCGTTGGCTATCCGTCGGCCCAGGCGGTCGTCAACATCAACGGCGATCTCGCCGACCTTGGTCACTATAACCGGACGGTGGGCCTCGCCGGCGATATTACCGCCGTCATCGGCCGGTTGCTCGAACGGCTGGAAAAGGCCGGGGGCGCCGATGTCGCGGCCAAGGCGGACTGGCTTTCCGATTGCGCGGCGAAGAAGGCCGAATGGCGCCGTTTCAAGGCCGAGCGCTATACCGCCGAACCGCTGCCCGATGCGGTTTGGGGCAAGCCGGTCCTGGGCCAGCCGGCTGCCATCAAGATCGTCGCCGACTTCGCCAAATCCATCGGGGCGGCCAAATATTTCGACGCCGGCGACGTTCAGGCCAACGGTTTCCAGATCGTCGAGGACGAGCGGACCGGCGATAGCTATACCGAGACCGGGGCATCCTATATGGGCTTTGCCGTATCGGCCCTGCTGGCCTCGGCAATTGCCGACAACCCGCGTTACGGCATTGCGTTCACCGGCGACGGGTCCTTCATGATGAACCCGCAGATCCTCATCGACGGGGTGGAACATGGCGTCAAGGGCATGGTCGTGATCTTCGACAACCGCCGCATGGCGGCGATCACCGGACTTCAGCAGGCCCAATATCTTAACGAATTCCGCACCAACGACAGCGTCCCTGTCGACTATGTGCAAATGGCGGGGGCGGTCGGGGGCGTCAAGGCGATCTATGGCGGGACTGGCCATGACGCCGTTAAGGCCGCGCTCGAAGAGGCCCATGCCCATGACGGCCTGTCGGTGGTTCATGTGCCGGTCTATGCCGGCGACGACCCGCTTGGCGGCATGGGCGCCTATGGATCGTGGAATGTCGGCAATTGGGTCGACGATGTCCAGAAACGCTATAACGAACAGAACATCTGATTTACCGGAGAATTCACAATGTATCAGGATTTGGGACTCTATCTCGATGGCCGCTGGACCGCCGCTGCCGGTGGCGGTGTAAAGGAAGTCCATGACCCGTCGAATGGCGAGGTCGTCGGCACCATCGCCGACGCCACGCCGGACGATCTCGATGCGGCGCTCGCCGCCGCGGAGAAGGGGATGGCGGTGTGGCGGCGGACGTCCCCGTGGGACCGTGCCGCGAAGATGCGCAAGGTGGCGGCGTTGATCCGCGACCGCGTCGATACGATCGCCACGATCATGTCGATCGAGACCGGAAAGCCGCTGGCCGAAGCAAAGGGCGAGACCGGCGCCGCCGCCGACCAGTTCGAATGGTATTCGGAAGAGACCAAGCGCATTTATGGCCAGACCATCGAAAGCCGCACCCCCGACACGCGGATGCAGGTGATCTATCAGCCGGTCGGCGTGGTCGCGGCATTTTCAGCCTGGAACTTTCCGGCGCTGTTGCCGGCGCGCAAGATGGCCGCAGCCCTGGCCGCCGGCTGCAGCATCGTCATCAAGCCGGCGGGCGAGGCGCCCGGCTCGTGCGGCGCGTTGGTGCTGGCCTGTCACGATGCCGGTATTCCACCCGGCGTGGTCAATCTGGTGACCGGCAGTTCGGGCATGATCGCGTCCCGGCTGATCGCCTCGCCCATCGTGCGCAAAGTCTCGGTGACCGGGTCCGTCCCGGTTGGCAAGCAGATACTCCACCTCGCCGCGGACGGGATGAAGAAGGTCTCGATGGAACTGGGCGGGCATGGGCCGGTGATCGTTTTCGCCGACGCCGATCCGGAACGGGCGGCCGAGACCTGCGCCGCGACCAAGTTCCGCAATTGCGGACAGGTTTGCATTTCGCCGTCGCGCTTCTATGTGCATGAAGAGATTTATGGCGTCTTCGCCGAACGCTTCGCTGAGGTCGCCCGGAACATCAAGATCGGGCGCGGGCTCGACGAGGGAACGCAAATGGGCCCCATGGCGAATGCGCGTGGGCTTGAGACCGCCAAGGCCATGGTCCAGGATGCGCTGGACCGCGGGGCGGACCTGCTGGCCGGCGGCAAGCAGCCGAATGAATTCAACCGCGGTTATTTCTTCGAGCCGACGGTGCTTGGCCGCGTTCCCGACGACGCCCGGATCATGGTGGAGGAACCCTTCGCGCCAGTGGCGCCGATCGCTACCTTCACCGACTATGACGAGGTCATGCAGCGGGCGAACAGCCTGCCGTTCGGGTTGGCCGGGTATGTCTTTTCCAACGATCTGGAAACGGCGACCAGGGCCTATGAAGATCTCGAAGTCGGGATGGTCGGGGTGAACGAAATGCTTCTGGCGACGGCGGAGGCGCCGTTTGGCGGCGTCAAGGAGAGCGGCATGGGCCGCGAAGGCGGCGCGCTCGGCATTCACGATTATCTTGAGCCGAAATACGTCAAGACGAAGTTCTGAGGCATGGTGCAACCGTGGTGAAAAAAGACAAGACACAGGGGCTGGCGCTCGGCCTCACTAATTACGGCGACAGCGATTTTTCGATCTATCTCAGAAAGTCCTTCGCCAAATCGATGGGCTATTCGGACGAAATGCTGGCGAAACCGATTATCGGCATCGCCTACACGGCGTCCGGCTTCAACAATTGCCACCGGCATTTCCCCGACATGCTGGAGGCTATAAAGCGTGGGGTGTTGGCGGCGGGGGCCTTACCGCTGGAATTTCCGACGATCTCGCTCGGCGAGGTTTTTCTCAGCCCGACCAGCCTCAAATTCCGCAACCTCATGTCCATGGATACCGAGGAGATGATCCGCGCCCAGCCGATGGACGCGGTGGTGCTGCTGGGCGGCTGCGACAAGACCGTGCCGGCGCAGCTCATGGGGGCGGCGTCGGCCAACAAGCCGGCCATCCAGATCGTCGCCGGCCCGATGATGACGTCGCGCCATGGCGATGAAAGGCTCGGCGCCTGTACGGACTGCCGCCGCTTCTGGGGCAAGTTCCGCGCGGAGGAAATCGACAAGCGGGAGATATCGGAAATCGAAGGCCGGCTGGCGACGACCGCGGGGACCTGCGCGGTCATGGGCACGGCGTCGACGATGGCCTGTATCGCCGAAGCGCTTGGCATGTCGCTGCCCGGCACGGCGGCGATCCCGGCGGTGCACGCAGACCGGCTGCGGGCCGCCGAGGCCACGGGCGCGGTGGCCGTGCGCCTTGCGGCCAATCCGATCACGCCGGACCGGATCATCACCCGGGCGTCGGTGGAAAATGCCCTGCGGGTCCTGCTCGCGCTCGGCGGATCGACCAACGCGATCATTCATCTCACCGCCATTGCCGGCCGGCTCGGCATCGACATCCCGCTTGCCTGGCTGAACGAGCTGTCCGACAGCACGCCGGTGCTGGTGAATTTGAAGCCGGTGGGCACGCATTATATGGAAGATTTCTTTGCTGCCGGCGGCTTGGGCGCGGTGTTGCGGGAGTTGAAGCCGAAGCTCAATCTCGATTGCCT
>CAMYNJ010000109.1 GCA_947259795.1 uncultured Alphaproteobacteria bacterium | reverse complement strand
TTCAGGATCGTGCCCGGACGCGCCAGCAGGATATCGTCCGGCGGCAGGTCGGCGATCGCGGCAACGGTGCCGCGGATGCCGTCGCGGATTTCCTCGCGCCGGTCCCGGTTCTGCTCCCGCGTTTCGGCCATCACCACCAGGCCCTCGGTGCCGCGCGCCGGGTCCCGGTGCCCGAAAGCGGCGACGCGGCCCCGGCGCACGCCCGGGACTTCGGCCACCGCCGCCTCAATCTCGTCGGGATAAAGATTGCGCCCGGCGCGCAGGATGACGTCCTTGATGCGCCCGGTCACATGGATCTCGCCACCGGCGATATAGGCCAGGTCGCCCGAATCGAGCCACCCGTCACGGATCAGCTCGCGGGTCTTTTCGGGATTGCGCAAATATCCGGACGTCGCCGACGGCCCGCGGAACTCCAGCCGTCCTTCCTCGCGCTCGCCAAGCTCCCGCCCGGCTTCGCCGACGATCCGCACTTCATGCCCGGGGATCGGCAAACCGCAGCTGACGATCTCGACGGCCAACTCGCGGCTATCGCCGGCCGGCACGGCCCGGCCCGACGAGGCCAGGGGCTTGCGCAGGATGCGGTCGATTGAAGGGCCTCGGCCCAGCGGCGTCGAGGTCAGCGCCACGGCGCTTTCCGCCAGCCCGTACATCGGGGTCATGGCCTCGCGCCGGAAGCCATAGGGGGCGAACCGCTCGCAGAAACCCTTCAGCGTTATCGGACTGATTTCCTCGGCGCCGTTGCCCGCCATACGCCATGAGCTGAGGTCCAGCCCCTCGAGCAGGCTGTCCTCGATCTTCCTGACGCAAAGCTCATAGCCGAAATTGGGGCCGGCCGACAGCGTGCCGCGATAGCGATGAATGGCCCACAGCCAGCGCTCGGGCCGCGCCAGGAAAGACAGCGGCGACATCACCACGACAGGGCAGGCGTGATAGAGGCTGCCCAGCCAATTCCCGATCAGCCCCATATCGTGATAGAGCGGCAGCCAGCTTATCACCACGTCGTCGGGGGTTGCCCGGAAGATCTGGCCGATTGCCCGGATATTCGCCAGCAGGTTGGCGTGGGTCAGCATCACGCCCTTCGGGTCGCCGGTGCTGCCCGAGGTATATTGCAGCATTGCGAGATCGTCGGTGCGCAGGGTGAGGCGCAGCTCGCCGGCGCCCGGTTTACGCAATTCCTCCACGGTAACCACGTGGCGCAGGTCGGGCGCCAGCGCCCGCACGATGCGGGCGAACAGCCGCGTTTCCCGCGACGCGATCAGAACGGGCGCCCGCGCGTTGCGCAGGATACCGGCCTGGCGTCTGAGATGGTCCTCGATCTGGGCGCGGCGCAGGGGCGGATAGATCGGCGTCGGCACGCATCCCGCCAGCATCGCGCCCAGGAAGGCATGGAAGAACTCGGCTCCCGTCGGCAGCATGATCGCCACCGCGTCGCCCGGCTCCAGCCGTTCTTCGCGCAAGCCTGCCGCTACCGCCTGCGCGCCATTCCACAGCGCCCGGTATGAAAATCCTTCCTCGCTCCCATCCGCCGACAACAGGCGGACTGCCGTGCGGTCCGCATGGGCCTCCGCATGGAAGGCCAGCATCTCGACCAGCGTCCCTGTTGCGGGCGGCGCGGCCCTCGCCTTGCCGGTCACCGGTTCGGCGACGGCGCGCAGCATCGCCGCCGCCTCTTCCGGATGGGCGGCCTCCAGCGCGGCCAGCAGGTCGGCCGGAGTGGAGGCCTCCATCAGCGCCCGTTCCGCCAGCCTGACGCCGAATCCGCGCTCGATCCTGAGAGAAAGCTCCAGCCGGGCCAGGCTGTCTATGCCGAGATCCCGGTCCAGCAGGCTGTCGGGCGTGACCTGCAGCGTCTCGCGCCGGCCCGGCTCCAGCTCGATCGCGAGATCACGGATGATCGCGAACAGCCGCTCCGCCCCTGTCCGGACGGCGGCGTCATGCGCATTTGTCCCTGTTTCAGCCATCGCTCCCCGGCGCCTTAAGGGCCGGTGATTGCCATCTGCGGCGTAGTCAAGCCTATTGTGGACCGCCGCGCATTGAGGTGGGTCAAGCGGGTGGTTACGCGCCCTCGACGATGCAGAGAAGCCGGTCCGCCGCGCCCTTCGCATGGGCCACGGCTTCCTGATATTCGGGCGAGTTGTAGCAAGTCTCCGCTGCCTCGACGGAGGGGAACTCGACCACCACGTTGCGCGGATATTCCTCGCCTTCCAGCGTTACCGTCCGGCCGCCGCGGGCCAGGAATCGCCCGCCATGCTTCTCGATCGCCGGTCCCGCCAGCGCGGCGTATTTTCCGTAGCCTTCCGCGTCGGTCACCCGCACCCGCCCGATCCAGTATGCGACCATCACCATCCTCCTTACCGGTTCAATAAATCCGGTGCGCAGACTAAAAGGATTTTCGCACCCGGGAAAGCCCGTTCGGCCCGGTGACTGCCCGCTTCCGACGGTCACCGAGCATGCTTGCCGAGGCCCCGAGGTTTGGTTCCCCGGCCTATCCGGGTTATTCCGGTGGCTGTTCAGGTGGCTGAGGATGGCGGTGGACACTCTTCAGTATCCAGCCCAACAGCATGCCGACCGCCAATACGACAAACAGGAGAATCGCTCGTGGCAACTTGACCGTCCAGAACAGGAATGTGACTTCGACGGTCACTACATTCTGAAGGGTGAAGAGAATCACCAGGCCGAGAATGCCTATCGTTACCCAGACACGGATATCTCTGGACATGTCCTATTCCTTTGCACCTATAAGCCGTCGTTAACGCCGCTCCACCGGGTGTTCCGGTTCTTGTGACGCAGTCTCGCGCAGCCTTGCCGCCATCAGGGCCGGTCGACGGATAGAATATGCCGGATCTTGTTGAACAGGCAAGACGTCCGCCGCTGGAAAGGCTCGGCTCGGGTATGGCCCGCCGCGCCTGCGCGGCGGCCGGAATGCGTTGCTACCTTGGTATGCGCTGTGATAGGCTGATCCGACCATTACGGGTAGCATAAGCGGAGGGATGTCGGGGGTGTCTGCGTCACCGCGGTTCTGGTCGGTCGGCGGGATAATTCTTTTGTCCACCCATATGCTCGTCGCCCCGACGAGGGGGCTGGCCCAGGAAACAGGCCCGGAAACCCTGCGCGTCAGCGTAAGCCGCTATGTCGGCAACGCCCATAATTATGTGGCGGCGGACAAGGGGTTTTTCAGGAAAAACGGCGTGAATGTCGAACTGATGGCGTCCGATACCGGACTGAATTCCGTTCGCAAAATGCTTGGAGGCGAATCCGACATCGCGATGATCTCGCCAACGCCCGTTGTGTTCGGCGCCCTTGACCCGGATTTTTTCCTCGGCGAGCCGGGGCCGGAGTTCGTTATCCTCGCGAACCTTATTCAGTCCACGAGTCTCAATGCCGTGGTGGTGCGTGACGACCGGGGAATCAAGACCCCCCGCGACCTGGAGGGCAAGACCCTCGCCCTGGGAGTCAATACCGGGTCCGAATATTACTGGTATACCTATGCGCTGTTTCACGGCATCGATTCCAGCAAGGTCCATATCGTAAATTCAAGCGTCGGAGACCTTCGCAAAAACCTTGAATCGGGAACGATCGACGCTTTCACGGTTTGGGAACCCAATGTCGGAAGCATACGGCGCGCGACGAGCGTTCCCACGACAGAGTTGCCTGGCCAGAAATTCTTCTCGGCCGGCTGGCTGGTTTTGGCAAAGCGCGATTTCGCCCATCGCAATGTCGGGACGATCGAACGCTACCTTATGGCCCTTATCGACGCCGAAGACTTCCTTAGAGAAAACCAGGACGAGCTCGCGAAGACCCTTTCCCGGCTGATCGACATGCCGGCGGACGATGCGCTGCGTTTACAAAGGAAGATGACATTCAACATGGTTCTGGACGAGGCGATGATCATTAATCTTGAAGAACAGGCAAAATGGCGAGTGCAGTTGAAATATGACGGAAAAAGAACGATTCCCGATTTCAGGGCGCTGGTTTTCGAAAAGCCTCTCCGGGCCGTAAAACCGTCCTCGGTCAACCTCCTGAGGTAACATCTTGGTGCGGCCTGCCGAATGAGATTACGATCCTATATCTATGTCACCTACGGCATTGCCGGCTTCATTGTTGTGGCGGCCCTGATTGCCGTTCTTGCGCTCGTTTCAAAAGAATCCGTTACGATTGACAGCGTGGCGCGCAACCACGCGATATACCGAGATCTTACAAAGATCAATTTCCTGCTGCTGAAAGACGTTCCCGCCGATCCCACCTCCGTCATCGATCTCACATCAAGACAGGTCGCCCAGATCAGCGACGCGGCACGAATCGACAACCATTATGTGTTGTCCCGTCAATTGCTCGATTTGACCGAGTCGGTTTCCGCCTGGCGGGAATTAACGGAAATTGGATTTAACGAAGCAACGCAGCGGAGAATGGTTTTTCAGGTGAGGCTGCAAGTTATGGAGGCCTTGACCGCAACGACCGATATCCTGGCAAAATCGCAATACCAACTGAACGAGGTCAACCGGTATTTGCGTTTCGTGGCGGTCGGCACAATGGCCGGGATGCTGGGCCTGATACTCGTTGTCGGCTGGATGCTGCGTCGGCGGATCATCGGGCCGCTTCGGGAGTTCACGGAAAATCTCTCCACCTTTTCTCCCGAAGCCGGGTTCGTTGTACAGCTCAAGACGCGCGTCCAGGAATTTCAAGAGATGCACAATGCTTTCCTGAAGCTGAACCGACGGCTGGACACCGCTTTTCGGGAGATCAGGGAGCGCCAGGCCAAGTACAGTTCGCTGTTCTACAACAGCGTCTATGGTGTGATCACGCTTGACGCGCAAGGGCGGATTTCGGCGGCCAACACCGCCGCGAACAAGATGCTGGGTTGTCATGAGGCGGAACTTCTCGGGGTTGAAATCGGCAGGTTTCTGACGGACAACGAACCAGGAAATGTGCCGGCTTCCGTGGATGCGCCTGTCAGGGAAGCGACGATGCGGCGTTTCGACGACACCGCGTTTCCCGCCGAGTACGCGCGAAACGCTCTCATAATCGAAGGGGCAACGGAAATGTCCGTGCTGGTTTTCAGGGATGTTTCCGATCGTAAACAAGCTGAAGAAGAGCGCCGGAGACTTGAAGCTCAACTACTCCGTGCCGAAAAAATGACCACCGTCAGTACTCTCGCAGGCGGCATGGCGCATGACCTCAACAACATCCTGACCCCCATCATCAACTATGCGGAACTGCTCCTCGAAGAGGATACGACGAAGGAAGAGACAACGACATACGCGACCGGGATTGTAACGGCGGGGCATCGGGCTGCGGACCTCGTAAAACATATCCTGACCTTCAGCCGGCAAACGAAACCGGACGCGCGAACGGTCGCATTGGCACCCCTGGTCGAGGAAGCGTTGCGACTCATTCGTTCGACTGCACCGGCAAATATCGAGATCGTCACCTACATCGACAAGCGGTGCCCGCCGACTTTCATCGACCCTACCCAGATTCATCAGGTGCTTGCGAATCTGTGCGTCAATGCGGTCCATGCGATGAGAAAAACCGGCGGCGTTTTGACGGTTTCGCTGGAAACCGTATCGGCTGGCGCGGTCACGGCCCAGGTTCAAACGAAACAGCGTGAAGGTGAGTATCTGCGGATCTCCGTTACCGATACCGGCCCCGGGATGGACGAGGAAGCGCTGAAACGCGTATTCGACCCATACTTTACGACCAAGGAACAGGGCGAGGGGACAGGGCTCGGACTGTCCACCGCCCATGGGATCGTTGCGGCGCATGGCGGGGAGCTTGCTGTTCTCAGCAGCCCGGGAACGGGAACCACTTTTCACGTCTATCTGCCGGTGCGCGAAGCTGTCGCTTCCGCCCTGGACGTCCATAAGGCGCCATCCCGGGGCCACGGCGAACATATCCTCGTCGTCGATGACGAAGGCGCCATCACCGATGTCGTCGGCAGGATGCTGCGGCGCATGGGCTATCAGCCCACTTTGCTGAACGATGGTAGAAAGGCGATGGAGGTCTTCACCGAATCGCCCGATGCGTTCGACCTGGTGATCACCGATCATTTAATGCCCGGGATGACGGGTAACGCCCTTGCCGAAAAACTTCTGCAAGCCCGCGCCGATCTGCCGATTATTCTTATGACTGGCGTTATCGACACGCAGTCGGCCGAAATCCTGGACCAGGTCGGCATTCGGCGACTTCTCCTCAAGCCTGTGACCAAAGACACTCTCGGCAAGGCGATCCGTCTGGCGTTGGACGCCGCCGCCCCGTGAAAGCCGGTGTCGCGCACCCTGCCATTGCGGTGCGGCGAGGCCAGCGGCTAAGGTGTGGCGCCATCACAACGGGACCATGCCATGACCCTTCCCAAGCATCTGAAATTCGATACGCTGAGCCTGCATGCCGGCCAGCGGCCCGACCCGGCGACCGGCGCGCGGGCGGTGCCGATCTACCAGACGACCTCCTATGTGTTCGAGGATACCGACCATGCCGCCGCGCTGTTCAACCTGGAACGCGCTGGCCATATCTACAGCCGTATCTCCAATCCCACCGTGGCTGTGCTGGAGGAACGCATCGCCGCGCTGGAAGGCGGCGTCGGCGCGGTCGCGACGGCCTCGGGCCAGGCGGCGCTGCATCTGGGTATCGTTACGCTGATGGGGCAGGGCGGGCATATCGTCGCCTCCTCGTCGCTCTATGGCGGCACGGTCAACATGTTCTTCCACACATTGCCGCGCTTCGGCATCGAGACCACCTTCGTCAACCCGCGCGACCATGACGGCATAGCCAGGGCGATCCGCCCCGAAACGCGGCTGGTCCATGCCGAGATATTGGGCAATCCGGGGCTGGAGGTACTCGACGTGCCGGCGGTCTCGAAGATCGCGCACGACGCGGGCATCCCGCTGATGGTCGACTGCACCTTCGCCACGCCCTATCTGGCGAAGACCCTCGACATGGGCGCCGATATCGTCATGCATTCGGCGACCAAATGGATGGGCGGGCACGGGCTCGCGGTCGGCGGCGTGCTGGTCGATGGCGGCCGCTTCGACTGGGAGAGGTCGGGCAAGTTTCCGACGCTGACCGAACCCTACGAGGGCTATCACGGTATCGACTTCGCCGAGGAATTCGGCCCCGCCGCCTTCGTCTCGCGCGCGCGGGCCGAGGGCCTGCGCGATTTCGGCGCCACCATGAGCCCGCAGAACGCCTTCTATATCCTGCAGGGCCTGGAGACGTTGCCCCTGCGCATGCAGCGCCATGTGGACAATACAGCGAAAGTGCTGGCGTTCCTGGAGGGCCATGAGGCGGTGGACTGGGTGCTGCATCCCACCTTGCCCAGCCATCAGGACCACGAGCTGGCAAAGGAACTGCTGCCGAAAGGCGCGGGCTCGATCGTCAGCTTCGGCATCAAGGGCGGCCGGCCGGCCGGCGGCCGGTTCATCGAGGCCTGCGCCCTGGCCTCGCATCTCGCCAATGTCGGCGACGCCAAGACGCTGGTCATCCACCCGGGAAGCACCACCCACCAACAGATGACGGCGGAACAGTTGAAGGCGGCCGGCGTCGGCGAAGAACTGATCCGGCTCTCGGTCGGCCTGGAAGACCCGCAGGACATCATCGACGACCTCAACCAGGCGCTCCGCGCCTCTCAGAAGGGGTGAGGAAGATGGAACTGACGGTCAATGGAAAGCGCGTGCACGCCTCGACGGGCGGCAAGGAATTCGATGCCTCGCTGCCGGTGGTGGTTTTCGTGCATGGGGCGGGGCAGGACCGCACCGCCTGGGCGTTGCAGACGCGTTACTTTGCCTATCACGGCTACGCGGTGCTGGCGGTCGATCTGCCGGGGCATGGCAAGTCGGAAGGGCCGCTGCTGGACTCCCTGCCGGCGATGGGCGACTGGCTGGCCGACCTGATCGCGGCGTCGGGCGCGGGGACAGCATCGCTGGTCGGCCATTCCATGGGCTCGCTGATCGCGCTGGAATGCGCCGCCAACCACCCGGACGCCGTGCGCTCGCTGACCCTGATCGGCACGGCGGCGCAGATGCCGGTGCATCCCGAATTGCTGGCCGCGGCGCAAGCCAACGACCGCTCGGCCTATGAGGCGATCACCTTCTGGGGCTTCAGCCGCGGCGCCCAGATCGGCCGCGACCGGTCGCCCGGCATGTGGATGGTGGGCTCCGGCATGCAGCTGATGGCCAGCGAGCCGGCGGGCGCGCTCCATATCGACCTCAAGGCCTGCGCCGACTATGACGGGGCGGCCGCCGCGGCCGCGAAGGTGACCTGCCCGGTGCGGCTGATCCTCGCCGACCAGGACAGCATGACGCCCTTGAAGCGCGGAAAGGCATTGGCCGATGCTTTTCACGAAGCCGAAACCATTATCGTTCCACAATGCGGCCATATGCTGATGGCCGAACAGCCGGATGCGGTGCTGGATGCGTTGATCGGGTTTGTCTGACGGGTTTGGCGCCGGCCCGGAGAACGACAAGAGAGAGGGTCACGCGTTGCAACAGAGCCAGTTCCATCTGCTGAAATCGCGGCGGTTCCTGCCGCTGTTCGCGACCCAGTTCCTCGGCGCCTTCAACGACAACGCCTATCGGCAGGCGCTGGTCATCCTGGTCACATACGGCATGATCCAGATCGGCGGCAACGACCCGCGGGTGCTGATCACCGCGGCCGCCGGCGTATTCATCCTGCCCTATTTCCTGTTTTCTGCGATCGCCGGGCAACTGGCCGACAAGCTGGAAAAATCGCGCCTGATCCTGTTCGTCAAGATCATGGAGATCGCGGTGATGGGGCTGGCCGCCGCCGGCTTCCTGCAGGGCAATGTCTGGCTGCTGATGTTCGTGCTGTTCCTGATGGGGGCACAGTCCGCCTTCTTCGGGCCGCTGAAATACGGCATCCTGCCAGACCATCTGCGCGAGGACGAGCTGGTCGGCGGCAACGCGCTGATCGAAACGGGCACCTTCCTCGCCATCCTGCTGGGCACCATCTTCGGCGGCATCATGGTGCGTGCGGACGGCGGGCTGCCGCTGGTGGCCGGCACGGTGGTCGCGGTCGCCGCGGCCGGTATTGCGGCCAGCCTTGATATCCCCAGGGCCGGCCCGGCCGCGCCGGACCTGAAGCTCAACCTGAACATCCTGGGCGAGAGCTGGTCCATCGTCCGCCACGCCGCGGCGAACCGGGCGGTGTTCCGCTCGATCATCGGGATATCCTGGTTCTGGGCCGTCGGCACGATTTTCCTGGCGCAGTTCCCGACCTTCGGCCTCGACGTCTTCGGCGCCGACGAATCGGTGGTGACCTTGTTCCTGGTCGCCTTCTCGCTGGGCATCGGGCTGGGGTCGCTGCAATGCAACCGCTGGCTCAGGGGCGAGGTCAGTGCCCGTTACGTGCCCTTGGGGGCCGTCGGCATGGCGCTGGTCGGCTTCGATTTGTACACCGCCGCCAGCCAGATCCCCACGCCCAGCGGCGGGGCGCTGATCGGCGTCGGCGCTTTCTTTTCGTCCTGGGCCAATATCCGGGTCTTCGCCGACCTGGTGTTCATCGCCATCTTCGGCGGCTTCTTCATCGTGCCGCTCTACGCCATCATGCAATCGCGCAGCGACGAGGAAAACCGGTCGCGCACCATCGCCGCCAACAATATCGTCAATGCCGGCTTCATCGTGGTCGCCTCCGCCGCCTCGGCCGCCATGCTCTGGTACAGCTTCTCGGTAACACAGGTCTTCCTGGCACTCGCCATCGGCAATACGCTGGCCGCGATCTATGTGGTCCGCCTGCTGCCCGACGAGGTGGTCAAGGGCATCGGCCGCTGGCTGTTTCGCCGGCTCTACGGCATGACGGTGGAGGGTGAGGAGAACCTGAAGAAATACGGCGACCGGGTGGTGATCGTCGCCAACCACACCTCCTTGCTCGACGGCGCGCTGCTCAGCTGCTTCCTGCCGCAGCGCGCAAGCTTCGCCATCAACACCCATATGGCGCAGCGCTGGTGGGTGAAGCCGGCCTTCCTGCTGTTCGACCTGCTGCCGCTGGACCCGACAAACCCGATGGCGGCCAAGACCATGGTGGAGGTAGTGAAGCAGGGCCGCCCGGTGGTGATCTTCCCCGAGGGCCGCATCACCGTCACCGGCGCGCTGATGAAGATCTACGAGGGGCCGGGCACGATCGCCGACCTGGCCGACGCCGCGATCCTGCCGATCCGTATCGACGGCGCGCAATACACGCCCTTTTCGAGGTTGAAGGGCAAGTTGCGCCTGCGCTGGTTCCCGAAAATCTCCATGACCATCCAGGAGCCGCGCCGGATCGCCGTGGACGATGCGCTGAAGGGCCGCGCCCGGCGCGCCGCCGTGGCCCAGTGGCTCTACGACACCATGACCGAGACCATCTTCCAGACCGGCTATCGGCCGCAGACCCTGTTTGCGGGGCTGTTGGAGGCCCGCGCCATCTATGGCGGCGACGCGCCGATCCTGGAGGACGTGCAGCGCAAGGCCCTCAGCTACGACCGGCTGATCACTGGCAGCCTGGTGCTGGGGCGCAAGCTGGCCGGGCTCGGCGGGCCGGGCGAACGGCTGGGGCTGATGCTGCCCAATTCATCGGCCGCCGTGGTCGCCTTCTTCGGGCTGCAGGCTTACGGCCGGGCGCCGGCGATGCTGAATTTCTCTACCGGGGCGGGACCGATGGTCGCGGCCTGCCGGGTCGCCGAGGTGCGCCGGGTGGTGACCTCGCGCCGCTTCGTCGAGATGGGCGGGCTGGAGGAGACGGTCGCCGCCCTGGGCCGTGAGGTCGACATCGTCTATCTGGAGGATGTGGCGGCGGAGATCGACTGGCTGGACAAGCTGCGCGGCCTCGTCTCGCGGCGCCTCGCGCGGCGCATCCACGAGCGCGCGGCCGGCTTTCGCGGCGCCGGAGAGGCCGCCGTGGTGCTGTTCACCTCCGGCTCGGAGGGCAGCCCGAAGGGCGTGGTGCTGAGCCATGCGAATCTCGACGCCAACCGCCAGCAGCTTTCCGCCTGCATCGACTTCAACCCCAGCGACCGGGTGTTCAACGCCCTGCCGATCTTCCATTCCTTCGGGTTGACCGGCGGCACGCTGCTCCCCCTGCTGTCGGGGGTGCGCACCTTCATGTATCCCTCGCCGCTGCATTACCGCATCGTGCCCGAGATGGTCTACGACACCAACGCCACCATCATGTTCGGTACCGACACCTTCCTCACCGGTTATGCGCGCTCGGCCCACCCCTATGATTTCTATAGCCTGCGTTACGTTTTCGCCGGCGCCGAGAAGGTCAAGGACGAGACGCGGCGCGTCTGGGCCGATCGTTTCGGCGTGCGCATCTTCGAGGGATACGGCGCCACCGAGACCGCGCCGGCGCTGGCCACCAACACGCCGATGCATTACCGCGCCGGCACGGTGGGCCGCCTGCTGCCCGGTATCGAGCACCGGCTCGTGCCCGT
>CAMYNJ010000108.1 GCA_947259795.1 uncultured Alphaproteobacteria bacterium | reverse complement strand
CGTCGTGTTGCGTTTTTCCGCGCCCCACTGGTAGTTGCGGAAGATCACCATGGTGATCGCCGGCCATTCGTCACGGCCGCAGGCGGTCATCTCGTTCATCGAGATGCCGAAGGCGCCGTCCCCCGCAAAGCCGATGCAGGGAATGTCAGGGGACGCAATCTTGGCGCCCAGGATCGACGGGAAGCCATAGCCGCAGGGCCCGAACAGGCCCGGCGCCAGGTAACGGCGGCCATGCTCGAACGTCGGATAGGCGTTGCCGATGGCGCAGTTGTTGCCGATGTCGGAAGACATGATGAAATCTTTGGGCAGCGCCGCCTGGATCGCGCGCCACGCCATGCGCGGCGACATCTTTTCCGGCTCGCGCTTGCGCGAGCGCTCGTTCCAGGTCGTGCCCGGATCGTCGTCCTCGTGATCCATCGACGAAAGCTGCTGCTGCCAGGCGGACCGCGTCTGATGGATCGCCGCCTCGCGCTCCGTGCGGCCGGCGTTGCCCGCATCGGCGGAGAGTTTCTCGAGCAGGCGCTCGGCGACCAGCCTGGCGTCGCCCTGGATGGCGGTGGTGACCTTCTTGGTCAGTCCGATGCGGTCCGCATTCATGTCGACCTGGATGACCTTGGCGTCCTTCGGCCAGTAATCGATATTGTAGCCCGGCAGGGTCGAGAACGGGTTGAGCCGGGTCCCCAGGCACAACACCACATCGGCCTTGGCGATCAGTTCCATCGCCGCCTTGGAACCGTTATAGCCGAGCGGGCCGACCGAGAGCGGGTGCGAACCCGGGAACGCGTCGTTGTGCTGGTAGCCGCAGCAGACCGGCGCGCTGAGTTTCTCGGCCAGTTTCGCGGATGCCGGAATGCCGCCCGAAAGCACCACACCGGCGCCATTCAGGATCACCGGGAACTTGGCTTCGGACAGCAGCTTCGCCGCCGCGGCGATGGCCTGTTCGCCACCCGCCGGACGTTCGAGCTTGACGGTTTCGGGGATCTCGATATCGACGATTTGCGTCCAGAAATCGCGCGGCACGTTGATCTGCGCCGGCGCGCTGCCGCGCCATGCCTGCTCGATCACCCGGTTCAGGACTTCGGCGATGCGGGACGGGTCGCGCACCTCTTCCTGATAGCACACCATGTCCTCGAACAGCGCCATCTGCGGGATCTCCTGGAAGCCGCCCTGGCCGATCGTCTTGTTGGCCGCCTGCGGCGTCACCAGGAGCAAGGGCGTGTGGTTCCAGTAGGCCGTCTTGACCGGGGTCACGAAATTGGTGATGCCCGGGCCGTTCTGCGCGATCATCATGCTCATCTTGCCGCTGGCCCGGGTGAAGCCGTCCGCCATCATCCCGGCGTTGCATTCATGCGCGCAGTCCCAGAACGTGATGCCGGCCTTCGGAAACAGGTCGGACACCGGCATCATCGCCGAGCCGATGATCCCGAAGGCATGTTCGATCCCGTGCCGCTGCAGCACTTTGACGAAGGCTTCTTCCGTGGTCATCTGGGTCATCTCAACATCCTCCAGGTTCGGCCCGGACGGGGCCAGCCAACATGCAGTAAGGCGATCGGCAGCCGCCGGGCCGCAAGCCGTCGATGGCGCCGATCGTGAATTCAATAATGGAAACAGCGAGCCTTTCGGTTCAGCGGCCCTGGCCGTTTCCTCCCTGTCGCGCGGACAGACCGCAGCGCATGGGGCCCGTTTTAGGGCCGGCGCGCCGCTCCGGCATAGGGCCAGTTGGGTCCATTCGCCTGTGCCAGCGGCGCCCTACCCTCTTCCCGTCCTTCCGCTGTGGATCAGGTCCGCCAGCAGCCGGATACCCGGCTCGATGCGCTCTTCCGGGATTGCCGAAAAGCCCAGCCGGAAGAAGTTGCGCGGCTGCGGTTCGGCGGCGAAATGCACATGGCCGGGCTCAATGACGATGCCTTCCTCCAGCGCCCGCGCCGCCAGCGCCGCCGCATCCAGCCCGTCGCGGCCGCGCACCCATATGCTGGTGCCGCCGAAATTGGGCGCGCGCGCCGATTCCGGCAGATGGCGCGACAGCGCGTCGTCCATCGCCTGCCAGCGCGTGCGGTAGACCCGGTGCAGCCGGCGCACCAGCGCGTCGTGATGGCCCAGCGACAGGAACAGCGCGGTGGTGCGCTGGTTGTTGTTGGGCGCGTGGCGCATCATCAGGCGGCGCAGCGCCCGCGCCTCGGCGATCAGCGCCTTCGAGCCCACCAGATAGCCGAGCCGCAAACCCGGAAAGAGGGTCTTGGACAGGCTGCCGACATAGATCACCCGGCCGGCCTCGTCCATGGATTTCAGCGCCGGCGTGGGGCGGCCGATATAGTTGGTTTCGAACTCGTAATCGTCCTCGATGACCAGGAAATCGGACTCCGCCGCGCGCCGCAGCAGCGCCTCGCGCCGCGCCGCCGGCATGGTGACCGTGGTGGGAAACTGGTGGCTGGGCGTGACGAAGACCATGTCACAA
>CAMYNJ010000107.1 GCA_947259795.1 uncultured Alphaproteobacteria bacterium | reverse complement strand
TACGAGTCAGGTGAATATCGCCTCCAGGTAGAAGAGATTGCTGAGTTGGAACGGCCGCCTATGATTCACATCCCCGAATACCGACAAGCGCGCGGCCTGCCGGCGCTGAGCAATGAAATGATACCTGTATGACAACTACCTTGCTGCTTATCAGACATGGTCAAACCGATTGGAACCGGGAAGGACGCTACACTGGCCAGTCAGACATTCCTCTCAACGAAAGAGGACGGGAGCAGGCGCGCCATGTGGCAGCTCAACTACAAGATATGCCGCCAAACGTGATCATCTCATCTGATCTGATACGCGCCCGCACAACGGCCGAAATCATCGCGGCCCCGTACAATCTGCCTGTACTCATCGATCCGCGCTTGCGCGAAATAGACCAGGGCGTGTGGGAAGGTATGTACTTTTCTGACATCAAAGCAAAATACACTGTAGAATTTGCTGCCCGCGCCGCCGACCCATTGTCTGTAGCTCCCCCTGGCGGCGAGACAGTAGGGCAGGTTCGCGACCGGGTATTGGCGGCCGTAACCGACATCACCCGGCGCCATGCAGGCAAGCGGGTCGCCATAGTCGCGGTAATAGAGCGACAGCCCGTCTTCGGCCAGGTAGCGGCGTTCGCAATATTCCGCCATCGTTCGGCTCTCAGGCGACGCCCAGCAGGCCGGGCAGGGGGGCGAGATTGTCGAGCTGCCGGTCCGGCGCACCGGGAATGCGTTCCGGGGGCTGGCCGAAGCGGTTGACCCAGACGACGCGGAAGCCGAAATGCGAGGCGGCGTAGGCGTCCCAGGCGTTGGACGACATGAAGCAGATTTCGCCCGGCTCAACGCCGACGCGATCCACCGCCAGCTGGTAGACCCGCGGGTCCGGCTTGTAGATGCCGACATCCTCGATCGACAGCGCATGGTCCAACCGGTCCGCCAGGCCCGCCGACTTGATCGCGGCGTCCAGCATTGTCGGCGCACCGTTGGACAATACGCCGGTCTGCAGCCCGCCCGCCTTCAGTTTGGCCAGCATGTCGGGCACTTCCCCGTAAGCGTCCAGTTCCAGGTAGAGATCCATCAGTCGGCGGCGTATGGCGGGGTCGTCCAGTCCGACCGCCGCCATGGCGTAGTCCAGCGCGTCGCCCGTGACCTGCCAGAAATCCACATGGGCGCGCATCAGGCTGCGCAGCCAGGTATATTGCAGCTGCTTCTGGCGCCAGATATCCGACAGGCTGTCGGCCTTGTCGCCCAGATCGCCACGGCAGCGGGCGGCAGCCGAATGCACGTCGAACAATGTGCCGTAAGCATCGAAGATGCAGGCGCGGATACCGGAAATTCCAGCCTCGGCCATGAAACCCTCCCTCGTCTCGCCATTGCCATCCCGCCGCCGGCTGCCCGCCCCGGAACGAGTCGGCGGTTGTTATAGCATGGCAGGGCAAGATGTGAGGATCATGATTCGTTTCACAACCCCGGCAGGGTTGGCTATGCTGGGCTTTCTAACCACAGGAATTACGATGCCTGAACCCCGTTCCCCCCGTCTTGCCGTGCTGATCGATGCCGACAACGCGTCGCCGCGCATCGCCGAGGGCCTTTTTGAAGAAATCGCCAAGATCGGCGAGGCCAGTGTCCGTCGCATTTATGGCGATTTTTCGGTCCCACGCTCGAAATCTTGGGCCGATATTCTTTCCCGGCACGCCATAATGCCGCACCAGAATTTCGCCTACACGAAGGGTAAGAACGCATCCGATATCGCCCTGGTGATCGATGCGATGGACCTGTTGCACAGCGGCCGGTTCGACGGCTTCTGCCTGGTCTCGTCGGACAGCGACTTCACCCGCCTTGCCGCGCGCATCCGCGAGCAGGGAATCGACGTCTACGGCTTCGGCGAGCAGAAGACTCCGGAAAGCTTCCGTCAGGCCTGCCGCCGTTTCATCTATACGGAAAACCTGTTGCCCGAGGCGCCGGCGCTGGACCGCGATCCGACGCCTGACTCGAAGCCACTGCAACCGCCCAGCGCCGCCATTCCGGTCCTTCGCAAAGCGATCGCCGCGCTCGACGACGACGACGGCTGGGTCGGGCTCGGCGCGGTCGGCCAACAACTCGGGAAGCTGGCTTCCGATTTTGACCCGCGCACCTACGGCCATGTGAAGCTGGGCGACCTGGTTGAAAAAACCGGCGCCTTCGAGGTCGAACGTACCAAGGGCAGGGGGATAAAAATCCGCCCGAAGAAGACTGCCAGTAAGAAAAGTTCGAAAAAGAAGAACACCACGAAGAATTAGGAATCGAACCCGTCCTACTCTCCACTCTCCGGCTGGTCGTAGCCCGGCAGGCCGCGGGTCAGGTCTTCGGCGCGCAGCAGGACGACGCGCTCGTCGTCCAGTTTCCAGCGAGAGATCGGCAGGGTTTCAAGGATGCGCTGCACGTAGTTGCGGGTCTCGGAAAACGGGATCGATTCGATCCAGTCGATGGCGTCGTCCAG
>CAMYNJ010000106.1 GCA_947259795.1 uncultured Alphaproteobacteria bacterium | reverse complement strand
CCCGTCCAGCCCGATGGCGCGATGCACCTGGCCGAGCGAGGCGGCATGCGCGGCCTCGCGGTCGAACTCCTCGAACCGGGCACGCCAGTCCGGGCCCAGCTCCGTGGCCATGCGCCGCCGCACGAACGGCCAGCCCATAGACGGCGCGTCCGACTGCAGCTGCGCCAGCTCCGCCGCGTATTCGGCGGGCAGCGCGTCCGGGATCGTGGCCAGCAGTTGCGCCACCTTCATCAGCGGCCCCTTGAGGCCGCCCAGCGCCCGGGTCAGCTCCGCCGCGTGGCGATCGCGGTCGAGCTCGATGCCGAACAGCCGCGAGCCCGCGAAGCGCGCCGCGACGCCGCCCACGGCCCCGCCGACACGCGCATACCGGCGCATGCGGCCGGTCATGCTGCTCCTGTTGGGTTCATCCGTCATCGCATCTACAATGGGTTGGAACGCTCTGTTTGCAAGTGTACGGGCGGAATGGCCCGATGGATCACCGGAGAACAGGTATCCGTTCATTTGGCCGTTCTGGTGTGCTGATCGCCACCGACGGCCATCCCGGGAAAATTGCCGTGAACGTGAAGTTCGACTCCAATCCCAAGAGCCTGGCAAAGGCTTGCGCAGCCGCAATTTCCGTGAAGAGTTGAGAAAGCGAATGACAGCCGCGCGCCAACACCTTTCCGGAAATTCAGACGACGCTTCAAACCGCCGACTTGCGGCCCGGCTTTAACAGTTCCGTGACCTTGAGGGCGTCGAGCTTGTGCGCCAGGGCAACGACTCCTTCGCTCCTGGCCAGCGCCACTTCGTCGGGATAGAGCAGCACCACACCGAAGAAATCGATGACCTTGCCGTTGCCGGCGTCGAGGCACCAGAAGGCATCGGGAAGTGTCACCGGCGGGGCCAGCAGAACCCCGGCGAACCCGGTATCCGCCGCCATGTCGAAGGGCAGGCCGCCATCGACACACAGGCCGAAATCGTAGGAAACGCCGTTTTCGTGCGGCAGGCGACCCAATGCCTTCAGCATGGCCAGAGGCCAGGCCGCGGCGTCCTCCTCCAGTGCGTCTTCGTCCATCGGCCAGTCCGGCGGCAGGCACATCACCAGTTCGCCGAACCCGACGCCTGCGCCTTCGGGCATATGCCTGTCGCTCAGACCGGTGGTGACGAGGGTGTGGCGTTTGCGGCCTTTCGCCGGCGGAACATGGTGGATATCGACCGCCATACCCGGGGATTCCAGTTCATGAAACACCGAATCAACCGGGCCGACATGCTTGCGGATATGCGCCAGTATCGCAGCCGCAGCGTCCGCGTCGCCAATTTCAGGTCCGTCATGCACGATCAACCACCTCGTTCGAATCGAAAAAACCCGATGGCAAGACGCCCGTCAGTACCGACAATCCCCAGCCGTGCGAGGCTGCAGCACGGTGCCGGCCGGGGCGCGTCACCTGCCCGAATGAAACCACCGAGAAATGAAGAAAACCGTAACTTCAAAATCCCTGCACCGTCAGCCAGCCGTCGATGCGCTCGACCGCGTCCCTCCAGCCGCTCTCCAGCATCAGCGCGTGGCCGAGCCCGGGCAGGATTTCCGCCGTCGTCCCCAGCAGCCGTGCCGCCGACCGTGTGAACGCCGACGGGACGATGCGATCCTCGGCGCCGCCGACGACCAGAAGCGGCACATCGGCGATGCGGCCGGTATCGATGAAGGCGGGCTGGCACATCTCGAACCAGGCGCGGTGCGATTCGTCGGTGAACCGCTTGCCGTAGCCATCGAAGCCGTCATCCGCCTGGCGGCCGAATACGGCTTCGAACAGGACCGCAGGCGCGGGCGCGTGACGGCCCAGTTCGTGCGCGAGTCCGACATCTACGAACAGACCGGGGTTGGTCACCGCCATGGCAAGCCCGGCGCCGCACAGACCCGTCGCGGGCACCGGCGCCATCAGCACCGCCGCCATCGCCTTGTGCCGCTCCAGGTAGCGCTGGGCGATGAAACCGCCCATGGAATGGCCGACCAGGACCGGCGGCCGATCCAGCCCGTCCGCAATCCGGACAATATCGGACACGTAGTCGTCGATGCCGGATTCATGCAGCTCGGCCGCGCCCTCGCTGGCGCCGTGCCCCCGCAAGCTGGGCGCATGGCAGTCCCAGCCGCGTGCGGCAAACCAGTCGAGGAAATTCTCGGCCCAGCACCAAGCGGCAACGAACCCGCCATGGATGAACAGCAGCGGCGGACGCGTACCGGCCACCCCGCCCTTGGGCGCGCGGTGCAGCACTTCGAGCTTCGGCTGGCGATTGCCGGCAAAGTTCAAGACAGCTCCTCGAGGTCGTCGATCAGGCAGGCGACGACGGCAAGTCCCCTGACCCATAACTCGGGATCGCCCGCATCCAGCCCGAAGGGCGCCAGAAGCTCTTTGTGGCGCAGCGTGCCCCCGGCCCGCAGCATGTCGAGGTAGCGCGCGGCAAATCCCGCCTCGGCTTCCTGGTACGCCGCGTAG
>CAMYNJ010000105.1 GCA_947259795.1 uncultured Alphaproteobacteria bacterium | reverse complement strand
GGATCCCGAGCTTCAGCAACAGCTCATTGGCAATACGTTCCTCACCCCAGGACACGTTACTCAAAGCCATTTCACGGATGAGCGCGCGCAGTTCCGACGGTATCCGTGGCCGCCCTGGCCGTGACTTCCAGCGCCAGAACAGGCGAAATCCCGCCCGATACCAGCCGATGAAGGTCTTTGGCGTGACATTCACCAGCGCATCTTGCCATGCGAAACCGTGTGAAAGCAGCACCAGCATAAACCGCGTGACGTTGTCGAAACGTCGGGGTCTGATTTTGCGCTCTTGGTAGAAAGCGAGCTGTTTTCGGAGAAATAAGTTTTCAGCCGCCAAGGCAGTGCGGGACCGTGCAAGTAGGAAACCTCCAGCGCTGCGTTGACCGTCATCTCCGTGACTAATATAAAGAGTTTTGTCGTTCCCAAATCTCAGCGTCCCGCCATTATGCCAGCTATTCTGCGCAGGTAAATCGCTCACCAAAGTTAACTGTGAGGAAACTAGAATGCTCAGATTTTCTGAATTTGGATCCGTCAAGTCTCCATCAACGCTAAACCGGGAAACACGGTTGCTTGTCCCAGTATGGCTATGAAAAAGGTAAATATATGGAGCACTAGGAAAATCCGGATCTACTGCTATGCCCAGAAGTCCCTTTTCCAATACGGCTTCGAGATCTGGAACCGTTAACAGGGGCGTTGACTTCAAATTGCCTCTTACAATGAGATCGACCGTGCCGCTGAACTGATTTATCACTAGTATCCTTTTATCCGGAAGTATAGCGAAGCCAATCGCGTCATCGTCCAGGTTCGTATTTACATTAATTACGGTAAAACCGGATGGCACTATCTGGCCTAACCCTTGATGATTTGTGAGGAGCACGATTAGTAAACAAAAAAGCAGAAGACTGACTTTCTTGAGCATTTCAGACCTCGTTAGTAGAAGATACCGATCTTTCATCGAGCAAACACGAATCTATTTTTCTACAATGACTTTTATCGTCTTTACATATTTTCCGGCTGTCAATCGAACCAGATAGAGGCCACTTGAGACGCGGTTTCCATTCTCACTATTACCATCCCAGGTCAGTTCGTATCTGCCTGCCGCTTGGTGTCCGTCATACAGTTCCTGGATTAATTGTCCACCTAAGTTGTAAATTGCCAACCGGACACTGCTGCCTGCAGGGATGGCATAGCGAATATTCGTCGATGGATTGAATGGATTCGGGAAGTTTTGAAACAACTGAAAATCCTCCGGTATTTCGGTCAGTACCGGGATCTGGCCTTCCGCACTTTCTGTTGGTCCTGCGATGAGCGTAAACTTGCGAACAGTCCCTTCTCTCCCTGATACAAAATGGTACTTTCCTTCCCGGGTCAAATCTATGGAATTCCCCTGGACCGCATCGACCAGGAATATTTCCCACCCTTGCGGCATATTTTGCAAATCCACTAAAGTCATTCTAATATCTGTGAAAGGTAAATTGGTTCCTACGTTGAAATGCCAGGAATGTCCTGTCGTATTTACGTTACGAAAGTCACCTGAGTAACGCCTAGAAAACTTCTGCCATTCCGGGTGCGGAAAATAGAGAGAGACGTATTTGCCACAAAACGGTGGTTCGGAGAAATCGTTTTGATCCCATTCGTCTGATGCTGTATACAGGGCGCCAATAAAATTATTGCCATCGATATAGCGCTCGGTTTCGACAGAAATCTGCGCCAACCATTCATTACTCTGTAGATCAGCATTTCCGACCACGTTGCTGGTGCGCTTCGCTACTATATTCCCTGAAGCTGCTTGCGGTTGTACCTTGACAAACGAGACGTTATTACCATTGTTATTGACAAAATATCCCTCAAAAGGAGCCAATTGAGTACGCGTCACATAACCCGCAGACTCATTCTTCGAACCTTGATAGCCATGCAGCTGGTTCTCCACATCAGGACCTAAATCCACGTCGCTCCAACTTACAGGAAAAACAAAAGGGTTGCCTATCTGG
Source organism: uncultured Alphaproteobacteria bacterium (assembly GCA_947259795.1). Classification (GTDB taxonomy): domain Bacteria; phylum Pseudomonadota; class Alphaproteobacteria; order UBA8366; family JADFVY01; genus JADFVY01. The sequence goes on along the minus strand of CAMYNJ010000105.1, from coordinate 20,761 downwards.
TTCCAGCCAGGCTGTAACGTTATCCTAAAATCCCCGGACGTCGAAACACTCTTACCGGCACCTGCATCTAAGCTAGTTGAGTTTTTGGTGATAAGCCAAAATCCAAGACCCGGATCGAAATTACCAACATTACTATCTTTGGTATGCTCAAGAAGTACCCCATTCACATACCGCAGCAGACGCCATTTCGAATCATCATAGTTGCCCAGTTCATCTAGTACACTTGATGGCGTCGAACTGTCCAAATCGAATGGAATCGAAATCATCCGGTAGGCTCCCGCAGAAGTCGAATTAGTGAAAGATAGATTGCTGTGCTCTACTCGAACAACCTGTGGATTCTCATCTGCATTCGAGGTCGGAAATGTGGACTTATTTCCGGCATTGTCCTCAGCTAGAATGTAGTACTCCACGCCGCGTGGCGTGACAAACTCTAAAGGTATTGTGCCGGTAAATTGATTACTCCCGGCGTCGGTCATTGGAGTTGCCTGATATGATACAGCCCCTCCCATGCGATAAAAAATCTCCGCCTTCTTTATCCCTGATGCATCTGAAATATTTGCCGACATACTCAAAGCCTCGCTTGCTGCAGACGAGGGCGTAGGCACATGAGTAGTTTGTGGGGGAATGGTATCACTCCCCCCCTGGGTAACGGTCACCTGCCGGGTGATACCACCGCCCGTCACGGTGATGGTACCAACACGCTGGCCTGTACCAAATATATCGACGAGGTGAAGGGCGACGTGAAAATCTATCCGCTGCCGCATATGGATGTGGTGAAGGATCTGGTGCCCGACATGAATACGGCCTACGCGCAACTGACCTCGGTCGAGCCCTGGCTGAAGGCCGACACGCCCCCGCCCGAGCGCGAGCGCCTGCAATCGCCGACAGACCGCAAGAAGCTGGACGGGCTCTACGAGTGCATCCTGTGTTTTTCCTGCACCACGTCGTGCCCCAGCTACTGGTGGAACGGCGACCGCTATCTCGGCCCCGCCGTGCTGCTGCAGGCCTATCGATGGATTGCCGACAGCCGCGACGAGCGGGCGGGCGAGCGGCTGGACCAGTTGGAGGACCCCTTCCGGCTCTATCGCTGCCACACCATCTTGAACTGCACGAAGACCTGCCCCAAGGGCCTTAACCCGGCCCAGGCGATCGGCGAAATCAAGAAGCTGATGGTGCAACGCCAGGGCTGACTTAGAGCGGTTCCATATGATCGGAACAGGCTGTAGGTTCGGGCGGCGCCTGCCCGCTTCCGCGCAGACGGGAAAAGCCCTATTGTGGCGCCGGCCGCAAGGAGGCGCCGCCGATGTACATACCCAAACATTTTGCCGTTGAGGATCGTGCGGCGCTGGACGAAATCATCCGCGCCAACCCCTTCGGCCTGCTGGTCGGCGAACTGGAAGGGTCGCCCTTCGCCACCCACCTGCCCTTTCTGCTGGATAGCGACCGGCTGCTGGCGCATTTCGCGCGCGGCAATCCGCACTGGCAAGCGATCGACGGACAGACCGGGATGCTCGCGGTGTTTTCAGGCCCGCACGCCTATGTCTCGCCGCGCTGGTACGAATCCAGCCAGGCCGTGCCGACATGGAACTATGTCGCTGTGCATGTCTACGGCGCGCCGCGTGTGATCGAGGATGCCGGCCAGGTACGGGATTTGTTGGATCGGCTGGTTCGGGAATATGAGGAAGGCGCCTGGTCGTTGGACGGGCTGGACGCGGATTTCCTGGACCGGATGAGCCGCGGCATCGTTGCCTTCGAAATGCCGATCGAACGAATCGAGGGAAAATTCAAACTGAGCCAGAACCGCCCCGCCGGGGATCGCCGCCGCGTCATCGTGGAGCTCGAAAGATCCGTCGATGGCGGGAACACGGAACTGGCGCGGTTGATGCGCGCGGCGATTGACGGCGATTGACCTTGCGCCGGTGCTTTGCGGATATTAGTTTCTCGCTCGCCTTGCAGACGCGTAAATCCGGGATGTCAGAATGAGCAGCAGACCCAGAAAGCCCAAGAGCCAGCGGGCGTCGCGCCCCAAGCCGGCAAGCTCCAAGAAGAAGCCGGCCGCCAAATCAACGGCGGCTGCGCCCGCCAAATCAACGGCGGCGACGCCTGCCAAGTCGCCGGCGGCGGCGCGCACCGCATCGCGCCCGGCAGCGGACCTGCCGGTAATGCACAAGACGCGCATCAAGGAAACGCGGATTGTTGCGATCCTCTTTGCCGCCACGCTGCTGGTGACCCAGTCGCTTTGGGGGACCGACGGTTTGTTGCCCCAGGCGTTCCGCTGGGTCGGGTATTTCCTGATCATTATCTGCGTGCTGGGCCGCACCTGGTCGGCGGCCTATATCGGCGGGCACAAGGCGCGCATGATCGTCGATCTCGGCCCCTATTCGGTGACCCGCAATCCGCTTTACGTCTTCAGCTTCATCGGCGCGGTCGGTATCGGTTTCTGCACCGGCATGGTGACGCCGACCCTGGTGATCGGGACCATCTACGTCATTTATTACCGCATGATCGTGGCGCGCGAGGAAGAGCATCTTGCGGCGCGCCATGGCCAGATCTACCTGGACTACGTCGCCCGCGTGCCGCGCTGGATTCCCGATTTCAAGCTTTGGCGCGAGGCCGACGAGCCGATGGGCTACCCGCGCAATGTCTATCTGGCGGCGCGCGACGCCTCGGCGTTCTTCCTGTCATGGCCGATGTTCGCCACCATCGGCTGGCTGCAGAACCTGGAAATCCTGCCGGTCCTCCTGCGGCTGCCATGAGGATGCGAAGGGCTGCGATGCGGGGTTCTATGGTCCGGGCCGGTATCGAGGGAGTGATTGACAGATGAATTTCCACAGCATGCTGGCTGAACGCGCGGCCGCAGGCCGCCCCATCCGCGTCGGGTTGATCGGCGGGGGCAAGTTCGGTTCCATGTTCCTGAGCCAGGCGCGCCGCGTCGACGGGTTCCATGTTCTCGGCATCGCCGACCTGGCGCCGGAACGCGCCCGCGGCAATCTTGAGCGGATCAGCTGGGAGGCCGAGCGCTATGCCGCCACGTCCTTCGCCGACGCGCTGAAGACGGGCGCGACCCACGTCACCGAGGATGCCGAGTCACTGATCGCCGCCGACGGGCTGGATGTGGTGATCGACGCCACCGGAAGCCCGGCGGCCGGCATCCGCCATGTCGAGCTGGCCTGCGAACATCAGCGTCATATCGTCATGGTGAATGTCGAGGCCGACGGACTGGCCGGGCCTTTGCTGGCGCAGCGCGCGCGAGAGGCCGGCATCGTCTATTCGCTGGCCTATGGCGACCAGCCGGCGCTGATCGCCGAACAGGTCGACTGGGCGCGGACCTGCGGTTTCGAAGTCGTGGCCGCGGGCAAGGGCACGAAATACCTGCCGGAATATCACGCCTCCACCGACAAGACGGTCTGGGACTATTACGGCATCAGCCCGGAACGCGCAGCCGAGGGCGGTATGAACCCGAAGATGTTCAATTCCTTCCTGGACGGTACCAAGTCGGGCATCGAGATGGCCGCCGTCGCCAATGCCTGCGGCCTGGACTGCCCGAGTGACGGCCTGTCCTTCCCGCCGGTCGGCACGCATGAGCTGGCCAAGATGCTCAGGCCCAGGGCCGATGGCGGCATGCTGGAGCGTCGGGGCATGGTGGAGGTGATTTCCTGCCTCAACCGCGACGGCTCGGGCGTGCAAAACGACCTGCGCTGGGGCGTCTATGTGACTTTTGCTGCGCAAGACGAATACGCGGCGCGATGCTTCGCGGAGTACGGGCTGATTACCGACGAGTCGGGACTCTACACGGCCATGTACAAGCCCTGGCATCTGATCGGGCTGGAACTCGGCATTTCGGTGGCCAGCGCGGCCCTGCGCGGCGAGCCTACGGGCGCGCCTGTCGGCTGGCGCGGCGATGTGGTAGCCACTGCAAAGCGTGACCTTGCCGCCGGCGAAATGCTGGACGGCGAAGGCGGGTCCACGGTCTGGGGTAAGCTGATGCCCGCCGCCGACAGCCTGGCTCTGGGCGGGTTGCCGCTGGGCCTGGCCCATGACGTGAAACTGAAGAACCCGATCGCGGCCGGCCAACCGGTGCGCTGGCAGGATGTTGAGATCGACGCAACGGCCCATGCGGTGCGGTTCCGGCGCGAAATGGAGGCCGCGTTCGCCCCGGCGGCGCAGGCGGCGGAATGAGCAATATCGCGATCGTAACCGGCGGCAGCCGGGGCATCGGCGCGGCCACGGCCCGCATGCTGGCGCAACGGGGCTATGACGTAGCCATCTCCTACTTGTCGAACGCGGATGCCGCGGCCGCTGTGGTCCGCGATATCGAGGCCGCCGGCCGCCGCGGGCTGGCCGTGAAATGCGACGCGGGCGGCGAGGCGGAGACGGAACGCCTGTTCGAGACCGTGGACAAGGAACTTGGGACACTGACGGCCCTTGTCAATAACGCCGGCATGACCGGTTTGGCGGGCCGGCTGGACGAGGCGCCGGCGGAAACCATCCGCGCCTGTATCGACGCCAACCTTTACGGTACGATCTGGGCCAGCCGCGCGGCGGTGCGGCGCATGTCGACGCGTTTCGGCGGCAGGGGCGGCGCCATCGTCAATGTCTCCTCGATCGCCTCCAGGCTGGGCAGCCCGAACTACTATGTCTGGTATGCGGCGGCGAAGGGCGGCGTCGACGCGCTGACCATCGGGCTCGCCAAGGAGGTCGTCAAGGAGGGGATCCGGGTCAACGCCGTGGCGCCCGGCATCATCGACACCGACATCCACGAATCCTCCTCCGGCCTGCCCGGCCGCGTGGAAAAGGAAGCCCACCTTGTCCCCATCGGCCGCGCCGGAACCCCGGAAGAAGTCGCCGAGGGCATCGTCTGGCTGCTGTCCGACGCCGCATCCTACGTTACCGCCGACATCATGCAGATTTCCGGCGCCCGCTGACGGCGCGGACAGGCCATGAACGAAGGCCCGCTTTTCGTATACCGGCAAATGGTGCGGGATGGCATGCTGCAGCCCGACCCGATCCAGGAGCTGGCGGCGGAAAAGCTGCAGTCGCTCTGCCGCGCGCTGGCGAATTATCAGCCCGCCGGCGGCATTTCGGGCTGGAAGGCGGTGCTGGGCCTGGCCCGCCGCCGCGATGACCCACCGCTCGGCCTCTATCTCTACGGCCCGGTCGGGCGCGGCAAGTCGATGCTGATGGATCTGTTCACCGCGGCGGCGCCGCTGGAACAAAAACGCCGAGTCCATTTCCACCAGTTCATGATCGAGGTGCATGAGGCGCTGCATCGCTGGCGCCGGGCGCAGAAGAAATCCGGTGACCGCGAGGATCCCATCGACCTGGTGGCCGAAGCCATCGCCGACGAGGTCTGGCTGCTCTGTTTCGACGAGTTGGAGGTCCGCGACATCGCCGACGCGATGATCCTGGGCCGCCTGTTCGAAGCCCTGTTCGAACGCGGCGTGGTGGTGGTCTGCACCACCAATGTGGCCCCCGACGATCTCTATAAAGGCGGGCTGCAGCGCGCGCTGTTCCTGCCATTCATTGAGCTTATCAAAAAAAAGCTCGACCTTCTTGAATTGTCTGCGCAAAAGGACTATCGGCAAGCCCGCCTGGAAGGCCGCGAGGTTTGGCATACTCCGCTGGGTCCGCAGGCGACGGCGGCGCTGGATAAAATCTTCACCGACCTGACCGAAGGGGTTGAGGCCGCCTCGGAGGAGCTGACCGTCAAGGCCCGCGCCGTGAAGGTTCCGGCTGCCGCGCGCGGCATCGCCCGGTTCCATTTCGACGACCTTTGCGGTACTGCCCTGGGCGCCGAGGATTACCTGACCATCGCCCGCCATTACCGTATGGTCCTGATCGACGGCGTGCCCGTAATGGACGAGGCCATGCGCAATGAAGCGCGCCGCTTCATCACTCTGATCGACGCCCTCTACGAAAACAAAACCCGCCTCGCGGTCACCGCCGAGGCCGCGCCGGAAGACCTCGTCACCGGCAAAACCCACGCCCAGGAATACAAACGCTCCGCCAGCCGCCTGGCAGAAATGCGCTCGGCGGGGTGGGCAGGGGAATCAAACCAGGAAACGGGGTAGGCGCTTTCTCACCCTTCCGGGCGGCGATATGCCGCATTTCCGCTTGCCCTTCCGACTGATTCGCGTTACCACACCAACGACTTTTGCGGCAGTGCAGCATGACCTGCCGGACGCGCCGTCCAGCCTGTGCTGTCCCTGTTATTTCATATTTCGCTGAACGGGAAGACCAATGGCACGCAGCAAGATCGGACTGGTGGGCGCCGGCAATATCGGCGGCACGCTCGCCCTCCTGGCCGGGCTCAAGGAGCTCGGCGACATCGCCCTCGTCGACATCATGGAAGGCATTCCCGAGGGCAAGGCGCTGGATATCATCCAGGGCTCTACCATCGAGGGCTACGACGCCGCCGTTACGGGCAGCAGCGACTATGCCGCGCTGAAAGGCGCCGACGTCATCATCGTCACCGCGGGCGTCGCCCGCAAGCCGGGCATGAGCCGCGACGACCTGATCGGCATCAACACCAAGGTCATGAAGGCGGTCGGCGCGGGCATCAAGAAAAACGCGCCGGACGCCTTCGTCATCTGCATCACCAACCCGCTGGATGTGATGGTCGGCGTGCTGCGCGACGCCTGCGGCCTGCCGCACAACCGGGTGGTCGGCATGGCCGGCGTGCTGGACAGCGCCCGTTTCCGCTATTTCCTTTCGGAAGAGTTCAATGTCTCGGTCGAGGATGTGACTGCCTTCGTGCTCGGCGGCCATGGCGACACCATGGTGCCGCTGATCCGCTATTCCACCGTCGCCGGCATTCCGGTGCCGGACCTGATCAAGATGGGCTGGTCGACCGAGGCCAAAATCGACGCCATCGTCCAGCGCACCCGCGGCGGCGGCGGCGAAATCGTCGGGCTGCTGAAGACCGGTTCGGCCTTCTATGCGCCGGCGTCTTCGGCAATCCAGATGGCCGAGGCGTACCTGAAGGACAAGAAGCGCGTGCTGCCCTGCGCCGCCTGGTGCGATGGGCCGTACGGGCTGGACGGGCTCTATGTTGGCGTGCCGGCGGTGCTGGGCGCGGGCGGCGTCGAGCGTGTCGTCGAGATCGAACTGAACGCCGACGAAAGGGCCGGGTTCGACAAGTCGGTCGCCGCCGTGCGAGAGTTGAACGAAGTCGTCGCCAATATGGACTGATCGGGGGCCGAACCCCGAGTCACAAGGCCGGGAACCCGGGTTGCGATCTGACCCGACTGCATTACATTAGGCTCTGGATTTGCTAGTTGCCGGGCCGGGCTGCCAGAGCAGGCGCGGATTTACAGAGGGTGGAGCATGTCATCCTATACGGGATTGAGTTCTTTTCTCACCGGGGCCAACGAGACCTATATCGCTGAGCTCTATGAGCGTTACCTGCGAAATCCGAGTTCGGTCGATCCGGAATGGTTCGAGCTTTTCAGCGAACTGAAGGACGGGCCGGCGGAAATCGGCGGTGAACTTCGCGGCGCAAGTTGGGCACCGCGCACAGGCCGGGTGATCGGCGCCAACGGACGGCATGCCAGCCTGTCGGACGCGACGGCCAACGCTGCGCTGCCGCCGGCTTCGGAGGCATCGGCCTATCATCCCATGGTGGCGGCGGCTTCCGTCGAGCAGATTCGCCGAGCGACGATGGATTCGATCCGTGCGCTGATGCTGATCCGCGCCTACCGCGTGCGCGGCCACCTGCATGCGACGCTGGACCCGCTGGGCCTGGAAAAACGCCCGCCTCATGCCGAACTGGACCCGGCGACATACGGCTTTAATGAGGACGACCTCGACCGGCCGATCTTCATCAATTACGTGCTGGGTCTGGAGTCGGCGACGCTGCGTGAAATCGTGTCGATCCTGACCGCCACCTATTGCGGCAATATCGGTGTCGAGTTCATGCATATCCAAGAGCCGGACGAAAAGGCCTGGATCCAGGAACGCATCGAGAACATCCGCAACCAGACCGATTTCACCACGCGGGGCAAGGTGACGATTCTCGAGCGCCTGACCGAGGCCGAGGAATTCGAGGTCTTTCTCGACAAGCGCTATACCGGCACCAAGCGGTTCGGGCTTGATGGCGGCGAATCCACGGTGCCGGCGCTGGAGCAGATTCTGAAGCGCGGGGCGCAACTGGGTATCCAGAAAATCGTACTGGGTATGGCGCACCGGGGCCGCCTGAACGTACTGGCCAATATCATGCACAAGCCCTACCGGGCGATCTTCGCCGAATTCCAGGGCCTGTCGAGCAACCCCGAGGATGTCCAGGGCTCGGGAGACGTGAAATATCACCTCGGCACCTCGGCCGACCGCGAATTCGACGGTAAGCTGATTCATCTGTCGCTGACCGCCAATCCCAGCCATCTGGAGGCGATCAACACGGTCGTGCTGGGCAAGGTCCGCGCCAAGCAGCAGCAACTTGGCGATGCGGAACGCGAGAAGGTCATGGGCGTCCTGCTGCATGGCGATGCCGCTTTCGTCGGCCAGGGCATGGTGGCGGAAACCTTCGATTTGTCGCAGCTCAAAGGTTACCGCACGGGTGGCACGATCCATTTCGTGATCAACAACCAGATCGGCTTCACCACCAACCCGGCCTATTCGCGATCGTCCCCCTATTGCTCGGATGTCGCCAAGATGGTCCAGGCGCCGATCTTCCATGTCAATGGCGACGACCCGGAGGCCTGCGTGCATGCGGCGCGCATCGCCACCGAGTTCCGCCAGCGCTTCAAGAAGGACGCGGTGATCGACCTGTTCTGCTATCGCCGGCATGGCCACAACGAGGCCGACGAGCCGGCCTTCACGCAGCCGCGCATGTACAACAGAATCGACAAGCACCCGCGGGTGCGCGACATCTATGCGAAGCGGCTGGAAGAGGAAGGCGCGATCGAGCCGGGACAGGCGGACAGAATCCGGGCCAACCTGCGACAGGCCCTGGAAGACGACTTCAAATCGGCCGAGTCCTACAAGCCCAACAAGGCCGACTGGCTGGAGGGCCAGTGGGCCGGCCTGTCGGTCGCTAGCGGCGACGAGCGTAGAGGCGAGACGGCGGTCGGCATCGACATGCTGCGCGAGGTCGGTCATGCAATCAGCCAGGTGCCCAAGAACGTCGCCGTTCACCCCAAGATCATCCGCCAGCTCAACGCCAAGCGCAACATGATCGAAAGCGGCGAGGGAATCGACTGGGCGACGGCCGAGGCGCTGGCCTTCGGCACGCTGCTCTGCGAATCGACGCCCGTGCGCCTGTCCGGCCAGGATTCCGGGCGCGGCACCTTCAGCCAGCGCCATGCGGTGCTGGTCGACCAGGAAAACGAGGATCGCTATATCCCGCTGAACAAGATCCGTTTTGGCCAGGCGCCGTTCGAGGTGCTGGATAGCCCCCTGTCGGAAGTCGGTGTGCTGGGATTCGAATACGGTTACAGCCTGTCGGAACCCAACGTCCTGGTGCTGTGGGAGGCGCAGTTCGGCGATTTCGCCAATGGCGCGCAGGTCATCATCGACCAGTTCATTGCCTCCGGAGAGCGCAAATGGCTGCGCATGTGCGGTCTGGTAATGCTGCTGCCGCACGGCTATGAGGCCCCGAACATTCCTCGGCAAGGCTGGAACGCTATCTACAGCTTTCGGCGGATGACAATTGGCAGGTGGTGAATTGCACGACGCCGGCACAGTATTTCCACGTACTGCGCCGCCAGATACGGCGGAATTTCCGCAAACCGCTGATCGTGATGACGCCCAAATCCCTGCTGCGCCACAAGCGCTGCCAATCGAGACTCGAAGATTTCACCGACGGCTCCAGTTTCCACCGCGTCATGTATGACGACGTTGCGCTGTGCGAGGATTCCCAGGTCAGACGCGTCGTGCTTTGCTCCGGCAAGGTCTATTACGACCTCTTCGAGGAGCGCGAAAAGCGCGGCATCAAGGATGTCGCCTTCCTGCGCATGGAACAGCTATACCCCTTCCCCAGGAAGGCCTTGACCGAACAGCTGGCGCGCTACCCGAAGGCCGAGATCGTCTGGTGCCAGGAAGAGCCCAAGAACATGGGTAGCTGGACCTTCATCGAGTCGCGTATCGAACGGGTGCTGCTCGAGCTCGGCTCGCAATGCCGCCGCCCCATCTATGTCGGCCGCGAAGAGGCGGCGGCGCCGGCGACCGGCCTGCTGCGCCGCCATATCGAACAACAGAACAGGTTGGTTGATCAGGCACTGACCCTGAGCGCCCGGCCCGCGGCAGTGAAGCCGGCCAAGGGCAAAAGCAAGGGGAAGGCCGCCTAGCCGATGCAGCAAATCCACTGAAGCCCGGAAGGCGACATAGAGAGACATGAGCAAGCCGATAACAGTGCCCTCGCTGGGCGAATCCATTACCGAGGCGATCGTTGCCCGGTGGTTCAAGTCGGTCGGCGAAGAAGTTGCGCTCGACGAGCCGCTCGTCGAGCTGGAAACCGACAAGGTGACCGTCGAAGTCCCCTCGCCGGTCGGCGGCGTCCTGGCGGAAGTGCTGGCCGACAGCGGCACCGAGGTCGAGGTCGGTGCGCTGCTGGGCAGTATCGACGAGGGCGTAGCGACCGGCGAAAAGTCCGCCGGGAAATCCGCGAAATCGTCCGAACCCGCGCCCAAGGCCGCCAATGGGTCCGCCGGTGTGGCGGAAGAACCGACTCTGTCGCCGGCCGTGCGCAAGCTGGTGGAGGATAACAAGCTGGACCCGGCGGCGATCCCGGCCAGCGGCCCGAAAGGCCGGCTGACCAAGGGCGATGTGATCGCCTTTATGGAAGAGGCCGCGCCGGCGAAACCCGCGACGCCTGCAAAGGCGCCGAGCCCGGCCGCCGCGCCGCGGCCGGCGGCGCCGGTCTTCGTCCGCGCGGAAGAACTGCCGGCCCGGCCCGAGGACAGCCGCGGCGAGGAACGGGTGCGCATGTCGCGCCTGCGCCAGCGCATCGCCGAGCGCCTGAAGGAGGCGCAGAACACCGCGGCGATTTTGACCACCTTCAACGAGATCGACATGACGTCGCTGATGGCGCTCAGGTCTGAATATCGCGATTCCTTCGAGAAGAAACACGGCGTCAAGCTGGGTTTCATGTCCTTCTTTACCAAGGCGGCGATCGGTGCGCTGAAGGAACTGCCCGCGGTCAACGGGGAAATCCACGGCGACGAGATCGTCTACAAGAACTATTACGATATCGGCGTGGCCGTCGGCACACCGCAGGGTCTGGTGGTGCCGATCCTGCGAGACGCCGACAAGTTGAGCTTCGCAGACATCGAATCGCAGATTGCCGACTTCGGCCGCCGGGCGCGCGACGGCAAGCTGACCATCCAGGAAATGACCGGCGGCACCTTCACCATCTCCAATGGCGGCGTCTATGGCTCGATGCTGTCGATGCCGATCCTGAACCCGCCGCAGTCGGGCATCCTCGGCCTGCACAAGATCGAAAAGCGGCCGGTGGTGGTGGGTGACGAGATCGCGGTGCGCAGCATGATGTATGTGGCGCTGAGCTACGATCATCGCATCGTTGACGGACGCGAGGCCGTGACCTTCCTGGTCCGTCTGAAGGAAATGATCGAAGATCCGCAACGCCTGCTGATCGACGTGTGAGGCGCCTGGCGGCAGCGGCCCTGGCCGGACCCCTGGCGCTTGCGCCCGGCGCGCCGGCGATGGCCGGCCTTCTGGTCATTCTCGTCGTCCTGTTGACCGCCGTCACTCAAATCGGCGGCGTGGTCTTGTGGTTCTGCGTTCCTGCTTTCATATGGGCGGGGCGGCGTCTCGGCGATCGTAAGGCGCTTCTGCGAACTGCCGCCTGCATAAGCATTTACGCATGCGCTTATCTCGGCGCGTCTCTTGCGATAATTCCCCTGGCCGGCGCCGTCGGGCGCGTGCCGCTGGCATGCGGCTTGGCCGGCGAACCGGCCTACGGCCCCCGGACAGCCTGGACGTGCCTCTTGAACAGACACTATGCGGCACCGTCCGCGCGACAGGCTCTGCAAAAGATTGGCGCCGAATTTTCCAGGGAATTCAAGGATGCCCGGATTGCCTATCTCGACGCAGGATTCCCGTTCTTCGACTGGTTTCCCATGATTCCCCACATTTCGCACAGCGATGGGCGGAAGGTCGATCTGGCCCTTTTACATTTGGGTGACGCGGCCACGCCTTCGCCGGTCGGCTACTGGGGTTTCGTGCAGCCGCGCGTGGGCGACCCGCAACCCTGCCGCGGCCAGGAGGGCTGGCTGCGCTGGAATATGGAGTGGCTGCAGCCGCTCTTGCCGGAAAGGCAGTTCGATGCGCCGCGAGCGCGGGTGCTGCTCGAGCGATTGATATCGATGCCGGCGGTACGCCGGATCTTCATCGAGCCGCATCTGACGGCCCGTCTTGGATTAAACCATTCGAAACTGCGCTTCCAGGGATGCATGGCGGCCCGCCATGACGACCACATCCATATCGAATTCGAATAGGGTTGAACGAAGACCCGGATAAACCCGGCGGCCCAGGTGTCGCATTTGCGAACCGGCGCTATACCTTCAGCACGTGACAGAGCACATGAGTGATCGAATCGTCGTCGTCGCCGAGCGGGACCGTCATTGCCCTGTAACGGACATCGCCTGCAGCGAGCGGAAACATGTCAGCGTCTTCCTGGGGCCGCGCCGACTGCTGAGTGCGTCGACCCAGAGTCAGGATCCATTCCATGACCAGCGAGTTGCCGAACTCGATTTCGCCGGTGTGGAAGCTCTGCCCGCCGCCGCGCATCACGTCCGACATCAGCGGTTCGAACTGCCAGGGCAGTCCGTTTTCGCCAACGCGCATCAATACCGAGTTCGGCCAGTACAACCCCACCTGTTTGGCGTCGATGTCCGCGCGCTGCGGCCATCGACGTCCTTTCCGGAGGCGCGACCAGAAGTCTACAATAGTGCGTGGTGCGGAATCTTCGGGCCGGGGAACGCGGACTTGCGGCTGCACGGCCGGTTTGGCCGCGCCGCTGGCGGTTTTGCGTCGGATGGAAATCCCTGTCAGCGAGCCCATTCCCGCAAGATCAAGATCTTCGTCCTCGCTTGCGGTGTCGCCCTTGTCCTCGAAGGCTTCCTCCTCATAGAGAGCCTCGGCCTCCAGCTCTTCGGGCGCTTCCTGGACCGGCTTCACCGGGCCTGATCCGAAGGGATTTCGGGGGCGCATGCTCACCTCCCCTGTCCCCTCAGTTCAGGTTTCCGTGGCTGCCGCCGTCGCTGCCATCCGAATCGGAGCGCTTCTTGTCGCCGAGATAGCGGTCAAGGGCCGCGATTACGATGTCCTGCGCCGACCAGCGGGTCCGCGCCGAAGCCATCTTGACGCGCAGATAGCGATCCGGATCCAGCCGGACAGACAGCCGGACACGGCCCATCTTGTCCATCGTCTGCGGCAGTTCAACGCCGTCGGCCGCATCCGAACCGGTGCTTGCCGCCGGCAGTATCGGGGACTTGGCCGCAGGCGCCGTATCGACAGCAGGCGCCGTATCGGCCGCAGGCTCCATATCAGCCGCAGGCTCCATATCAGCCGCAGGTGCCGTATCGGCCGGTGCCGGGGTCTCGCTCGTCGCCGGATCAGGCGTGAACCGATTGTCCTGCGATGGCTCGTCCTGCTGCTGCGCGGGGTCCGAGAATGCGGTCGGCTTGGCCGCCACCGGCGGTGCGCTGGCGATGACCCGAGGATCGTTGTAGGCGCGGGCCGCCGAACTGTCGGTCGCGCCGTCGGGATCTTCCGGCGAAGGGGTTGGCGCCGAATAAGACGCGGGATAGGCTGCGCCCTTGCGGGCGAGAAGAGAGCCGGTCAGGGATGCTGCAGCTTTCATGTTCATCGCACATCCCCCATGCCGCGCGACCCAAAGCCGCGTTTCACCGTCTGGGCATTGCCCAGCGAGAACTTCATGGTGCTGACGGTCTTGGTAAGGCGTTCATCCAGATATTCCCACAATTGGATGATTTCCTGCGCCGAGGCGCAGTTCTGATCGATCTCCATGACCGTGCGGCCGTCGATCATGCTGGCCGCGAAATCCGTGCGATGATGAATCGTAACCGGCGCCAGCGTCCCGTGCTGTGACAGCGCGATCGCGGCTTCCGCCGTGATGCGCGCGCGCGGGGTCGCCGCGTTGATCACGAACACCAGCTTCTTGCCGAGGCGCTCGACCAGCTCGACGGTCGCGCCGGCCGCACGAAGGTCATGCGGGCTCGGCCGGCAGGGAATGACCACCAGGTCCGCGATCTCGATGACATGCTCGATCGTAGTGGTGATAGCCGGCGGCGTATCGACCACGCAGGTCTTGATACCAAGGTCCTTCAGGCGGTTGACGTCTTCGCCGATCCGCGAAACAAAGGTGTGGGCGAAAGCCGGGTACTCTTCCTGGCGCTCGTTCCACCAATCCGCCAGGCTGCCCTGGGGGTCGGTGTCGACGATGGCGACGGGGCCGGCACCGGCGATTTCGGCCTGCACCGCGATATGGCCGGCCATGGTCGTCTTGCCCGACCCGCCTTTCTGGGATGCACACGCGATAACTCGCATCTGGTCTTTACTCCTGGTGGCAAGCCTGAAATGGGCTCGCTTCGCTGTTGGTCCCGAGCGGCAGGCAAACCGGGATATTCGTTCTGCTCCGCTCCCTTTCCGCAGGCGCCGTGACGCTTCGGTATAACCTTGAACCCTAATAATGAAACGTTAATTCACAGTTAATGTAGTAATGAAAGCCGTAGAAATACGCGAAGACAATCCGGTTGTTAAACTTTAACTAAAATTTTGCCTTTCCGGGGCCGGCGCTCAAAAGTAATAAATGCCAATCTGAAAAATAATTGATTAACTATATTAACCGCCGCATTTCGCAGTCGATCATGCCATACCGGCGACAAATCGTGTCTGGCAAGGCCAGATCGCGGATGCCAACGGCTGCCGGGGCGTCGCCATGGCGCCACGCTTGGCGAACGGATAAGCGAAATTCGGAAAAAGCGGGATACGACTGGCCGGTCGGTCCTGCGAATCAGGCGGAGGCGTCCCGACGCATGGTGAACGGACCGTCGGGACCGTCCGTAACCCGCGATGGCGCTTGGTCGAGCAGGCCGGACAGGAAGTTCCATAGTTCCTCGACCTCGCGCGCACATTGGCCGTCCGGCATGGCTTCCATGACCGTCAGCCCGTCGAACATGCTGTCGGCATAGTCCGGGTGATTGTAGATTGCGGCGGGGGCGACCTGGCCTGCCGCCGACAAAACCGTGCGGGCCTCATCGGTAAGGCGGTCGCCTTCGGTGGCGCCGTTCAGCACGAAAACCTTCGGTTTGCCCAGATTGTCGACCAGGTCGATCGTTTTGGCTGCGGCCCTCAGGTCGTGCGGGCTGGGCCGGCAGGGGATGACCACGAGATCGGATATCGCGATCACCTGTTCGACCGCCGGGCTGATGGTCGAGGCCGAATCGATGACGCAAAGGCCGAAGCCCATTTCCCGCAGCTGGTCGATCGTTTCGGCCAACTGGTCGATCGCCGTCTGCGCGAAGGCCGGCTGTTCAGGCTGGCGTGAATTCCACCATTCGGCAAGGGCTCCCTGCTGGTCCGTATCCAGCAGCACGACCGGACCGGCGCCGGCAATCTCGGCCTGCACCCCGATATGTCCGACCAGGGTGGTTTTCCCAGCGGCGCCTTTCTGGCATGCGAAGGTGATTACGCGCATCGGTGTTCCGCTCCGATCGAAAAAACGTTGTTTCCCGACTGATGGGCTGTGCGGGATCGACACATGTCCAGCGCAAACTCCCGCCCGACAGATTTAGCAGGGGGGAGTGTTAAGAAACGCATAACACCGGCGCAAAGGTCGCCAGAAAAATCTGCAAACCGGATCGAATCGGATCGGAAAACCGGCAGATTTCAGCGCCTGGGCTGTCGGCGAAAAGATCAGGATGGAATGGCGTCGTGCGCCGCCAGCGCCGCGGCCTGCACGATGTCGCTGACCGTGGAGCCCATGGGCACGATCTGCGCCGACTTGGACAGGCCCAGCAGCATCGGCCCGATCATCGACCCGCCGCCCAGTTCCTGCAGCAGCTTGGCGCTGATATTGGCGCTGTGCAGCGCCGGCATGACCAGCACATTCGCGGGTCCCGACAGCCGGCAGAAGGGATAGAGCCGCTTCAGCAGTGCGTAGTTCAGCGCCCGGTCGGCCGACATTTCGCCGTCATATTCGAAATCGACTTCGCGGCTGTCCAGAATGCACACGGCCTCACGGATGCGTTCGGTGGCGGGCAAAATCGGGTTGCCGAAGTTGGAGAAGGCAAGCAGCGCCACGCGGGGCACCTGCCCCAACTGACGGGCCTTGGCGGCGCTCTGCACCGCAATATCCGCCAATGTCTCGGCGTTCGGCACTTCATGGACGTTGGTGTCGGCGATAAAGACCGTACGCCCTTTTGCGACCACCATCTGGAGGCCGATGACCCGTTCGCCCGGGTTTGGGTCGATCACCCGGGTGACGTCCTCCAGGGCAACCGAAAAACTGCGGGTCGCGCCGGTGACCATTGCATCCGCATCCCCCTGCACCACCATGCAGGCAGCAAAGACATTCCGGTCCTGGTTGACCATCCGCTGGCAGTCCCGGAACAGGTAACCCTGCCGCTGCAGCCGGGCATAGAGGAATTCCGTATATTTCTGGTTGTCGGAGCTCAGCCGGGCGTTATGAATTTCCAGGTCGGCCGATTCGTCCAGCCCGATCGCCTTCATCGTTTCCTTGATTCGGTGCTCGCGTCCAATCAGCACCGGCGTGCCGTAACCCGCGGTCCTGAAAGCGAGGGCCGCGCGGATCACCTGCTCTTCCTCGCCTTCCGCGAAAATCACGCGCCGCGGGTTGGCGCGCACGACCTCGAGCGCCACCTGCAGGCTCGACGCTGTCGGATCCAGCCGTTGGGTCAGCTCCCGCCGGTACTGGTCCAGGTCCTCGATCGGCCGCCGGGCCACGCCGCTGTCCATGGCCGCCTTGGCCACGGCGCTGGGCACCGCCACGATGAGGCGGGGATCGAACGGCACCGGCACGATATAGTCAGGGCCGTAACGCAGCCGCTGGCCGCCATAGGCTTTATCGACCTCGTCGGGGATATCCTCGCGCGCCAGCTCGGCCAGCGCATGGGCCGCCGCGATCTTCATTTCGTCATTGATCGTGCTGGCCCGCGCGTCCAGCGCCCCGCGGAAAATATAGGGGAAGCCCAGCACGTTATTGATCTGGTTGGGATAGTCGGAACGCCCGGTTGCGGTGATAGCGTCGTCGCGCACCTCACGCACCTCCTCGGGCGTGATTTCCGGGTCCGGATTCGCCATGGCGAAGATGATGGGCTTGTCCGCCATTGAGGCAACCATCTCCTTCTTCACGGCACCCTTGACCGACAGGCCGACAAAGATGTCGGCGCCCTTCATCGCGTCGGCCAGCGTCCGCGCGTCGGTCTTTACCGCATGGGCCGATTTCCACTGGTTCATCCCCGCCTCGCGGCCCTGGTAGACGACGCCTTTCGAATCGCACAGCACCACATGGTCATGCTTCATGCCCATGGCCTTCAGCAACTCGACGCAGGCGATGGACGCGGCGCCCGCGCCGTTGACGACCATCTTGCTATCTCCAAGCGTCCGCCCGGTCAGTTGCAGCGCGTTGATCAGGCCTGCGGTGGTGATGATGGCGGTGCCGTGCTGGTCGTCATGGAAGACCGGGATATCCATCAGTTCGCGCAGACGCTGTTCGATCACGAAACATTCCGGCGCCTTGATGTCTTCCAGATTGATACCGCCGATCCCCTTGCCCAGGTAGCGCACGCAGTTGACGAACTCGTCCACGTCGGTGGTGTCGACTTCCAGGTCGATGCCGTCGATATCGGCGAACCGCTTGAACAGCACCGCCTTGCCTTCCATCACCGGCTTGGCGGCCGCCGCGCCGATATTGCCCAGCCCCAGCACTGCCGTGCCGTTCGAAATCACCGCCACCACATTGCCGCGGTTGGTGTATTCGTAAGATGTAGCCTCGTCATCGGCGATGCGCAGGCAGGGTACCGCAACACCCGGCGAGTAGGCCAGCGTCAGATCCCGCTGGGTGGTCAGTGGCTTCGTGGGCGCAATCTCCAATTTGCCGGGGCGGCCGCTGGAGTGGAATTGCAGCGCTTCTTCGTCGGTAAAGCGGGTGTCGTCCATAATTGAGCCTGCCTGTTCATATCTTAATTCGTTGTATGCGGGGTGTGGGCCTGCCCACCCGCTCGGGCAGTTCATCATACATAGTCCAATTGCCGGCGCCAGTTTTGTCAGCAGCTTTTCTGGCAAATTGTCCGGCGCAGTGAAATGAGTCGCTATCGACGAGCCTTGGTATTACCCACGGGGGGCATCGCATGCTATTTTCCCCTCCATGAGCAAGCCCGCCGCCAAGCCCGCCATCACACCGATGATGGCCCAGTATATAGAGATCAAACAGGCCAATCCCGATTGCCTGCTGTTCTACCGGATGGGCGATTTCTACGAGTTGTTCTTCGAGGATGCGGTAACGGCTTCGGCCACGCTGGACATCACGCTGACCAAGCGCGGCCATCATGCGGGCGAGGAAATTCCCATGTGCGGCGTGCCCGTCCATTCCGCCGACGGCTATCTGCAGCGCCTGATCCGGGCCGGCCACAAGGTGGCGGTCTGCGAGCAAATGGAAAACCCGGCCGAGGCCAGGAAACGTGGCGCCAAATCGGTGGTCCAGCGCGCGGTGGTGCGGCTCGTTACCTCCGGCACCATCACCGAGGATACCCTGCTGGACGCCAGGGCGCATAATTACCTCGCCGCCCTCGCCCTCGCGGCGGGTGAGCTTGGGCTGGCCTGGATGGACGTATCGACCGGCGAATTCCTGGTCCAGCCGGTGACCGATGCGTCCCTGGGGGCGGTACTGGCCCGCATCGCGCCGGGCGAGTTGATCCTGCCCGAAAAGCTGCTGGAACGGCCGGAATTGTTCGAATTGCTGGGCGACTGGAAGTCGGCGCTGTCGCCGCTGCCGGGCAGCCGCTTCGATTCGCAGAACGGCCGCAAGCGGCTGGAGGCGCTCTACGGTGTGGCGGCGCTGGATGGCTTCGGCACCTTCGGGCGGCCGGAACTGGCGGCGGCCGGCGCGCTGGTCGATTATGTCGAGCTGACCCAGGTCGGCAAGCTGCCGCGGCTCGACCCGCCGCGCCGCCTCGCAATCGACGCGGTGATGGAAATCGATGCCGCGACGAGGCGCAATCTGGAACTGGCCCGCACCCTTACCGGCGACCGCAAGGGCAGCCTGCTGTCAGTCGTCGACCGCACGGTAAGCGGCGGCGGCGCGCGGCTGATGGCGGCGCGGCTGGCGGCCCCGCTGACCGACCCGGCCGCGATCGACGCGCGGCTCGACATGGTGCAGTTCTTCCTCGACGAACCAAGCCTGCGCGAATTCCTGCGCATCACCCTGCGCGGCAGCCCGGACGCGGAACGGTCATTGTCGCGCCTGACGCTGGGGCGCGGCGGGCCGCGCGATCTTTCGGCCATCGGCGAGACCCTGAAACGGACGGAGGCCATCCGCGCGGAATTGGCATCCCTGGCGCCGCCACCGGGCATCGGCGCTGCGCTGGAGGATTTCGGCCATCATGAGGGCTTGCGCGACCGGCTGGACCGCGCGCTGGCCGAAGACATGCCGCTGCTGGCGCGCGACGGCGGTTTCATCGCCGCCGGCTATGCGCCGCAGCTGGATGAGTTGCGCCAGCTGCGCGACGAGAGTCGCCGCCTGATCGCCAATCTGGAGGCGCGCTATCGCCAGGAGACCGGTATCGGCTCGTTGAAGGTCCGCCACAACAACGTGCTGGGATACTTCATCGAGGTCACGCCGATCCATGCCGACAAGATGGGCGAGGATTTCATCCATCGCCAGACGCTGGCCGGGGCCGTGCGCTATTCGACGGTTGAATTGGCCGAGCTGGCCCGCTCGATCTCGGAGGCCGCCGACAAGGCGCTGGCGGTGGAGCTGCAGCTGTTCGAGGACCTGGTCGGCGAAGTGACAAGCCGCGCCGAGCCGCTGGCCCGCATGGCGGCGGCGCTCGCCCGCCTGGACGTCGCGGCGGCCGGCGCCGAACTGGCGGCCGGACGCCGCTATTGCCGTCCGGCCGTCGACGAATCCCGCGCTTTTCATATCGAAGGCGGGCGGCATCCGGTGGTCGAGGCCGCGCTGGAAGCGTCGCAGGAAAGCGCCTTCGTCGCCAATGATTGCGACCTGGCGGAAGACAGACGCCTGTGGCTGGTCACCGGCCCCAACATGGCGGGCAAAAGCACCTTCCTGCGCCAGAACGCCCTGATCGCGGTGCTGGCCCAGACCGGCTGTTACGTGCCCGCCGCCGCCGCCCGTATCGGGGTCGTGGACCGGCTGTTCAGCCGCGTCGGGGCGGCGGACGATCTGGCGCGCGGGCGTTCCACTTTCATGGTGGAGATGGTGGAGACCGCCGCCATCCTGAATCAGGCGGGGCCGCGCGCGCTGGTGATCCTCGATGAGATCGGCCGCGGCACCGCCACCTTCGACGGGCTGTCGATCGCCTGGGCCTGCGTCGAGCATCTGCATGAGGCGAACCGCTGCCGCGCCCTGTTTGCGACGCATTACCACGAACTCACCGCGCTGGCCTCGCGGCTGGAGGCGATGAAGCCGCACAGCATGCGGGTCAAGGAGTGGCAAGATGACGTGGTCTTCCTGCATGAGGTAGAGCCCGGTGCCGCCGACCGCTCCTACGGCATCCATGTGGCGCGGCTCGCCGGGCTGCCC